>JAFZBJ010000009.1 GCA_017561835.1 Candidatus Saccharimonadota bacterium | reverse complement strand
TGAGAGAAATGGATGCGGCGGTTAATGATGAGATTGCTAAGGAAGCCGGAGTTGACAGAGTCGAAATTGAAAAACTTGATGTAAACCAAGGTAACACAGTGCCAACCTTACCGAAAGATGATGCTGGCGCTGGCGACATTGTCACCAACGAGGCAGCAACTCGAACCGTTGAGAGAGGTGGTCAGGTAGTACCGGCAGCTGAGGAAGTGAACGTAAGCGCAGCCAATGACTATAGCCAAAACTTAAATGAGCCAACCGGCGTCTATAAGCCAGACATTGATGCACAAGAAGAAGCTAATAGAATTGCAGCCGAAAACGCAGAAGCAATTCGAATTAGAACCGAGCAAGAAACTGCAGAAAGATTAGCTCATGAAGAAGCCCTTAGAAAAGCAGCCGAAGCCGAAGCAGCCAGACAGCAAGCTGAAGCCGAAGCCGCGAGAAGAGCACAGGAAGCAGCGGCAGCCAGACAAGAAGCGGCAGATCTAGAAGCCGCAAGATTGGCACAACAAAGAGCCGAGGAAGCAGCAGCTGAAGCGGCTAGAGCCCAACAAGAAGAAGCAGCAGCACGGGCCGCAGTTAAACAAACTGAAGAAGTAATAGCTCAAAGAGCTCAAGATGAAGACGAGCTCTTAGGTGGCGCAATCGAAGATTTAAGAAACGCTAATTAAAGGGTGAGAAAGGAAAATATGAAAATAAGAAACCACAAAATCATCAAAACGATTGCTCTTGCTATACTGTTCGGGGCGGCTTTCTTGCCAGCAGCAGTTTTAGCTGATGAGCCAACTTGGGGCGACGAGCGTGATACTTACACGATGGCTCACCCAGCAGAGTACGCAGTATTTAACTCAATCACCGACAACCCAACCCTTGGCGATGAGCGTAAGTTCGTAAGAGTTGCGCACATTCCAAGTAACTGTGATAAAGACAAAGTCGCAGTTGAAGGCGAGGCCAAAACTGGTGAATGTGTGCTTGAATTCAAGCAGAGCGTCGAGGTTGAGCCGGGCGAGCAATACATGGTGTATATTTACTACCACAACAATGCTTCCAGCACCTTCAACACTTCTGCTTACAATGTGCGCGGCGTAGCCAAGAATACCAGAATGCGTTCTTCTTATCCTGAATTGATCCTTGGCCAACGCGGCGAAATTGAAGCTAGCATCAACTGGGTTAAAAAGCATAAAAACAGCGACGACACTTGGTCTTGGGATGAAGAGGAAAGCAGCGTTTGGGCAAAAGCCTATCTTACTAATACCGATAAAGAGCAAATTGCTTTGAGCTATGTAGCAGGTAGTGGTAGACACTATAACGTGGGTTGGATGAGCGAAAGCGGCAAGGTTTTGCCACTAGCTGAAGGCCACGAAAACGAACCAATGGTGGTAGACAAGAGAAATATTGCTGATAGTATCTTTACTGATACCGGTATTTATCTCGGTTTTGCCGATGGTATCAATGGCAATGCAGCGACCGGATTTGGTAGCGGCTATGTGTATGGCTGTGAACCATATCACGGTATTGTGACATACGTCTTGCAGGCTGCTAAATACGAAGGCGAAGTCAACAAAACTGTTTCTGTCGACAATGGCGTAACCTACAAAGAGAGCGTTACTATCGAGCCAGGTGCAGAAGTCACCTTCCTCGTAGAAGTTAACAACATTGGCCAAAAAGAACTTACTCACGTAATTCTTAATGATAGCTTGCCAGAAGGTTTGACCTTGGTACCTGGTAGCGTTGAACTTTCCAAAAAAGGCTCAACCACTTGGGACAAGCAAACTGACAGTAGCGAATATAACCTCGGAACGATTGGCTCTGGCCAAACCGTATATATAAGATATAAGGCCAAAGCCGGAACCGATTTTGACTGTACTGGCAAAGAGATTACTAATACCGCAAAAATCACTTACGACGGCATCACTGCGGCTGGTATTACCGATGAGGACCAAGCTTCTGTGACTGTACGTAAGACTGGTGACGAATGCACCCAGATTACTAAGGCTTCTGTGAAAAAGGAAGTATCCGTAAACGATGGTAAAACTTATAAAGACAAAGCTGAAATCTTGCCAGGCGAAACTGCAACGTTCAAGATCACGGTTAAAAATGTTGGCGATTTGTATGTTGGCCATATTGCAGTCGATGATAAATTGCCTGAGGGCTTGACCCTTGTAGAAGGTAGCGCAACGATCGCTCGTTTTGGCGAAAATGTAGCTGATTCAGGAAAAGCTACTGCTCTTGAAAGCTTGGAAGTTAGTATCGAGGTGTTAGCTCCTGAAGAATATGTCGAGATCGTTTATAAGGTTAAAGCAGGGGAGAACTTTGACTGTAAGGGCAAAGAACTTACCAATACAGCAAAGATTACCTATAAGGGTGACGACAAAAATACAGAAGAAACCAGCGATGTTAAGGTAACAGTAAAGAAAGCTGACGAAGAATGTACTGAGCCAGAACCGGAAAAAACTTGTAAAACCAATCCAGAAATGGAAGAATGCAAGAAGATCCCAGATACTGGTCCACTTGAAATCGCAATGTTTGCAATGATTGTAACTGGTATTACTGGTGGTACGATTTATCTTATCCTCGCAAAGCGCAGCCTTAAGAAAATGACGGCTGGTGTGATGGAAGGAACCGCTGATCCAATCGATAACGGAACGGACGGCCAAGATAAAACTGACGGCGGCGCATTGAACGCCTAATCTGAGCCTAAAAACTAAAACACCCAGTGCCCTCAAGGCCTGGGTGTTTTTACTCTTCACAAAAAGGGAAAAGTGTGGTAAAATAGGCAAAGTTAATTAACTAAGGATTAATATGAAGAAAGCAGTTATCCTCGTTGGCGGGAAACAATATCTCGTCGAAGAGAAAGAGACCCTACGGGTGGACCTCCTCCCGGAAGGCACTAAAGAGCTCGAAACTGACGCTTTGCTTCTTATCGATGGCGATACGACTACTGTCGGCACTCCAACCGTTAAGGGCGTGAAGGTTTCAGCTAAAGTGGTGGAACCAAAGGTTGCCGGCGACAAAGTTCGCGTCATCCGTTATCACTCCAAAAAACGTGTTCACACCGAAACTGGTCACCGCCAGAAATATTCGGAAATCGAAATCACGAAAATTGCTTAATGCATCAAGGCCAGCCCCGCTAATGGGCTGGTTTTTTGTGCGGTTTTATGTTATAATATGCAGGCGTGCCTAGATTCTAGGTATAGCTTTGTACTTTGGAGGTGCAACGTGCTTGGGCTATATGGAAAGAATGATTATATTAAAGAATTGAGAGTAAGAAAGATTAGCGGCAAGATATTGACTTGGAAAGATCGAGAGATAATCATACAGGCCTTTAAAGAGTTTTTGAGGAAGGGCTTTAGTGGTGAATTTCAGGTTTCGCCAACCGAAATGCCGCCGGATTGGTTTTACGTGAAGGTGAAAGAGGAGCAAGTAATCTTTAGCCAAGCGCACCGTTTTTCTGAGAGGGATTTGATAAGGAGAATCAAAGGAAGTATTTCAGAAGGAACGGTGGTTCAGTTAGTCACAATAAGGTATTTTGGTGGCTAATTAAAATAAGTATCGAAGGGCAGCAGTAGCTGCCCTTTTTGACGCGCGCGGTTTTTGCGTGTTATAATATAGACATTATGGCGAAGGTAATATGTGTGACTAACCAAAAAGGCGGTGTTGGTAAAACCACCACGGCCGTTAACCTGGCTTATTACCTTGCAAAAGACAAATTCAAGACGCTTTTAATTGATTTTGATCCGCAGGGAAACGCTACTTCGGGTCTTGGTATTGAGAAAAACAACGCCGAGGCGCTGGGTGTTACCATGACTGAGGTGGTGATGGGCTTGTCCGAGATCACGGATGCTATCCGTGAAACCAAGTATAAAAATTTTGATCTTGCTCCGGCTACGCCAGAACTTGCCAACGCCGAGGTAGAGATGACTTCGATGCAGCGCAAATTCGTGCGCCTGCGCGACGCAGTGCGTAAAGTTGTCGATAAATATGACTATATTATTATTGATTCGCCACCGTCCTTGTCGCTTCTTACCGTGAACGGCATGATTGCGTCAAATTACTTGCTGTTACCAGTGCAAACCGAGTTTTACGCACTTGAGGGCGTGGCACAGTTGCTTGAAAGCATGAAATTGGTGATGAAACAGGCTAATCCAAACCTTAAGTTACTCGGTGTGCTTGCTACGATGTATGACAAACGTACGTCGCTTTCGGCGCAGGTGCTCGACGAGATTCGCAAATACTTCAAAAAATTGGTCTTTAACACCACGATTCCGCGCAATGTGCGGGTGGCGGAGGCGCCAAGTCATGGAGTGCCGGTGGGTGCGTATGATAAGTTTTCGAAGGGCGCAAAAGCCTATCGCGACCTCGCTAAAGAGGTAGAAGGGAGAACGAAATGAGTTTGGGAAAGGGCCTAGGCCGCAGTTTTGATAGTTTGATTCCTACCGAATTAATCGACGATGAGTTTGATCCAACCGCAATTGAGGATAAAAAGTCGAGTGAGCTAAAAGAGCTCCCAATTTCTGAGGTGGTGCGCGACGAAGAGCAGCCACGCAAAGAGTTTAGCCAGGAAGCCATTGAGGCTTTGGCGGCATCAATCAAAGAGCATGGCGTGTTGCAACCAATCGTGGTAACGCGCGAAGACGGTAAATACAAGATTGTGGCTGGCGAACGCCGCTGGCGCGCTTCTAAGATGGCTGGTCTCACCAAGATCCCAGCAATCATTCGTTCGCTTGATACGCAAAATCGCTTGGAGCTTTCGATTATCGAGAACGCTCAACGTGAAGATTTGAATGCAATTGAGCTCGCGACGGCCTATGCCAAACTCAAAACGCAGTTTAATTTGACCGCCAAGGATATTGCGTCGCGTGTGGGCAAAAGTGAGGCTTCGGTGGTTAACACGATGCGCCTTTTGAATTTGCCAGATGACGTTAAGAAAACCATGGTCAAAGAAAAGTTGTCTGAGGGCGTGATGCGCCCGCTCGTGACGATGGATGAAACGATGATGCGCAAAGTTTTGCCAAAAATCGTGGATGAAGGCTGGACGGCGCGCAAAGTAGAGCGCTATGTAGCAGAGAACAAGAAAAAGAGCTCAGCTAGATTAGTAAAAAGCGATGCCTACCGCAAAGACGAGGATGCTTTGTCTGCCAAATATAATGCGGTGGCCAGAGTTTCGGGCCGCAGCTTGACGTTTAAATGCAAAAACGAACAAGATTTAAGGGAATTGATTTTGAAGTTACAGGCTTAGGGTTGACATTTTAGCATAAGCGTGTTACAATAAAAGGTTAGGCTAAAAAATGGAAAAACCAAAAGAATCAGAACGAATTTTAAAGGCAGTAGAGCTAGCGAGGAAGGCCCACGAGGGCCAATTTAGGAAGACCGGTGAGCCATATATTGTGCATCCGATGGCCGTAAAGAAGATTCTTGAAGAGTGGGGAATGGATGAGGACACGATTATCGCGGGTGTTTTGCATGACACGGTGGAAGATACCTCGGTAACACTTGATGACATCAGGAAGGAATTTGGCGAATCGGTGGCGTTTTTGGTGGATGGCGTGACCAAGCTTTCGACCGCGCGTGCCGGGATGCGTGACATTGATACCTATCTTCCAGAGACGAAGGATAACTTTTTACGCCTTTTGATTGCGCTTGGGGCAGATATTCGCGTGCTAATCATTAAGCTTGCGGATCGCTTACATAATATCCGTACGCTGTCGGCATTGCCGCCAGACAAGCAGAAAAAGATTGCTAAAGAAACTCTCGAGGTGTTTGCACCGCTAGCCGATAGGCTTAACATGGGGCAGCTCAGGGTGGAAATGAGCGATTTGGCCTTTAAATATGTGGATCCAAAGCGCTATGATTACCTCAAAAATTTGATTGAAGAGCACAACCGCCAGGCCGCTAAAAGCTTGAAAAAGATTGAGGGCGAGATTTCGGAGGCGCTTAAAAAAGAGAAAATTAAGTTTGAGCTCTCGGGCCGCGTGAAATCGATTTACTCCCTTCACAAGAAAATGGCCAAGCACAACCAAAACATCAACGAGATTTATGACCTCACTGCGCTTCGTATTATTGTGGAGGATGTGACGACTTGTTATCTGGTGCTTGGCGTGATTCACTCGCTTTATACGCCGATGGAAGGTCGCGTGAAGGATTATATCGCGATGCCGAAGCAGAATGGTTACCAGTCGATTCACACCACGGTGATTACTGAGGATAAGCGGGTGGTGGAATTCCAGATTCGCACGCGCGAGATGCATGAGTACGCCGAGCGTGGTCTTGCGGCTAGCTTTTATTACAACGAGCAGAAGGTAACAGAGAACTACAAGGCCGGGAAAATCGAGCATCTACCGACGAATTTGCTCTGGATTACGGAGTTGCAACAGACGGCAGCTAAGCTTCGCGAGGGTAAGAAAGTAGACCTTGAGAAGCTCAAGCTCAACCTATTTGCGGATAAAATTTTTGTATACACGCCGAAGGGCGATATCGTGGACCTCCCTAAGGGGTCGTTGCCGCTAGATTTTGCATACCGTTTGCACTCGGAAATTGGCGACCACGTGGTGGGCGTAAAGATTAATGGCAAGATGTCCAACCTTAATAAAAAACTTGAACAGGGCGACATCGTGGAGATTTTGACCTCCAAAAACCAGACACCGAAGAGCTCTTGGCTGAGTAAAATTTTTACGTCCCATGCAAGGGCCAAACTACTTCACCGCTTGAACGAAAAAGAACATCAAGAACAGGGGAAAAAGAAATAATTAATACTTTGAACCGCGGCTAGCGTCGATAGTGCGCTCGGTGTTGGTGGCAAGATATTTTACAAAAATACCCTGAGCGACGGCGTCGCCAGCCTTAAATGAGACGGCTTTATCGCCTTCGTTTTGGATTTTAATAAAGATGTGGCCTTCGTTGTCCGGGTTATTATAATAGTCGGAATCAATTATGCCGACCTGGTTAACAAGGCGGATATTATATTTAAAGCCGGTGGAACTGCGAACAATAATTAGTAGCATTTCATCTGAGGCAAAGAAACTTTTGACACCGGTAGGAAGCTTAACGATCTCGCCCGGGTTGATGGTAAGGTCATGAAGAAGCGCGAAATCGTAGCCGGCAGCCTTGCTGGTTTTTCGCATTGGCAGAGCAAAGCTTTCATAGAGCGCGCGGTCGTCCGCGACGTCTTTTTTAAATTGGTTGAAACTAATTTTTTCGAAATCTCTCATAATAAAATGGAGCCGATGGCAGGGTTCGAACCTGTGACCTGCTCGTTACGAATGAGCTGCTCTACCAACTGAGCTACATCGGCACTTTTTCATTATAGCATACTCTGAAACGGTGTTTTGTTGTATAATTAGAAAAAGGAGAAATATGTCAGAGGTGGAAATTATTAAACGCCCAGACGAGTCTGATAACGGTGGGCACTACACGAAGAAAAATAAATCTGGCCAAGTGATCAAAAAGAGCGCTTGGATGGCATTTTTTGAGTCGGTTGCCCTTGTAATCCTCGGGCTTCTACTCGTGATTTGGCCAAACCAGGTGGTAAGAGTGGTTGCCTACGTAATCGGCACATTCTTGGTTGTAAAAGGTGGCTTTAGGGTATTGAGTTATTTTGCCGCGAAAGGGCAGAAGGACTTCTTTAATAACGATTTGCTTTGGGGTGTGATCTCCGTGATTACTGGCGTAGTAATTCTTGTGATGGGCGAGGGCATCTTTAACGCCTTCCAGCTCGTAGTTGGCATCTGGATTATTTACGAAGCTTTAGTCCGCATGAATACTGCCTTTAAGATGAGCGGAGCGGGCATTCAGGCCTGGCGCTATACGATGCTCGTGGCCCTTATCATGTTGATAATCGGTATTTTTGTGGCTGTTGGCCTCGTTACTTCGATAATTGGTTGGATTATGATTCTTGCCGGTATTGTTGGCATCGTGGGCGATGTGATGTTTATGCAATATGTGAATGCCTTGGTGGAGAGACTGTCTAAATGAAAGGCCTAAAAGAAGATTTTTTGAATATCGTGCGCAGCGACAAGGCAGTGCTAGTGTTGATGATTTTGAACTTTTTGCTCGCGATGTTGCTTTTGGTGTTTTCGCTGATTAACCTTCATCCAAATAGCGCTATGGTCAAAACTGGCTATGGTGATATTGGTGGCTACAGAGACGGCTCATGGACCAATCAATTTGCTTTCTCTTTGGCTGCAATTCTTTTTGGCATCTTGCATAACCTGCTGGCACTAAAGATTTTCCGCAAGCGCGGCGCCGGCATGGCAAAATTCTTCTTGATAACTACCGCAATGCTAATCTTAGGCGCGTTCGTGGTGATGTTTAGGTTATTAAGAGAGGGCTAATGAGAAAGAATCTGGAAATTCCAAGCGGCAAACGCACCCCGCTCTACCGGTTTTTTGAAATGTTGCCGGGGCTGATTAGCTATACAGCAATTATTTTGCTTTTTGTTTTGTCGTGGATTAGCCCGATTCTTGGCGCTTGCTACCTGTTTATTATTATTGCTGCCACTTTGGTAAAGGCCGTGAGTGTGGCGTTCCGTACGATTCAGGGTTATGAGGTGGTGAAAAAGGCCGGCAAGGTGGATTGGCGCGGCCGGATGAAAGATCTTGAGGACCCGCACGCGGCTTTTGAGCGCCTAAGGGGTAAATCTTCCAAGAGCTACAACTTTAATATTCACGTTGAGAACCTCAGGATGCTGAATGCGATGCAAAGCGAGTATCCGAAGCCGGAAAAGATTTATCACGCGGTGATTATGACGGCTTACAACGAGGGCCCGGAGATTTTGGAACCATCTATTAAAGCGATCCAAAACTCAACTTTCCCGAATGAGCGGATCATTTTTGTGATGGCTTATGAAGAGCGCGGTGGGGAAGAGATCGAAAAGACTGTGAATATGCTGGCGGAGAAGTTTAAGGGGGTGTTCAAGGAATTTATGCTAGTGAAACATCCGAAAGACATGGCTGGCGAGGTGATTGGTAAGGGACCAAACCTTACTTATGCGGGTAGTTTCTTGACCGACAAGGTGCAAAAACTGAAGATTCCAATTGAAAATGTGATTGTGACGTCGCTTGATAGTGACAACCGCATGGCGCCAAAATATTTGGACGCGGTGGCCTATGAATTTGTAGTGCACCCGAATCGCCAGAGGTTGAGTTACCAGCCAGTATCGCTATTTATGAATAATATTTGGGATGCGCCAGCACCAACACGTGTGGTGGCGGTGTCTAACTCATTCTTTAATATTATTTCGACGATGCGCCCGCACGCAATTCGTAATTTCGCTTCGCATTCGCAGCCTTTGCAGGCCCTTAAGGCGATGGATTATTGGAGTAAACGTACGATCGTGGAGGATGGTCACCAATTCTGGCGCAGCTTGTTCTTCTTTGATGGTGATTATTCGGTGCTGCCGATTCGTTTGCCGATTTATCAGGACGCCGTGATGGACGAAACGCTTTGGAAAACGATGAAAGCGCAGTTCGTGCAGGTTAGGCGCTGGAATTATGGTGCAAGTGACGTTGCCTATGTAGGTGTAAGGTTGTTTAGGTCGCGCAGCAAACGGGGAATGCCATTCTTCCCGTTGCTCGCGAAGTTTTGGCGTCTGCTCGATGGTCACGTGACGCTTGCTATTATGGCGCCTATGGTGGCATTTGGCGGTTGGATTCCTCTGATCATGAATAATACCTCGCGCGATATGGTGGTTTATAATCTTCCTAGCGTGGTTAGTATGGTGCAAACGATTGCTTCAATTGGTCTTCTTATTACGGTGCTGGTCTCTCTTAAAATGTTACCGCGCCGCCCGGAGCGCTATCGCAAGGGTCGTACGATTTTAATGGTATTACAGTGGATCTTGATGCCGGTGACATCAATTTTGTACCAGAGTTTGTCCGCGTTTTACGCCCAGACTCGTTTATTGCTTGGTAAGTATATGGAAAAATTTGATGTAACAAAGAAAGTGATAAAAAGATGAACAAGAAATTTATCCGAACAGCAATCTTTATCTTTGTCGCCGTAGTGGCGATAATTACGATCATGCACTCGTTTATTTTGGGGCGAGGTTTCCATTTGAACTGGTCCATTAGCCGCTATATGGGCACGGATTTCTGGAGCGCAATCATCTTTTGTTTGGCCAACTTCGTAGTGGCGGTGATGACGTTAAAATATTTGTTCAGCGTGAAAAGGGAATATGGATTGTCGCCAATTTTTGTAATTTTAGCAATTATTATGACGGTGTTGTTTGTATCGCTCAGCGTTTTCCCGGTGGGGTTGTTTGATGAGACTTGGGGTAATTTTGGCCTTGTGAGCCATTTGCACCGTGGTTCGTCGTATACTTTGTTCGCATTTTTGATTCTTCTGACGTTAGATTTAATGATTGAGGTGCGTAAAGGGTTAGTGATGCATTTGTTCGGTGCAGCGGCGGTGGCGCTTTCGCTCTTTTGCGTGATTAGTTTCTTCGCTGGCTGGGATTTCTTTAATGATTACATGTATATCTTTGAATCTGGATACGTATTGATGAATCTGGTGTTTTATTCGCTAATTCCAAGAAAAGATTAATGAGGGTGGTAAATTGGGGGATTTTGTGCTATAATAACCTAAGTTTGGGTCGCTAGCTCAGTTGGCTAGAGCGTCTCGTTTACACCGAGAAGGTCAGGGGTTCGAGCCCCTTGCGACCCACCAAGCATTCGAGAAGAAACAAAGAAGCCCTCCGGGCTTATTTTTTTGTTCTATTACGGTATAATGTGTATAGATGAAACTATTGGAATATAAAGAATTAATCAATAACAACCCGCTTCACATAGCAACAGTAGGCAAGAATAATATGCCAAATTTGTCTGTCGCATCGGACGTCAGGGTTTTAGACGACAACAGAATAATTATTTCCTGTAACGAAATGGTCAATACGCAAGAGAATATCCAGGCTAATCCAAATGTTGTTTTGACTGTTTTTGATAAAGAGTGGGTAGGGTTAAAGATATTCGGCAAGGCAAAGTTTTATTCTGATGGCGAATACTACGATTTCTGTAAGAACACTTTCTTTGCTAATAATGAAGTGACCCCATTTGGCGCGACGAAACCAAAGGGCGCAATTGTAGTTGATGTGCTAAGAGTGCAAGAATTTAAATAATAAGGAGAAAAAATGGAAGAAGTATACGAATTTTTAAAGAACTGTGACGTCTTTTATCTTGCCACTGTTGATGGCGACAAGCCAAGGGTGCGTCCTTTTGGCGCGTTAAATATTTTTGAGGGGAAATTATATCTCCAAACCAGTAGGTCAAAGCCGGTCGCAAAACAGATGGGCGCTAATCCAAACGTCGAAATTTGTGCTTTTAAGGGTGATAGATGGCTTCGTCTTGAGGGTAAGGTCGTTGATGACCCTCGCCGTGAGGCCAAGGCTGATATGCTCGAGAAAAATCCAGAACTAAAGGCGATGTACTCTCCAGATGACGAAAAGACTGAGGTGTTGTATTTTGAAAATGCTAAGGCAACCTTCTATTCATTTGGTGGTGCGCCAAGGGTAATTGGGTTTTAGGAACTAAGTAATGAATTTATATATCTATTGCCAACCAAACGATCTATCATCCGCCCAGATGGAGGCTTTGAACCAGAAGTTTCAGGCTGTTATAATTTTGAATCAGCCAGATTTTGCGCCGCTTTTTGAGGACAATGAGCCTAAAGTGGTTGCTTTGGATCCGGACGTTGTGGACTGGAAGTTTGAGAACGAAACTATCGACAAGATTCCAAACCTTAAAGCGATTTGCCTTGAAACCACTGGCTATGAGTGGGTGGATTGCGAATACTGCGCCAAAAAGGGAATCGCCGTAACCAATGTGCCACACTATGCTTCCAATTCTGTAGCCGAAAAATGTGTGATGATGGCGCTGGCTTTGGCCAAAAAATTGCCGCTTTTTGAAAAAGAAGGCAAGATGAACTGGGATACAGAGTTTGTAGGTGAGGACATGTTTGGCAAGCCTACCGATATCATTGGATTTGGCGAAATTGGCCATGCGTTGGCTAAAAAGCTAGATGGTTTGGTGGGCAGAGAAGAGATTTGCTACTATTCGCATCGCAAAGATGATCCGGATTATCACTATATGGACTTTGATAAGATGCTCGAAAAGAGCGAATACATGTTTATCACGCTTTCTAAAAACAAGGAAAGCTTGGCGCTCTTTGACGATTTGTCTAAATTTAACCCAAAAACTAAGGTGATTATTGTGGCGAACGGTTTTGAAGATGTAGCAAAGCGAATGGCGGAGCTGGTTGAGGCTGGTAAGCTGGGTGGCGTGGCTTTTGAGAGCGATGATCTGAGTAAAGAGTATAAAGGCAACGTTTTCGTAACTCCGCACAACGCATATTACACCAAAGAGTCGCTTGAAAAGATGTTTGAAATCTGGGTGAATACGATGATTTCGGCGACAGAAACGCCAATTAACAGAGTAAATTAGTGAGTAATAATTTTGTTCAATTTGCGATATTCTTCTTGTGAGATGATGTTTCTTACGTCTACTAAATCAGTGAATAAAATGCCATTATTATGGTCGATTTCGTGTTGCAAAACGTGGGCCAAAAAGCCATCGGCTAAATTGCGATGCTTTTTACCGGCTTTGTCATGGTATTCGACGCGAATTTTAGTGTAGCGCGGCACTTTGGCGTAAACTGGGTTAGCGTTTTCGTCTAATACGCTGCAGCAACCTTCCCACATCGGCTCTTTTTCGCCAAAGGTTTCGATGATTTTAGGATTAAGATAGACCTTATTGAAATTGGTGAGTTCTGGGCGATTCGGGGTAGGGTGAATCATGACGACGGTAACTGCTAGGGGTTGGCCTACCTGAATAGCACTCATACCCACGCCGTATTCGCCGGCGCGCAGAGTTTCGTAGATGTCGTTTATAAGAGTTTTGACTTCTTCAGAATTAATTTCAGCAACACTAAGGTTGCGGCTTTTCGTGCGCAGGGTTTGATCTGGAGTGGTTAAGACTCTTAAAACTGTCATAATATTATTATAACATCTTAGAATGTTGCAACGACACCAGGGAATAGTGTATGATTAAGTCATAACAAGGAGTTTTATGAAAAATAACCAAAAATTACTCAGCTTGATATTGGCTGGTGTAGTAGTGATTGCCGGCGTGGTTTTCGCAGTAATCATGATCAATAAAAGATACGACAATCCTTTGGCTAGCGAAGAATCGAAAGGGAATTGTAAGGTTCTTGAATGTATGGAGCAGCTAAATGGTAATATGTCGATGGCAGAAATCAATAATGTGATTGGTTTTGAAGGCGAATTAAAGAGCGAAACCGATCTTTATAAGACTTATGTTTGGCAGCTTTCCGAAAAGACTTCGATTGAGGCAATGATTTCGCAGAATTACGGTACTGCATCGATTGAGGCGAATTATCCAACCGAGCTTAGGCCAACTGGCGCCGATTTCTCAAGATGGGACGAGATTCAATCAAAACTTAAGAATGGTGATAAATTCACTTATGATGAATTTGTAGATTTGGTTGGCGGTGTGCAAGGCGTGTTGGACAAAGTTGATTCAAGCAGAAGAACTTATCACTGGTACAACTCAGAGGGCGGTTACTTGTTTGCGTTCTTCGACTTAGACGATGGCTATTGTACGCTTGCTTCTGGCAGATTCTAGAATGCCTTAAAGTGCTACCCCTTGTCGCCTCTGTCACTTTGTGATAAAATATCGGCAAGGGGTTATTTTTTTACCCTTTTTTCGTATCATTAACAATCTACACAAAATTGAAAGGAGGTGGAGTCCTTGTCAAAAGATTTGGCTCCGTTTCAAAAAGGCCTGATTGATACTATGTGTGAAATCAAGGCAGTGAAGTTTGGCGACTTCACATTGAAGTCTGGCCGGAAATCACCATTTTTTGCAAATATTGGTGAGTTTTCCAGTGCGAAAAGTATGCTGCAGCTCGCGGATGCCTACGCCAGGATGATCCACGAGGTTCACGGCGAAGATTTTGACGTTTTGTTCGGCCCGGCATACAAGGCAATTTCGATTGCGGCTTGTGTTGCCACGAGATTCTTTGAGCTTTACGGCGTTGATGTAAGATTTTGCTCGAACCGTAAAGAGGCAAAGGACCATGGCGATGTCGGTGGTTTGGTTGGCTCCAAGTTACGAGAAGGCGACAGGGTCGTTATCGTTGAGGATGTAACCACTGCTGGCACATCTATGGAGGAAGTCGTACCGATTATCAAAAAGACTCCGGGTGTTCAAATTCTGGGGTTGGTGGTTTCTCTGAACCGTCAGGAGTATGGTACTAAAAAATCAACTACTGCCCTTCAGGAAATTGAAATGAAGTTTGGTTTTAAAACAACCGCGATTCTCTCGATGAGAGATGACGTGGTTCCTTATCTGATGGAGAATGGCACTTTGGATGACAATCTGGTCGCCGCCATTGATAAGTATTACGAGCAGTATGGCCCGAGGGAAGGAGCGGATGAGGCTCCGGAAGAGGCAGAGTGCGTTGACGTGCCCTGCGAGAATAACAAATCGAAGGAGGACGATTTTCATGGGAACCCCACTTGATAGCTTTAAGCTGGAGACGATTATTTGGAGTGCTGACGTTAGTTGGGCCATTCTGAAGCAGGTTGTCGACAATGTATTATTGCCGAGAGGAACCGTTTTCAAGCTTGACCGGCTGTTTTTCGAAGAGAATGACAAGGAGATAATCACGTATTGCCAGGGTGCCGGCTACCATGTGTTTGTGGATGCAAAGATCATTGAGATACCGGATAAGGTAATTAAGATTGCTAATACGTATCTCAAGTACAAGCCGTGGATGCTGAATGTGATGGCTGGTGCGTGCAGCACGGGACTTCTCGAGAAAAAGAACGAAAACGACCAGATTGACGCGTTGAAGCGTTTTGCTGATGCTTGCGCTGAGGTTGGAACTAAGAGCTGTGCTGTGACAGTTTTAACAAGCAAGAAGCCGTGCGTGATCAGGGAAGAGTTCAAAAGGGGTCAGTCGGAGCAGGTTTTGACTTATGTCGAGATGATGCATCAGGCTGGGCTCACGGATATCGTTTGCTCGCCACAGGAAGCAGCGGATATTCGAAATATTGCAAAATATAAAGAGCTCTCCATTAATACTCCCGGTGTTCGCATGCCGGGCAGTAGCAAGGATGATCAGTCGCGTACCGCGACCCCTTTGAATGCGCTTCGAAATGGCGCAGACCGATTGGTAATTGGTCGGGATATGATCAGGGGTGATGGTGATATTCTTGATAATATCGAGAAGAATTACCACGATATCTTTATGCATATCCTCCCGTTCTATACTGGGCAATTGAGTGTGTAGGTTGAGAAAACGGTCCCTCGGGGCCGTTTTTTCGTGGGGTTTCTTGGCTCTCTCTTATTTTTATGGTATAATTGCGGGATAAAAGAAAGGATAAAGCATGGAAGAAAAAATAGAAAAAATGCGACATACGCTTAGTCATGTACTTGCAGCTGCTCTGCGGGAGCTTTATCCTACAACTACATTTGGGGTAGGGCCAGCTATCGACAACGGTTTTTACTATGATATCGACTTTGGTGATGCCAAAGTTTCTGATGCGGAACTTCCAAAGATTGAGAAAAAGATGCGTGGCATCATTGCACAAGGTTGCAAGATGGTGCGCAGGGAAGAATCTCGCGAAAACGCTTTAAAATGGGCTAAAGAAAACGGCCAAAAGTTCAAGGTTGAGCTAATTAACGACCTGCCAGAAGACGAAACTATTTCGTTTTACGATATGGTTACTCCTGATGGCAAGGTGCTTTTTGCTGACCTTTGCAAGGGCCCACACGTAGAATCAATGAAAGAAATCGGTGCGTTTAAACTGATGCGCGTGGCTGGTGCTTACTGGCGTGGCGATGAAAAACGCGAAATGCTTACCCGTGTTTACGGCGTGGCTTTTGAAACTCAGAAAGAGCTCGACGCTTATCTTAAGCAACAAGAAGAAGCCAAGGCTCGCGATCACCGCAAACTCGGTAAAGAGCTTGATCTCTTCTGCTTCTCAGACCTAGTTGGTGCTGGTTTGCCACTCTTTACCCCTCGCGGTACGATTTTGCGCGATTTGCTCAACGATTTTACTCAGGGTTATCGCTTGCGTTGTAACTACAAAAAGGTTTGCATCCCACACATTGCTAACGTTGACCTCTATAAAACTTCTGGTCACTTTGAGAAATTCCCAGAATTACTCCGTTTTGTGAGCTCTGAATCTGGTGATGAACTTGCAATCAAGCCGGTAAGCTGCCCACACCACAGCCAAATCTTTGCCTCAGTGCCACGTTCTTACAAGGAGCTTCCGATTAAATATCTTGAAACCACGATGGTTTATCGCGATGAACGCAAAGGCGAGCTTGGTGGTTTGTCCCGTGTACGTTCGATTACTCAAGACGATTCACACGTTTTCTGTACTGACGACCAAGTTGAGGGCGTGTTTGGCGAGTTGATTGAATCTGCAAAAGATTTGTACGCTCGTGTAGGTATGAAACTCAGCCTCCGTCTGTCCTTCCGTGACGATGGCGATGGCTACATTGGCGACCCAGAAATGTGGGAGAAAGCCCAAAATTCGATCCAGAAGATGGCCGACAAGTTTAAGATGAAATACTTCATTGGTCTTGGTGAAGCTGCTATGTATGGTCCTAAAATGGACTTCATGGCTGAGGATGCCTTGGGCCGTGAATGGCAACTTGCTACGGTCCAGCTCGACTACGCCATGCCAAAACGCTTTGGTCTTGAATACGTTGATGCTGACGGCAGCAAAAAGACGCCAATTATGATTCACTGTGCTTTGATTGGCTCGATTGAGCGCTTTATGAGCGTGTTTATCGAGCACACGGCTGGTTGGTTCCCATTCTGGTGTGCGCCAGAACAGGTTCGTATCCTTACCGTGAACGATTCTGTGAACGATTACGTGGTCGATATCCGCAAGATTCTAGATGATATTGAACTCGATGATCCTATCAAGAACAACGCGCTTCGCTATAGCCTAGATGATTCTTCCGACTCCCTCGGCAAGAAGATTAAGCGCGCTACTACTTTGAAGATTCCTGCTCTTATTATCGTTGGTCCTAAGGATGTAGAGACTGGTGAGGTTACGGTACATCTCCGCGATTCTGAAGAAAAAGTAAAGCTCGCTGATCTAAAAGATTTCTTACTTAACCTTAAATAATGAATAATAACTTGCCTAGATACAACGGACCGGTGGTAGTCATTTTGGGGCCCACCGGTTCGGGCAAGACTGGGGTGTCTATTAAGATCGCTAAGGCTATTAATGGCGAGGTGATTTCGGCGGATTCCCGCGCCATTTACAAGGGAATGGATATCGGCACCGCTAAGCCTAGCGTTGAGGAGCAAGACGGTGTGCCACATTTTGGTATCGACTTAGTGGAGCCAGGCGAACGTTTTACCGTGGCGGACTGGAAGGCTTATACGGAAGAGAAAATCGAAGAGATTAGAGCGCGTGGTCACGTGCCGATGGTAGTAGGTGGTACCGGGCTTTATATTGATGCTTTGGTGTATGATTACCAGTTCAAATCTGGCTCTGAGTTTAAGCTGAAATCAGCCCCAGACCGAGACCATATTTGTACAAATTATTTATTAGTTGGCGTAAAGACGGATTCAGGGGTTTTAAGGGAAAGATTGGCTGTTCGGGCTGAACAAATGTTTTGTACGGAACTCTACGATGAAACGCGAAAATTGGTTGAAAAATATGGCTGGGATTCGCAGGCCATGAAGAGCAATATTTACCAGTTTGTCTGGCAATATTTGAATGGTGAGATTAGTTTGGAACGCGCTAAAGAACTATTTATTTATGACGATTGGCATTTAGCGAAGCGGCAGTTAACATGGTTTAAACGAACACCGGAAATAAATTGGTTGCCGCTTGAAAAAATTTATTCATTCGTGCTACAATGTATTCAGAATGAGCAAAGAAAATAGCACACCAACTGAAAAACTATTTGGCTCGAAGACTCGGGCAAAATTATTACAACTTTTCTTTGAAAGTCCGGAGAAATCTTTTTACGTGCGCGAGATGGCACGTGTAATTGATGAACAAATTAATTCTGTTCGTCGCGAACTACTCAATTTGGAAAGCATCGATATCATTAAAAAAGAGACTTTCGACAATAAAATTTATTACTCAGCTAATAAAAAACATCCATTCAGCCATGCGATGATTGAAATCTTTGCTAAGAAGGATGGTGGCAAGCAAGAAAAAGAAGTGAGAGAAAGCATTTGGGAAACTCTTTGTCGCCCAGTTAAGAATTATCTTAGTGGTCTTGTAGTTACTAATCGCTTGCCAGGCCAAGATGGTGTTGATCTCTTGATTATCGGTGACGATCGCACCAAGAAGCTTACCCGTTGGGCTGAGGTTATCGAGAAGAAACAGGGCAAACCAATCAATTATGTGATTATGTCCCCAGAAGATTTCGTTTATAGAAAGAGCGTTCGCGATAGGTTCGTGATGGACGTGATGGAAATGGAAATCACCGAAATTGTTGACCCAGAGAAAATCATAAAAGAAAGGTAAAAAATGTTTGAAATTGAAAGCAAAAATCCTGACGAAGTGACGATTATCACTAAAAAAACATCGATTACTTTTAATATTGCTGATGCTACGGTGGACGCTGGCCTAATGGTTGGCAAAATCACTGGCCCTGGCGAGTTCGAAATTGGTGATGCTACTGTGCGTGGCATTCCTACCGAGGGAGGCAAAACTATTTATGATGTAGAAATCGGTGGTGTGCATACCGGTATTGTTGGTCCGATTGAAGAAGGTCTTGATGATCTTGGCGTGGCCGATGTGCTTTGTGCTTCTTCTGTGAGAGCCGTTCGCGAGATTGAACCAAAATTGATTGTTTCGATGGGCAATGTTGATGGTATGGTAGCCGAGCTAAAACTTAGCGCTCGTACTGATAAGAAACTGAAAGTAAAAGGTCTAGATAGCTTACCAACTGTTAGAGAAATCGTAGTTTTAAACTAGGAATCTTAGGGTGCAGGTAGCAGAATTTATCATCGTCATCGTAATCATAGTGGTTTCGGTGGTTTTGCATGAGCTCTCCCATGGGGTAGTAGCTTACTTTTTGGGCGACAGAACCGCCAAAGAAGCTGGGCGCCTCAGTCTTAACCCCTTAAAACACATCGATCCATACATGTCGATTTTGGTGCCGGCACTATTATATATAATGAATGCGCCAATCTTTGGTGGAGCCAAACCGGTGCCAATCAATACGCGAAACCTCAAAGGCAAAGAATGGGGAATGGCGCTTGTGGCGGTGGCTGGGCCGCTCACAAACTTCCTTCTGGCCTTAATATTCTTCTTGATTGGTCATTTTACAGAGATGATTTATGCGGCCGATCTTACTGGATTCTTCTTCCGACAGATGGTGCTGTCAAATCTTGGTTTTATGATTTTCAACCTAATTCCGATTCCGCCGCTCGATGGTTCAAGAATTTTGTACGCTATTTCGCCAGACGTAGTGCGTGGATTTTTGCTACAACTTGAGACTTATGGCGTGTTCATCGTGTATGCTATGATCCTGTTGTTTGGTAGCGCCTTCTCTGAACTGATGGCTGGTGGCATCAATGGTGTGCTGAACTTTTTCTACTGGGTCGTAGGTGTGCATGTGGTATAATTAAGTTAGCCCTATCGGCAGCATGATTTTCCTGAATAATCATGTTTTAGGGATTTCGTGGCTTACATCCGTGGATGTATCGCATAAGATTTTACCCACCTTGTATCTATTACGGGGAAAACAGGCTGATAGGGTTTTATGATAATAATGGTGGGACATGAAACAGAGAATTCGTGTAGTTGGGATTATTAGAAACTCGGATGGGGTTTTAGTTTTGAAACGTAACCGTGGTCGCAGTGAGGCCCCGGTTTTTTGGGAACTTCCAACTGGCAAGATCTCCTTTGGCGAACAACCAGAGGAGGCAATGGTGCGCTCTCTAGCGGAGAACGTTGGGCTTTCTGCCACCTCTTTGAAGTTGAAAGACGTAGTAACGTTTATGGCGCTCGAAGGCTCGAGCCAGCTGAGCAATTTATATATAGTATATGAAGTACAAGTGCCGGACGGGGCAAAACCAGACCCGCGTGACAGATACACGGCCTATAAATATTTGCGTGATCCGATTGCGGCTGGCGTGAAGCTCAATGAAGCCACCATGATGGTGTTTGAGATCGAAAATGGCCACATCAATATCAGTAAGGTTTCGCCAAGAGATACGGCGAATTCGGCTACGGTGTACGTGGACGGCGCTTCAAGGGGGAACCCGGGTCCATCTGGTGTGGGTTATGTGGTGGTTTCCGAAACTGGCGAGGTCTTGAAACAGGGTGGCGAGTTTATCGGCTTTGCTACTTCCAGGGTGGCAGAATACTATGCGCTTGAAGAGGGCATGAAAGTGGCGATTGATATGGGTTTGAAATCGGTGCGCTTTGTGACGGATAGTTTGATGGTGGCGAACCAGATGAATGGCATTTTCCAGATTAAAAACCAAGATATCTTGCCAATCTATGAGGATGTCCAAAAATTACTTGATGATTTTGAGGTGGTAGCCTTCTCGCATGTGCCAAGATCACAGAATGTAACAGCAGATAGGGAAGCCAATTCAGCCATCGATCAGATGTTGAAAAATTAGGGATTTTTTGCTAAAATATAGGGGAGCTTGAAAGATGACCGCTTGGGTTACCAAGAGGAAAGTCCGGGCAGCAAAGAGCACGGTAGTCGCTAACGGCGACCGTTCGCAAGAATAGGGAAAGTACCACAGAGACAATACTACCTGAAAAGGCAAAGGTGAAAAGAGTGAGGCAAGAGCTCACAGTGTGATGTGGCGACACGTTACAGAGGCAAACCCTACTGGCTGCAAGGAGTGCTAGATACCCTGACTCGGGGATGCACGCTCACCGCTTGAGCGCTATAGCAATGTAGCGTCTAGATAGATGGTCATCGTCTATACTTTGTATAGATACAGAACCCGGCTTATCGATAGCTCATTTAAGTCTGTATAAGACAAAAAAATATCACCCTTTGGGGGTGATATTTTTTATTGCAAATTTATTTTGCAGCTTTTTTGTCGTCTAAAAGACCTTTTTTCTTCAAAGTCCTAAGGGCTGAAGTAGAAACGTTGCATTTTACTTTTTGGCCGTTGATAACCAAAGTACGTTTGGTGACATTTGGTTTGAAGACTTTGCGAGTGTGGCGTTGGGAGAATGAAACGTTGTGACCGTACATTTTACCTTTGCCGGTAATTTCACAGATAGCCATATTATTTCTCCTTTACCGTATTAACAATTTGTGCAAAAGCTTTTGGATCGTTAACAGCGAGGTCAGCGAGAACTTTGCGATCAAGATTGATGTTTTTAGCTTTCATACCGGCGATGAGTTGAGAGTAGGAAAGACCAAGTTCGCGAGAAGCGTTGTTGATACGAGTGATCCAGAGAGCTCTTAAATCACGTTTTTTATTGCGGCGATCGCGATATGAATAGCGAAGAGCCTTGATAACGCCTTGATTGCCCAAGCGGAAGCTACGGGTGCGGGCGTGTTGCATGCCTTTAGCGGCATTTAAGATTTTCTTATGTTTCGCATGTGCTGCGACTCCACGTTTGACTCTCATGATTAAACTCCTAATGCAGTTTTAACGTTTTTCTTGATTTTGCCGTTGATAACTGCAGCAGTTTTCATGTTGCGTTTGCGGGCTTTAGATTTTTTGGCAAGAATATGGTTGCCGTAGGCACGCTCGCGAACAAGCTTACCGGAGCCGGTAATTTTGATGCGCTTAGCAGTACCCTTATGGGTTTTAAGTTTTGGCATATTATACCTTTCCTACTTTAGTTGATGTTTACGGCGCTTTGGGGTGTAGGGAACCGTTGGGCGTCATTTTATTTGCAGGTCTATTGTGCTCAACACACAAAAATTCGACTTGTGAGAATTATTATAGCAAAGACAGAGTAAAAATGCAAGAACCTTGCAGGATTATTTGCGGCGAATACCAACGGAAAGGTTGCGGCCGTTGAATTGAGATTTGCCATCGACGATGGCGTCGTCTTTGAGTTCGTCTAGGATGCGATTTAAGAGTTGTTCGCCGATTTCTTTGTGGGCCATTTCGCGGCCACGGAAAACAATCAGGATTTTAACGTGGTCACCATCCTCAAGAAAACCGCGGATTTTGCGGATTTTGATATTAAGATCATTATCGCTAATCTTGAGACCGATTTTCATTTGCTTGAGCTCGGATTGTTTTTCGCGGGCTTTTTTGCGGTTTTTGGCCTCTTCTTTCATCTTTTGGTATTGATATTTGCCCCAATCGATGACTTTTACAACTGGAGGGTTGGCATTGGCAGCGATCTCGACGAGGTCTACGCCTTGCTCTTTTGCAAGAAGTTGAGCTTCGCGGCTAGACATAATGCCGAGTTGTTCGCCACTGGCACCAATAACGCGGACTTCCGGATAGCGGATTTCGCCGTTGATTTTGGTGCGGTTGAGTGAATTGCTGATAGTGATCCTTTCTAATCTTTTTATCTGGGGTGATTATACCAAGTTTTTCAGGTAATTTCAAGGGGAATTAGCGTTTTCTGAAGTTGAGCGCTTCGGTGATGTGGGCTGTTTTGATGGTGCTTGAACCGTCTAGGTCTGCGATAGTGCGAGCGACCTTGATAGTTTTGAAGTAGGCGCGGGCGGAAAGGTTGAGGCTTTCGGACGCTTTGGCAAGAAGCTGCCTGGCTGCGGGTTCTAAAACGAGTAATTTTGACACATTAAAGGACGAAAGCGAGCTATTAAAAATACCCGGCCGGCCGTAACGGGCTTGTTGGGCTTTGATGGCGTTATTTATTGTGCTTTTTACAACGTCGTGTTGTTTTCTATCTGTTATTTTGGGATTTATGAGTTCGGTATTTTTTACTTTTTCGACTGTAATATTAAGGTCGATGCGGTCAAAAAGCGGGCCCGAGAGCTTTCTTTTGTAGTTTTGGATTTGCGTGGTGGTGCAAGTACACTTATGGGTCGGATCGCCGTAGTAGCCGCAAGGACAGGGGTTCATGGTGGCAATTAACATGAAATCGGCGGGGTAAGTGGTCTTTTCGCCGGCGCGGGCCAGGGAAATGGTTTTGTCTTCTAGGGGTTGGCGGAGCGATTCTAGGGTAGCTCGTGGAAATTCGGGGATCTCATCAAGAAAGAGAATGCCCTTATGAGCTAATGAAATTTCTCCAGGGGTAATGCTAGCACCACCGCCGACGAGCGAGATCAAACTAGAGGTGTGGTGAGGGCTCCTAAAGGGACGGGAACTAATGATCTCGTCATTTGTGAGGCCAGCTAAAGAGTAGATTTTGGTGATGTCGATCTGCTCTTCTTCGGTGAGATCTGGGAGTAGGTTGGCGGCGACACGGGCGAGCAGGGTTTTGCCGGCCCCTGGTGGCCCGGAGATGAGGATATTGTGATGCCCAGCTACAGCAATCGCTATGGCGCGTTTGGCTAGCTCTTGGCCCATAATATGGTCTAGAAACGGCCCAAGCGAGGTCGTAGGAGCCGTTTTAAGCCCGGTTTTAGTTTCGGATGCATAAGTTAGCGGTTGGAGGTTTTTGAGCTGTAAAAACAAGCTTTTTAGCGTTTTTACGCCATATATTTCGACACCTTTAACCAGCTGCGCCTGCGGAAGATTCTGAATTGGCACAAACACTTTGCGAGTGCCAGAATTCCTGGCTAATTCGACGATATTGATGATGCCTTTAACGGGGCGAAGCTCACCAGTTAAAGAGAGCTCACCTACAAAAAGACTGTCTAAAAGATCTCGTTCTAGTAGTTGACCAGAGAGGACCAACACTGATAGTGCGATGGGTAGATCTAGAAATGAACCATTCTTTAAGAGATCTGCTGGGGCAAGATTGATGGTAATTTTCTTGCTCGGGAACATAAATCCAGAGTTTAAGATGGCGCTTTTGACGCGCTCCTTGGCTTCGTTAATGGTTTTATTGGCCATACCGACGATATTGAAAGCGGGAAGGCCGCGGTTGATATCGCCCTCAACCTCAACCAACCGGCCATCAAAACCGTAAGGGATGGCGGAATATATTTTTGCGATCATGAGCCCTAGATAGCATGGGGGCGAAAATTTTACAACCGGGGCCACAATTTTTAAGCCTAGCATTTTAGAAAATAAGCCTAGGCGGTATTGAGTTTTTAAGGGAAGCGTGCTATAATAACAGATAGTTGGGGCTGACAAAGCTTAGACGGATTATTAACAGATATCAGGCGCGTCGATTGAATACCGTAAGTATTAAATAAGTGCTAAAAACACTAAAACTGCGCATGTTGCATACATGCCAGCTTTTGCCTAATTTATATCTATAGGCTGGTTCGGATTTAAGGTTCCGTAGGATTCGAATTATCATACAACGGGAATAAGGTGATTTAACTGACGACAAGTTGCTCGAAAATTTAGTCATGGCGTCTAGCAGTTTGGTTTGTTGCTGCTGCTAGTATCCGCCGAGATGAAACAGCAGACTATACGCGTAGAATGATATCCACGTGATTTTTCGGACCCGGAGGCAGTATCCGGCAGCTCCACCACACAGCAAAAATTAACCACCATTTGGTGGGTTTTTTGTGGCTAAATTAATGTTTAAAAATGGCTTTAAGCAAGTGAAAAGACCGGTAACTGCGAGGAAAACCGGTCTTTTCGTGTAGAGTGTGGAGTTATTTTGGCTAGATTTTTGTTTTTGACTTCCGAGTAATTTTTTTATTCAGAAGTTACCTCTATAATAACGTGAAAAAATGCTTATGTCAACACTTTTTTTGAACAATTTTTGTATATTTTTTGCCGAGTTTTCCACAGGTTTTAGATGTGCAATTAATTATCGATTTTTATATTTTGGGGGAATCAAAGTGTGAAATTATTTTAATGAATTTTTTGCAAAATTTTTGCTAGATTTTTTGCTGGATTTAAAAATATTTTAAAACGATTTTCGTGCGATCATGTGCGTTTCGTGTGATTTTTGGTGTATAAATTTGTGTGCTAATTTTTGGCTGGCGTGTTGAATGAAATACAAAATGAAGTTTAATAAAACAATACGTGTTCCGTGAAACGAAATTTAAAAAAATGCGCGAACTAGAACGCTTGCGACATTTTGCTGACGACTTTTTAGACTATAAAAATTTTGCACGTGGGCCAAAATTTATTAAAAATATAGTACAGGGAAAACGTTGTAAATAGTGTATGTAAAATTTACAACAATATGCCAAAAATGTGGGTTATGTTGTAAAAAATACAACAGAAAAATTATAGAGTAGTAACAGAATATAATGTTGTAAATAATACAACATATTTTTGGGCGAGTAGGCTTGAAGTTTTTAACAGGTTATGCTAATATGAAAGCAGTCGAGATGACTAAGATAAAAACTAAAAACAAAAGGAACTTTAAAATGAAACAAAAGACTTAGAAACCGCATTTGGCGGGTGAAAAGGTAATTTCTAGCCATAAATTACATCATTAGGAATTACCTAGAGCTCCGCCAAGGGCGTTGAGCGCGTTGGTAAATCTCTTATTAGCACATTCTAAAACAAACACAACATAAACAAGAGTAAGAGAAAACACTAACAAGGATCAATGCTTCACTATACGTGAAGCGGTCAAAGAGAGAAAAGCGGGGTTACGGTTGCGGCCTAAAGTAATTGTATAATGCGCCGGATAACCGCCCGCTTTCTCCCATAAAGTACATTAAGGGGGGATCGCAGTTAATATTACTTGGGGGCTACAAACAGTTGTGATACAATATGGTTATGAAGCATAACCGGATTATCATTCTTACAAGCATCATCAGCTTGGCTGTTTTAATCTTAATGCTAAATCTCACATCTCCGACGGAAATTGGTCCGTCAGGGGTTTTATTATTTTTTACAACAGTTTATGTTTTTGCCTTTGGCGTGATGACATTTCTACTCAAGATTTTTTACAGATTAGCTCTGAAGCGCACTAATTTTAGAAACAAGGATTATCTCTATGCGGCGGTGGCGGCATTTGGACCAGTAATGCTTCTTATCGCGCGGTCTTTTGGCGCGGTTACTCTCTGGACGATATCCTTAATTGCGCTTTTCGTGGCTTTGGCGGAGTTTTTTGTGTGCAAACGGATTTAACTGTGGTAAAATAAGCATATGGATAATGGTCGTAATCAGGTAAATGGCTTCAATCCGGAGGTTTTTCAAGGGCAAACCCCGGATCCTTTTGAGGTGAGTCCAGATTTGCAAGCGGCTGGTAGTAAAGTCAGCGAAGCCCTGAATTATAATCCTGAGAATGGCCCAGTAAATACAGAGGTTATTCCACAGATTGGCGTTAATGTGCCAATGGCTGTGGTAGAAGATGTTCCTGGTGGTGCACAGAGTATGCCAGGCACAATTACTTCTTTTGATCCGGCTATAATCAACACCGATAAAAAAGCCGGTTTATCTGATGGTGCTGTGCAAGCAATTGAAGCTGAGATGAGCGAGCTTGGTAGCACCGGTGACGCTAACAAGTTTTATGAGGACGTTAGAGAAGGCCTGGTGCCGGCGAATTTGAAATCGTTTGGCAAGGGTGAAATAGGGAAGGCGTCGTAATGGATCTTTGGGTGGTGATTACAGTTCTGGTGGTGGTAGCACTTCTTGCAATAGTGACGGCCATTCTCGTATTTATTCGCATTGCTTCTCTCAGAAAACGCAAAAAATATGAACGTGGCCTTAAAATGGTGCCACTTCTTATCCATTTGCCGCCAACTACGGATGACATTCAACAGGGTGGGCGCGATGAACGCGACCTAACTGGCGAGATCGTTTCTCAGGCGCAAGTGATGTATTCGATCTTGGCATCTACTTTGATCAAAGGCACCAATGCAAAGCTTTATGGCCAGAGGCATTTTTCGTTTGAAATTATCGCCAAAGAGGGAATTATTCGTTATTATGCGATCGTACCGGCCGTACTAACAGAGACGGTGCGCCAAGCTATTCAGGCTGCTTACCCTACGGCGCGCATTGAAGAGCGTATGGAAGAGAACATCTTCTCAAAGGAAGGCAAGCTTGACGGTGTGTCCGGTGCGGAACTTAGCCTCAAAAAGAACGGTTATTTGCCGATTGCGACCTATGAAGATACGCGGCGTGATGCCAGCATGGCAATTTTGAACGCGTTGTCGCTCGTGGGTAAAGGCGAAGGCGCGGCTGTACAAATTTTGTTCCGCCCTGCAAACAAAAAGTGGAGCGAGCCGGCCAAAAAATATGTCGAGAATACGCAAAAAGGCAAAAAGACCAAAACGTTTGGCGCGTCACTTGGCGATTTGTTTTCTGATGTTTTGTGGGCGCCACTTGAAGTGCCAAAAGAACACGAAAAGAAAACTGAAGAAACTACGCAAATCTCAACTATTAAGCAGGATGAACTTAATGCAGTAGTTAACAAGATGCGTTATCCGGCTTTTGAAACACTGATTAGGGTGATTGCTAGTGCACCAAACAAAGCCAGGTCAGACGCCGTGATGGGTGGTATCGCATCGGCATTCTCACAGTTTGATTCACCTACTTTAAACGGCTTTAAAGTTAATACTTTTAAAGACCCAAAGAAGCTTGTGATTGACTATACTTTTCGCTTTTTCCCCTTAAAAGTGTGTTCAAATATTTTGAACAGTGTGGAGCTTGCATCCATATTCCATTTGCCAGAACAAAATGCGATTCCAAACTCGCAAGTTGAGCGTCAGTTGACCAAACAAGTGGATGGTCCGGCTAAACTCGCGACTGAAGGTGTGCTGCTTGGCACCAACGAGTTTAGGGGAATCAAAAAGCAGATTTATCTTGACGATGACAACCGCCGCCGCCACATGTACGTAATTGGTCAAACTGGTATGGGTAAATCTGTATTCCTCGAGAATATTGCTTATCAGGATATGCTAGCTGGGCGCGGTTTTGCCTTTATTGATCCGCACGGCGATGCAGTAGAAGCTTTGCTTCAGCGTGTGCCACAAGATAGAATCGACGACGTAATTTACTTTGATCCGGCTGATATCGAACACCCGGTAGGTATGAATATGTTTGAATTTACTGACCCAGACCAGAAAGACTTTATCGTGCAAGAAGGTATTAATATGCTTCAGAGCCTCTTTGATCCGCAGAACCAGGGCTTCTTTGGGCCACGTGGTCAGCACATGTTCCGTAATGCTGCGCTTCTTCTCATGTCCGATCCAAATGGTGCCACCTTCGTGGATATCCCGCAATGTTTCACTGACCCGGAGTTTGTGAAGTCTAAATTGAAGTACGTAACGGATAAGGCCGTGTATGATTATTGGACCAAAGAGTTCCCAGCCTCGCAGAAATCCAACGATGCTGGTGAGGTGATCACGTGGTTTGTGTCAAAATGGGGCCCATTCCTCTCAAATACGATTATGCGCAACATCTTGGGTCAGGCAAAATCTGGCTTCAATATTCGTGAAATTATGGATAACAAGAAGATCTTCCTCGTGAACCTCTCTAAGGGTCGCTTGGGCGATCTTAACGCGCAGCTTCTTGGTATGATTTTCGTGATGAAGTTCCAGCAGGCCGCTATGAGTCGCGCTGATATTCCAGAGCACGAACGTAAAGATTTCTGTCTCTACGTAGATGAGTTCCAGAACTTCGCAACAGAGAGCTTTGAGTCAATCTTGTCTGAAGCCCGTAAATATCGTCTCAATTTGATCGTGGCCAACCAGTTTATGACGCAGCTTACCGACAAAATTAGGGAAGCGATCCTTGGTAACGTGGGCACGATTATCTGTGGTCGCGTGGGTGTGACGGACGCTGAGCTGATGGTGAAAGCCTTTACGCCGACCTTTACAGCCGAGGATCTTACCAAGACGCCAAACCACGCTGCTATCTGTAAGGTAATGATGTTTGGCATGCCATCTGCGGCCTTTACGATGAACTTGCCAGCCCCAATGGGTACGCCAAATGAAGAATTGATGAAGAATCTCAAGGTCTACACTGCTGCCAAGTACGGCAAGACCAGAGCCGAGGTGGAGCGCGAGATTAACGAGCGCTGGAACGCTGTGGACAGGGAAAAAGCAGCAGCGGCTGAGGAAGAAGAAAAGAAACAAAAGGGTGGATTCCTCGACGGTTGGCTTGAAAAGCATCCGGGAGAGGCCGCAGAAGCGCCTGCAGAAGCGTCAGAAGAACCAGTAGTGCCAGCAGAACCACAAACAGCCGTAGAACAGCCAGTTGAAGAAACTCAACAGATACAGACGCCGCTAGAGCCGTCAGAAATGCCGTCAGAAGCGCCTGAAACGCCAGCCTCGCCACAGGATCCATTTGGCGCGTAAAAACGCGTCCTAGGGTTGATTTTTGCGGAAAGAGGGGGTATACTGGAATGGTATATATATTAAAAGTTGAGGTAAAACAAAATGTCCGACAAAGCGGAAGCTTATGACTCGTCTGAGATTCGGGTGCTTGAGGGTTTGGAGCCAGTTAGGCTACGCCCTGGGATGTATATCGGTTCTACCGGTTATGATGGGCTACATCACTTAATCAAAGAGATCGCAGACAACTCTATCGATGAGGCAATTGCGGGTTACGCAAACAAAATCGATATCACAATATTAAATGACGGCGGCGTAAGGGTCGACGATAACGGGCGTGGTATTCCTGTAGATATCCACCCAAAAACCAAGAAATCTACCCTTGAAACCGTGCTTACAGTACTCCACGCCGGTGGTAAATTCGGTGATGGCGGTTACAAAGTATCATCTGGCCTTCACGGTGTAGGTTCTTCGGTGGTAAACGCCCTTTCTACCCATATGATCGCCGAGGTCTACCGCGATAAGAAAACTCACCACATTGAGTTTGATACCGGTAAAACCACGATGGATCTCAAGGTCACCCCAGGAGCACCAAAAGAACACGGTACTTCTATCACCTTCTATCCAGATCCAACCATTTTTAAAGAAACCACAACTTTTGATTACGACTGGGTGTCGAACTATGCTCGCCACCAAGCCTATCTTACTAAGGGGATTTTGATTACCGTCAACGATGAGCGCACTGGTGCGCACGAATCATTCTACTTTGAAGGCGGGATTAGAAGCTACGTCAAACGTTTGAACAACGGTAAAGAGGTGCTTTCGGACGACATCTTTTACGTAGAGAAGAAAATCGAAGATTCTGAAGTAGAAATTGCTTTGCAATATAATGATACTTTTTCAGAAATCTTGAAACCATTTGCCAACAACGTTCTTACCCCAGATGGTGGTATGCACGTAGTTGGTTTTCGTTCTGGCTTAACCCGTACTATTAATGATTATGCCCGTAAAAACGGCCTCCTCAAAGAGAAAGAAGAAAACCTTTCTGGTGATGACATCAAGGAGGGTCTTACCGCTGTTATCTTGGTCAAACTCCCAGACCCACAGTTTGAAGGTCAGACCAAGAACAAACTCGGTAACCCAGAAATCCGTGGCTATGTAGATAAGGTAATGACTGAATACTTTGGTTACTACCTCGAGGAAAACCCAGCTATCGCTAAGAAAATCGTTGGCAAAGCCGCGCTTGCCGCTAGAGCTCGCAAGGCCGCTAGAGCAGCCCGCGATAACATCATCCGTAAGGGCGCCTTTGAAGGCTTGAACTTGCCATCAAAGCTTGCCGACTGTTCATCAAGAAACGCTGAAGAGTGTGAGCTCTTTATCGTAGAGGGTAACTCCGCTGCAGGTTCCGCTAAGGAAGGTCGCGATTCTAAGATTCAGGCAATCTTGCCACTACGTGGTAAGGTACTTAACACCGAGCGCGCTCGCCTAGACAAAATGCTAGCCAACGCCGAGCTCGTATCCCTGATTAAAGGTCTTGGTGTGGGTATTGGTGACCAATTCAACATCGAGGGTCTTCGCTATCACAAGATTGTGTTCATGACGGATGCCGATGTCGATGGTTCACACATTTCTACGCTTCTTCTCACCTTCTTCTTCCGTTACATGCCAGAGGTGATCAAGGCTGGTCACGTTTATCTTGCTAAACCACCGCTATTTGGCCTGATCAAGGGTACCGGTAACGGTCGTAAGATCGACTATATCTATGATGAACAAGCTTTGGAAGAAACTTTGACCAAGAAGATTGAAGAGAGAAAAGCCGCTGGCACCAAGATTAACGAAGAAGACGAACGCTTTAAGCAAGCCGGTTACACCGCGCAGCAACGCTTTAAGGGTCTTGGTGAAATGGACGCCGCACAGCTTTGGGAAACCACAATGAACCCAGCTAACCGCGTGCTAATTAGAGTCAACATTGAAGATGCCGAAAAGGCCGACGCCATCTTCACGAAGTTGATGGGCGACCAAGCTGATTTACGTAAAAACTTTATTCAGGCAAGGGCCGCTTCGGTTAACCTTGATGATTTGGACTTTTAAGGAGGAAAGATGGAAGACGACAACAAAAAAATCGAATCCGACGAAGGCAAACACATCGATTTTGGTGGTGATATCGAGCAGGTTGAAGCCGTAAAAGCTACCGATGGTGAAGTAATCACCGAGGATGGTATCGAGCTTCGCACCGTAGAGAACACGATGGAAGATTACTTCCTGCGCTACTCTTTGTCTGTGATCGTAGACCGCGCACTCCCAGATGTACGCGATGGTCTTAAACCTGTGAACCGCCGTATATTATATGCAATGAACAAAAATGGCTGGAAAGCCCCACACGCTACGGTGAAATCCGCTCGTATCGTCGGTGAGGTGATGGGTAAGTATCACCCACACGGTGATTCTTCGATTTACGATGCTATGGTCAACCTCGCGCAACCATGGAAGATGCGCTACACCCTAGTCGAAGGTCAAGGTAACTTTGGTTCGATGGATGGTGATGAAGCCGCTGCTTCGCGTTACACCGAGGCTCGCCTTGATAAGGTAGGCGCTGAGCTTTTGGCCGACATCGAGAAGGAAACTGTAGATTTTCGTGATAACTTCGATGGTACCGAGAAAGAGCCAGCAGTTTTGCCGGCCGCCGTGCCAAACATTCTCTTGAACGGCCAGATGGGTATTGCCGTAGGTATGGCTACCAACATTCCACCACACAACCTTGGTGAGCTCGTAGATGCTACCGTGGCCCAGATTGATGATCCAGAAATCTCCCTTGAAGGCTTGATGAAATACGTCAAAGGCCCAGATTTCCCAACCGGTGCCGAAGTTTACGGTGGTGCACCAATGAAACAAGCTTACGCCACAGGTAAAGGCTCGGTAACGATTCGTGCCGTGGCCAATATCGAAGAGCGCAAGAATGGCCGCTACAACATCGTGATTACAGAGGTGCCTTACGGCATGAGCAAGGAAGACTTCATCGATAAGGTACGCGATTTGGTGCTGGCTAAGAAGCTTGATCACATCGCTGATGCTCGTGATGAGTCGGCTCGTGGTAAGATTCGCGTGGTGGTAGAGCTCAAGAAAGATGCTTTCCCGAAGAAGATCTTGAACCAACTTTACAAGTTGACTCCACTTCAGACTTCGTTCCACTATAATATGCTGGCACTTGTTGATGGTATTCAGCCTCGTATTCTCGGTCTCAAAGAGATTTTGGCAGAGTTTATTAAACACCGCCAAAAGGTGATTCGTCGCCGTACAGAGTTCGATCTTAAGAAAGCTAAAGAACGTGCTCATATCTTGGAAGGTTTAAAGATTGCTCTTGATAACATCGATGAGGTGATTAAGGTAATTCGCGCCTCTTATGATGATGCCGATAAACAACTCATGACGCGCTTTGGCCTCTCGGAAATCCAGGCAAACGCTATCCTTCAGATGCAACTTCGACGTTTGCAAGGTCTCGAACGCGACAAAATCGAAGAAGAGCTCAAGCAACTTCACGAACTTATCAAGAAACTCGAAGCTATTCTTGCTGATGAAAAAGAGGTGCTTCGCGTAGTCAAGGAAGAACTCATCGCTATTAAAGAGAAATACGACGATCCACGCCGCTCCAAGATTATTAATCACGAAGTTGGTAAGTTCTCCGAAGAAGAGCTGATCCCAGAGGAAGAGAGCGTAATCCTGCTTACTACCGAAAACTACATGAAGCGTGTACCACAAAACGACTTCCGTCGCCAGAACAGAGGCGGTAAAGGCAAACGCGGCATGACTACCAAGGAAGAAGATGTGATTGCGCAGATTATCACGGCCAACTCGCACGATTATCTGTTGTTCTTCACTAACCAAGGTCGTTTGTTCCGCATGAAAGCCTACGAAGTGCCACAGGCATCACTTTCCGCTAAGGGTACTGCCGCTGTTAACATGCTTAACATGCATCCAGAAGAGAAGATTACCGCCATCATCAAACAAGGTGACGCCGGTGAAAATCAATATCTCTTTATGGCTACCAAGAAGGGTACTATCAAGAAGAGTGCAATTAAAGACTTCTTTAATGTTCGTTCTAACGGTTTGATTGCTATCAAGCTCGACAGCGGTGATGAACTCCGCTGGGTGAAAGAAACCACCGGTGAGCAAGATATTGTAATCTCTACCTCCGCTGGCCAAGCCACCCGCTTCAACGAAAAAGAAGTGCGCGTGATGGGTCGCTCAGCGATGGGTGTACGTGGTATGAGACTCCGTCCAAAAGATGAAATCGTAGGTATGGATGTGATTACCGATCCAAAGCAAAAGTTGATCGCTGTATCTGCTAACGGCTACGGCAAAGCCACCCTAGTTGCTAACTTCCCACCACACAAGCGTGGCGGTGTAGGTATCAAGGTAGCTACGGTTACGGCCAAGACTGGTCCAATCGTAGCAGTTCATACCTTGGATCCACTCGCCAAAGAGGTGATTATGATGTCCACTAAGGGTCAAGCAATCCGCGTAGCAATGGCTGAAATCCCAACGCTTGGTCGCGCTACCCAGGGTGTTCGCATTATGCGCATGGCCGAAGGCGACACGGTAGCCTCTATCGGTATCGTGCTTCCAGAGGAAGAAGACGACGCAGCTGCCCCAACTTTGGCTGACGCAGTCAAAGAAGAGCCGGTTGAAGAACCTGCCGAGGAAGTAGTTGAAGAACCAGTTGAAGAAGCTGAAGAGTAAAAAGCGCAACAAAACCGCCGAAATTAAGTAGGCGGTTTTTTGTTGCCTAACAGGGGTAAAAATAAGCCTAGGCGGTTTGAATTTAAGCCTAGGCGTTTTCGGGGATAGTGAGGGGGGTTGTAAAAATATAGGGGGCGTGTTTTGATGTGGGCAAAAATAAGAGAAAGGAGATATGAAAAAGAAAATTATTATAACTATAATAGCGGCGTTTCTTGTGACGACCTTTGGTGGTTTGGCGGCTTTTGCCTATGTGCGCTCGATGGATGTTTATAGTACGTTTTCTGATTACGCAGAGCTTTTGAATAATAGCACGCGGCGTTTTAAGCATCGCAACACCTTAACGATTACGCGTCTCGATATCAAAAATAACCGAGTTTTTGTGCTTTTTGACGTTGAATATCTCTTAAAAATGGACAACAGGAAACAGTTTATGGGGGAAATGATGACAAATGGTGTGGCAAGATTAACCTTGGGTTGGGTTGATCAGTATCCTTTGATGGATGATTTGGCGCTAAAAAGTGAGCCGGCTCTTAGGGATGGCAGGCGAGAATATTTCGAACAGCACACACTGTTTAGAGAATATATGAACCCTTATTATGGCTTCCAAATACCGGATATGATAGAGGTGGAGTTGCCGGCTGGCATGATGCGGGCTCATCTGGCCGAGAATGGCGAATGGAAACTCTATTACTATCTGGAGGCGTTTGGGTTTTATACGGATGGAGTTATAGATTACAGCACCTGTTATAAAAACGGTTATTGGGGAATTAAAGACGAGTGTATCTTGGTGGTTACCAGGGATGACAAACTGGAATATATCCCGATTAGGTCTTTGAACCCGAATTTTATAGAGGCGGGCGGAAGTTTAGACGATTTTAGCCCTGATGACGATGCTGATTCCGGTGCAAATGAGGCGTTTTTAGATGTAATGGCGGCACCGTATTTGGAACCAGATTTTGAGATTGTCCCAGAGGTGGCTGAGCCAGAGTCTGAACCGGAACCTGAGTCAGGACCGGAACAGCAACCCGTATCAGGGGTGATTGCGCCAGAGGAAATAGCGCCGGAGCCTGGACCGGAACTGGAGCTGGAACCGGAAGTACCAGAGGTGATAGAGCTCGAGCCGGAACTAGAACTGGAGCCGGAGACAGTTGAATTTGTTGAAGAAACAGAGGTCATGGAACCGGACGCGGAGCCGGAAGAGGTTTTTGAAGTTGCCGGCGCGCCTTCTAGCGAGGAAATTGTAGAGCCAGAAAACGATAAGCTCGCACTCGAACTGGGAATAGTGGCGCTGGCAACCAAAATCAAACCAACGGGTGGGGAAACAGCGGTAAAAACGACGGCGTTTAGTGAAACATTGGCGGCGGTAAGTGAACCGGCGGCAACAATTATGGACTTAGCAGAGGCAAAACGCGAACCAGAGCTGATTTTGGCGCCAAATACAGGTTACAGAAACCGCGAAAAGGCGTGGGAATTTTTGATCTTGCCACTGATTGGAGTAGGGATTTTGGCGGTTTGGTGGTTTTGGCCGTTCAAAATCATGAAAAAAATCAAAAAATCTTTAAAAAAGGTCTTGACTTTTTTCGCCATTAGCGATAAGATGGTTACAGTCTATTAACTGCGAGGCATTATCTTGGTAGTTCTTAGAGATTTTTTAACAATTTAGTTGTGCAATTATATTTGAAGAACGAATCATCGTAAGACGCTTCGCGTCTTGCGCTGAAAATTTTCAAAAACTTCGTTTTTTCAAATTTTCATCGTCAGTTTTTTTATTTATTTGAGTTTTCAAATTTCTAAATTATGACTTTTAAAGTCTTTAATGGAGAGTTTGATCCTGGCTCAGGATG
>JAFZBJ010000008.1 GCA_017561835.1 Candidatus Saccharimonadota bacterium | reverse complement strand
TTCCGTTACATGCGAGTGCATGATTGATGGATGGTGGGAAGTAGTTTGCGACTATGAAATGGTTCGAGGCTTGACTGGTCATCTTAACTAGCTCTATATCAAAACACTAAACCGCTCCATAAATGCTTGGGGCGGTTTTTCTGTTGAAAAAAAACTGAACAAGATAAGAATTTACAGGGGTAAAATACCGCTTACCCTTGACAAATTAACCATTTTGTAATAAAATATAGATACAAGTTGTACGATCTATAGTTTAAAATCGAATATTGATCAGGGAGGTGATTAATAATGAAATTGAGAGACCGTATAAGGAAACTTGACAGTCGAGATAAGGAAAACCTGATCATCATCGGTATAGGTGTTACTCTATTGATCGCGATGTTCTTGGTTATGGTGTTGGCAATGCCCAATCAGCCTAAAGAGCCCGAGATTGTGACACCTACGACGGTGATCTGTACGCCCACTGACGTGATTTCAAACACGCCAACAGTGGAGCTTACGCCTACGGAAGTCGTAGTGAATACTCCTACCGAGAAACAGCCTTCGCCCACAAGTGAGCTTACGCCTACGGAAGAGATCACTAATACTCCGAGTCCTACCGAGGAGGCCACGAATACTCCGAGCCCGACAGAGGGAATTACAAATACCCCGAGTCCGAGCCCGACTTCAAAGCCGACCGATACGCCGACTCCGGTGCCGCCGAAACCTGATACGCCAACTCCGAAGGTTGACACGCCGACTCCGGTTCCGCCGAAACCCGATACGCCGACTCCGGTTCCTCCGAAGCCGACCGACGAGCCCACCAAGGAGCCCACTAAGGCTCCTACGTTGGTAGTTAACCCGGATACGTGGAGTCCTTCGAACTTGCCGCCGGGATTTGGTTCCGAGATGGATGTCGTGAACTATGTAGCGAACCAGCTGATAGCGAAGAAAGTTATTCCGCTTTTGAACAACTGCAACTTCGACTACACTGGCTACCGCCTCGAATCCACTGGCAATAGTATCGGAGGATGGACCACTTACTGGTGTTATGTTTCAGCTACATGGCGCAAAACAGCAAAGGGTACTATCGAGATAAAGATAGCTATAGCCGGAAATTTGTATGCGGAAATGGTGAATGGAAACTACGTGTGCTCCTATTCCGGTGTTACCACTTACAATAATGGTGTGCGAAACGGTGGTCAGGACGGTTACATGTCGGCAGCCACCCTCGAGAGCTATCTCAAGAGCGTTTTCCCGTAACACGTATAACTTGAAGCGTCCACTAAGGTGGGCGCTTTTTCATGGAAAAAGTGTTATAATATTTTTATGCAAACTCTCGAACAATTAAAAGCCGAGCTCAAAGCGCTTGGCGCTGAATATGCGAAAATCAAAGACGTCCCGCCAGCGGAACGGGCCGAATTTGGTCGCAAAATCAATCTCAAAAAACAGGAGATCTTGGAAAAAATCAAAGCCGCCGAAGAGGCCGCGCTAGAGCAAGATGTTACTCCGATCGATATTACCGCGCCAGCTGCGCCAAACCAGCCGCTGCCAGTGTTTTTGCCATCCGAAAATGGCTCAAAGCACCCGCTCATGACTGAGCTTGACCGTGTAGTTGAAATCTACCAAATGATGGGCTTTGATGTGGTTGAGCCACGTCAGCTCGATGATGAATTTCATATGTTCGATAGTTTGAATTTCTCTAAAGGCCATCCAGCTCGTGATGGATATGACACTTTCCGCACCGAAGAGGGCTACATTCCGCCAGCCCACACTTCCACTATGCAACACCGTGTGCTCAAAGCCTACAAAAAGAATCTTGAGCAGGGCAAAAACATTGCCGTCGTGGTGCCAGGCCGCGTGTTCCGCAACGAAGACGTTGACGCCACCCACGAACACACTTTCTACCAGTGTGAAGGCGTGTATGTTTCAAAAGATTGTACGCTCGGCAACATGCTCGGCATCCTTCGTGAGTTCTTCGAAAAATACTACGAGCAAAAACTCGACATCTCAACTCAACCAGGCTACTTCCCATTCACCGAACCGTCGCTCGAATTCAAAATTGAAAAGCCAAAAACCCTTGGTGGTAAAAAAGGCGAATTTATCGAGATGCTTGGCTGCGGCATGATTCATCCAAACGTACTCAAAATGGCCGGCATCGACCCAACCGTCTACCATGGCTTTGCCTGGGGCGGCGGTATCGACCGCTTAGTGATGCTTCGCTACGGCCTAAAAGACGTCCGTTACTTTGAATCTGGCAAACTTAATTTCTTGAAGGAGTTTTAATATGAAAATTTCGTTAAATTGGCTCAAGAAATATGTCAAAATTGACGTCGCGAGCGAAGCGCTCGAAAAATTAATCGACTCGCGCCTTGTTGAAATCGAAGAAATCATTGACGAATCAAAAAAATATGACAACATTTTTGTAGTGAAAGTTGTCGAATGCGAAGCTATTCCAGAAACTCATCTTCATCTTTGCCAAATCGACACCGGCGCCAAAGAACTCACGCAAGTAGTGTGTGGCGCGCCAAACGTGCATGCCGGCATGCTTGCAGCTTGGGTTGCGCCAGGTGCTATCGTGCCTGCCAGCGTTCACGAAGACGCTCCATTTGTGATTGGTAAACGCAAGATGCTAAACAAATACGATTCATGCGGCATGCTTGCTGGTGCTGATGAGCTCGACTTCACTACCGACCATTCTACAATCGTTGAAATCGATCCAGAAATTGCCAAACCAGGCGACAAGCTCGCTGATATTTTCGAATTAAACGACGTAATTCTTGATATCGAAAATAAATCTTTGACTCACCGCCCAGACTGCTTTGGTGTGCTTGGTTTTGCCCGCGAAGTTGCCGGCGTACTTGGTGAAAAATTTGTTTCCGAGCCAGCCGTTGAGGATGCCGACTTCAAGAAACTCGGCGTGAATATTGCTGATTCTGCCATCTGCCCACGCTACTCAGCCGTGGTACTCAAAAAACATGGTGAGCTCAAGAAAAAATATTTGACCCTTCAAGACACCATGCTAGCCAAAGCTGGCATGCGCCCAGTTGATCCAATCGTGGATGCTACTAATTATTTGATGCTTCTTACCGGCCAACCACTTCACGCGTTCGACTACGATAAGTTTCTCGCCGTGGGCGGCACGACCGAGCCAAAAGTTGGCGTACGCCTCGCTAAGAAAGGCGAAAAACTCACTTTGCTCGACGATACCGAAGTCACTTTGGTTGATACCGATATTGTAATTACCAGCAACGACGTACCAGTGGCTCTCGCCGGTGCGATGGGCGGCAAATCCACTATGATTGACGAAAACACCAAAAACGTCATCATCGAATCCGCGACCTTTAGCTTGTTTAACTTGCGCAAAACTCAAATGGCGCACGGCATTTTCTCCGAGGCCATTACCCGCTTCACCAAAGGCCAACCAGCCTACCAAACTTTAGCCGTGGCCTTGAAATGCGCCGAAATGCTAAAAGACGGCTTTGAAATCTCCGAAGTCATTGATTCCGGCTACAAGAAAGAGGAAAATGTTGTAAAAATTACAACAGACGAAATCAATAATTTGCTTGGCACCAACTACATTTTGGCCGAAATTGTGAGCACGCTCGAAAACGTCGAATTCAAAGTTGAAGTTAGCGGCAACAACCTCACCGTCACCGCTCCAGCTTGGCGCACCGACATTCATATTAAGGAAGATATCATTGAAGAAATCGGCCGCTTAAACGGCTACGACAATATCGCACCAGTTTTGCCACTTCACGCCACGGCCGAGAAAAACAAACTCGTGTCCTTGAAGTCGCAAATTCGCAACTTCTTCAGTCTTGCCGGCGCAAACGAGCTTCTCACCTATACCTTTGTACATGGCGATCTTTTGCAAAAAGTCGGCCAAGATATTCATAACTCTTACCGCCTCGTGAACTCTATTTCTCCGGATCTACAATATCTCCGCCAGCAAATCGTGCCGTCATTGCTCTTAAAATCTTACGAAAATTTGAAAGCCAAACACAATAGTTTTGCTTTGTTTGAAATGAACCAAGTTTTCCTACGTTCCGATGGTGTCGACGAAGATAACGTGCCATACGCCAATAACAATCTCGCGATGGTCGTGGTTGATAATACCGAAAACACTAAATATTATCTCGCCAAAAAATATCTCGAAGAACTTGCGAAGAAACTTGGCATCAAGCTCGCTTTCGAGGCCTACAAACCAGCCAAAGAAGGGCACGAAGCCTACTATGAACCAAAGCGTAGTGCCGGTGTTTATGTGGACGATACTTTAATTGGTGTGATTGGCGAAATCAAATTCAGCGCTCTTTCTAAGCTCAAACTTCCGCGTGGCGTAGCTGCTTTCGAAATCAGCCTCGACCAGCTCGTAAAGTTCGCAACCTTGAAGAAAGTAGCTGGCGAAATCAGCGAATTCCCAACCGTCTCACGCGACATCACCATCACTACTGGCGATAGCTACGAAACCGTATTTAAAAAACTCGAAGATAAACTCATAAAACGCGACCTCGTATACAGCATCGAACCAACTTCAATTTATCAAGCCGACGAAAAGGCTATCCCAAGCCTTAGCTTCCACCTTGAATTTGCGGACCGCACCAAAACTCTCGAGGCGGCCGAGATTCAGGATATCATGGACGAGCTTGAAAAAATCGCCTAAAATTTGCATACCGGTCACGCTTATGCTATTATATATAGTATGATATTGCTTGATAATGTGACCAAAACATATCCTGGCGATGCGCATCCAGCGCTCGACGGTGTTTCGTTACATATCGAGCCAAACGAATTTGTCTTTCTTGTGGGTAAATCCGGTGCCGGTAAATCTACCTTGATGAAAATGATCACCAAGGAAGAAAACCCTGATTCCGGCAAAATCATCATCGGTGGTATCGACCTCGACTACGTCAAAAAACGCAATATTCCAAATTATCGTCGCCGCCTTGGTGTAGTTTTTCAAGATTTTAAACTTTTACCACGCCGCACCGTTTATGAAAACGTCGCATTGGCCCTTGAGATTGCTGGCATGAGCGGCCGCGAAATTAGAAACACCGTACCAAAGGTACTTGAGCTCGTGGGGCTCCTTGATCAAGCAAAAAAATTTCCAAATCAGCTTGCCGGTGGCCAGCAACAACGTGTATCAATTGCACGTTCCGTGGCACGCCAACCGAAGATTTTGATTGCCGATGAGCCTACGGCGAACCTCGATAAACTCACTACCGAAGAAATCATCAACCTGCTTAAAAAGATTAACGATTTTGGTACTACGATTCTAGTCACTACCCACAACGAAAGCATAGTTAATAATTTGCAAAAACGCGTGATTACTTTGAAAGACGGCCGCATCGTGAACGACCAGAAGGTCAATGGTATTTACAAACTCGATGCCACGCCGGTACAACCGCCACAACGCACGCTCCAAACTCCGGGCCACGCCCTTAAGAAAGTGAAGGTAGCGTAATGAAAAAGCAGAACACGATTAATAACGAAAAAGCACTCAAAAAGACGACGAAAAAGAGTTTGCGCACGATGCGCAAACTTCAAAATCATCACTTAGTGCGCGAACAAAGCCGCATTGTCAAATATGGCGCAAGAGGATTTGCTCGTAACTTCTGGCTTTCTACCGCTTCGGCTATCGTGATGTCTCTCACGCTCATCATTTTGTTTGTCACGGTGGTGGCTAGCATCATTTTGTCGAATACTGCCGATGTGATGCGCGACAAAATCGATATCACGATTTACTTCAAGCCGGGCACGTCCGAACGTAATCTTGAAAAACTCACCAATATTATTTCGGCCGACACTAATATTAAATCCGTAGAGACTTCGACTTCCGAAGAGGAATACGAAAAACTCGTAGCCGAAAACTCTGGCGAGCAGGGCATTATTGATATTCTGGATGACGAAATGAAAAACATTCTCATCAACGAGCAGCTTCAATCTACGATGCGCATTAAAGTCTACGACATCGAAAATCTCGATAGCATCAAAAAGATCGTCAACGAAGACGAAACTTTCCAAAAATTCCTCGACACCGAAGAACTTCCAACCTACGACGTTAACCAAACCGAAATCGCCACCATCACTTCGTGGGCAAATGTCGCTCGGGCCGCTGGTATTATCCTTAGCATTATCTTCCTCACGGTCTCAATCCTCGTAATCTTTAGTACGGTCAGGATGGCGATCTTTAGCCGCCGCGAAGAGATTTACATGATGAAACTCGTGGGTGCCGACAAAGGCTTTATTCGTGGGCCGTTCATCGTGGAGGCAGAAATCTGCGGCTTGATCGCCGGCATCATTTCGGCCGCCGCCAGCTATGCAATCTTTGAAGTGCTCGCACCAAACCTCAGAAACTACGGCATCAGCATCGATAACATTGTCGACGTGCTCGAATCCAGCAAACTCGTATTCGTGGTCTTGATCTTCATTGGCATGGGCGTTGTTATTGGCCGCATTTCGGCCCGCCTGGCTATTTCTCGCTATATGCACAAAGCATAAGCCTTTACAGATTGTGCTTTTTGTGTTACTATGGAGTTATGGTAATACTGCCCAAAAATAAAAAGGTTAAAATCTTTCCCATAACGTCTACGTTAATGGCAGTACTTGCTTTGTCTATCATCTTTATCGGGGCTAGAAGCAACGAGGCCCATACTCTTTCACGCGCCTGTGCGGCAAGCGAGGAATGTGTTGAGGCTGCGCAAGCCGAGCAAAAAGCTATTGAAGACGCTAATTATGCTAGCCAAACCGCCAACCTTTATCAAATCAAGGTTCAAGAATTAAATGTGCAAATTGCCATTAAAGAATCCGAAATTGCTACCACTGAGGCCGAAGTTGCGGAATTAAACCGCCAAATCAAAGATGCCGAAGTTAGACTTCTGGCCGAGCAGCGCGCACTTGCAGCGCTTCTTGCTAAGATGCATTTTAGTAGCGATAGCGAACCAATCCGAATTCTAGCGGGCTCTAGCTCGATTTCTGACCTCGCCGAAAAACAAGCTCGCGAAGAAGCCGCCAAAAAACAAATCACAATTTCGGCCGCATCCATTAAGGAAGCTAAAGAAAAACTTGAAATTGATCGCGAAAACGTGAAGCGCTTGTTGGCCGAGCAAAAAGCCGCCAGAAACGAACTGGCCACCGCTCGCGCTGAGCAACAAGAATTAGTAGACAAATATCAAAACGACGCCGAGGCCTATGCACAGGTGGCCGAAGAAGCTAAAGCCGCCAAGCTCGAAGCTGAACGTCGCGAGCAGGAAGCTCACCCAGAGCTCTATCGTGGTAGCTCATTCACTGGCGACAACACCTATCCGTGGCAAAACGATTGTCCGCATCGCCAAGACGACTACGTCACCTACTGGGAAGATTTTAACGGTTGGCACAAGATCGGCGGTCTCGTCTGCGAATGCGTAAGCTACGTAGGTTGGAAAGCATACGAGCGCTTTGGTCTAAGCCTTGCTTGGGGTAATGCCTACAGCTGGGACGACGTCGCTCGCTACCAAGGCTATCGCGTAGATGGCACGCCAGCCGAAAACACCATTGGTCAAGCCGACGGCGGTGCTTGGGGTCACGTATTCTGGGTTGAAGGCGTCAACGCTGACGGCTCAATCAACGTCACCGAATATAACAACGCCTACGCCACCCAACTTTATTCTGGCAAATATCATTACGGCGACTTTGGTTCGCGCCGCATCTCTGCAAACGAGCTCTGGCAATACAAGTTCATTCATTTAGAATAAAATCGTTTTGTGCTAAAATTAAATAATGAGCAACAAGACAAATTGGCAACAAAAGAAAGTTAATTTAAGTACTGCGATTATTGTTGGTGGCGCGATTGCTGTCGCCGGTGTAGTATTTGGCATTTTTGGTAAAGAATGGTTTGGCGGCTTTGCACCGTATCTTGGTATCAAAACCTCCACGCATAAGATTGATTGGTCTGAGCTCGACGACGTTTATGACACTTTGGCATCGAATTACGATGGCGAAATTAATAACGAGGATGTGATTGAGGGAGCCAAAAAAGGTTTAACCGCTGCGCTCGGCGATATCTACACTACTTATATGGATGCTGAAGAAACCTCAGCCTTTATGGATAATTTGCATGGCGCAGTTGGTTCTGGTGTTGGTATTGAAATGGGCTTGCGCGATGGTTACGTGCGCGTGATTCGCACCCTTCCAGACAACCCAGCCAAAAAAGCTGGCGTGATGGCAGGCGATATTATTTACAAAGTCAACGATGAAGAAGTCTACATGCTTTCAACTGAGGAAATCGCCAACAAAGTGCGCGGCGAAACTGGCACCGAGGTGACGCTCACGGTTGTGCGTGAAGGCAAAGAACTCTCCTTCACGATGATTCGCGAAACCATTAACAACGTTTCGGCCTACGTAAATTACGAAGGTAGCACTGCAATTGTCACAATCACTCGTTTTGATAATGACACCGGCGCAATGGTTTATGATTTTGCCAAAGAATTTGCCAGTAAGGGAATTAATAAAGTAATTCTAGATCTTCGCGATAACGGCGGCGGATATGTTGCGGCCGCGCAAGATTTGCTTAGTCTTTGGATTGAAAACCAAGACATTTTGATTCAAAAATCAATGCATTTTGGTACCACGAAGGTCGCGTCTTATTTTGGCAAAGCGTTACTTAAAGACATGAAAACCATCGTACTTGTTAATGGTTCTACCGCATCGGCTTCCGAAATCGTAGCTGGCGCTTTACAAGATTATGGCAAAGCTACCATTCTTGGTGAGAAAACCTACGGCAAGGGCGTAATCCAACAAATGTTTGATCTCGATAATGGCGCGATGCTCAAAATTACCATCGCCAGCTGGTATACGCCAAAGGACCGCTCGATTAATAAAGATGGCATTACGCCAGACATTGAAGTCGCGCGCACCTACGAAGATATCAATACGATGAAAGATCCACAAATGGATAAGGCAAAGGAACTCTAATGGTTAAAGTTTATTCAACTACTACTTGCCCCTACTGCCACGCTCTAATGGACTGGCTTGAAGACCTTGGTGTTGAATTCGAAGAAGTTGATGCCAGCGAAGACCCAGAAATCTCTGCCGTGCCAGTTACTGATATCGCCGGCAAGCGCATCATTGGCTTTGATCGCCCGGCCATCAAAAAAGCCCTCAAGGCCGAAAAGCTAATTTAGTTCTTAGCGTTCTTAATTACTTCAGTATAGATTTCTTCAAAATGAGTCAAAGTATTCGTGATATCGTGTTTTTGTGAGAGCTCGAGGC
>JAFZBJ010000007.1 GCA_017561835.1 Candidatus Saccharimonadota bacterium | reverse complement strand
GCTACGATACTAAAATGGCCGCCATTTGCGCCACCAAGCACCCCATTGAACATTTGCTCCATAGAGGTTACTTTTCTCACATCCCAACCAGTCAAATCTATCTCGATCGAACTATATGAATTATGTAACATTCTATCGAACATATATCCCATAGTCGTTACATTACTAACATCCCAATCGGTTAAGTCCATAGAGCCTACCCGACAACTGCCTTCACAACTATTAAACACAAAGTAAAACATCGCATACATACTAGTAACATTACCGGTCTTGAAGTTTTCTATACCCTTAATCTCGGCAGTTTCATAAACATAATTCCCACCTTCGTAATGACCATTGCTTGTAATGCTTTTGCCAAAATTATAGAACATCCATGCCATATTAGTAGCACTGCTAGTATCCCAATCGCTCACATCAAGAATAAAATCACCATGCGTCGTAGAACTTGCTGCATTCTGAAACATACCTTCAAAGGTCTGAACGTTCCCTACGTCCATCTTGCTAAGCTCAGAAATACCAACTGGATAATCTGCATTAAAGGAATTCTCGAACATGTAACTCATATTAGTAACCATGCTTGTGTCAAAGTTTTCAATACCATTCACATCTTTTAGGCCAGACATGCTACTAAACCAAGCATATGTACTAGTTGGTTGATAATTTACAAAGCTTTCTTCAAAATCGATTGCCGTGATAGAAGACGAACGCCAATTCGGTCCATTGTAGACATCATATATACTTTGTAGCACAGTGTCACCACCATAGGCACCAGAGAAAACATCCCCTGCGCGATACGTCTTGTCGTCATACACAAACATCAAATGGTTATTGCTACCAAGCAACGCCTTTGGAGCGACCACCGCTGGCTCAGGAACATCTTGCATATCAGCAACTGCAGTAATAAGGAGCGTATTACTATACATACCAGCCGGTTGACTGTCGTTAATCTTAACGCCAAAAGTGAAGTTGGTTACGCCGTCGGACCCAACCTGGTTGGAATCGATAACTAAGCGATTCGTATCTTCGTAGGTCGTGATACCGCGATAATTCTCGCCGCCATCAAGCGAATAGCCCCAGTGACCAACCGGGAAATTTGCTTTGGTTTGTGGTGACGTGAGCGTTGGGATGGTTGCACCTTCACTATAGTTCTTCAAATCTGTGAGACGGCCAGAAGTATCGTTTGCCGCCTTAGTGCCATCGACAGAGAAAATTGCAACATAGCCAGTATCACTATTGGTATTTACCCTAAGAGTTGCGTTGGCGGTTTGGATACCAGTATAGTTTGGCGAAGCATCAATCACGATAATAGACGGAAAGTCGATTGAGAGCTCAGAGATCACCACCATATTTAAATTCGTGGCGCCGAAACTCATTTTGCTGCCAAAAATGGCCATCAAAATGACCACAAATACGCCGCTAATCAGAAACTTTCGCGTACGACCTTTTACCATAAGCTAATTATAACATACAAAAAACTTTTGCTTAAAAAATCTGCAAAATTCTTCCCTCTATCGACGTATTTCCGTTCCACTCATTTTTACTAAATCTAACAAGAAAGTCTCGACGCTCATTCACTGCCACTTTCAACCACTCTGCCGGAGCGAAAAAGGCCAGCAATTTAAGCTGTCGTCCTTTGTCATCGTCTACGATAATCGCCAAATGTTGCCCATCAGTGCCCATCAATCTAGCCTCTGCAATTTCTACATTTGTTAGCTTAAAAATCGGCTCCTCATTACCGCCGCCAAATGGCTCTAGAAGCTCCAAATCATCCAGCAAGTCTAATGAAACATCAGACAGTCCATCAACCGTTAGATCTTCCCTCTCGCGCAAATATTTTTCCTGGTCCTTCAAACCCAAACTATTATAATAATTGTTTATTTCAGTTTTAAAATCCTGGATTTTGTCCGCCGCAACTTTAACGCCAGCCGCTAATGCGTGACCACCACCATTGATAATAGTGTCTTTGCAGGCCGCCAGACTAGCTGCCAAATTAAACTCGCCAAAACTACGCCCCGATCCTTTGTAAACATCGTCGCTAATCCTGGACAGCACAAAAGCTGGACGCTTATATTCGTCCACTAACTTGCCGGCCACAATGCCAAGAACGCCTTCGTGCCACTTGCCAGTTTCGACTAGAACCGGGTCGTCAGAAACCCCGCGTTCCCTGATTTCATCCACGGCCGTACGCTGCTCAATTTTGCGTTTCTTATTTAGATCTTCTAGCTTTTCGGCAATTTGCGCAGCCTTAGCTACATTCTTCGCGCGCAAAAGCTCCAGTGCGAGCTCAGCCGATTCTAGACGTCCCGCCGCATTTAGTCGCGGCCCAATTTGAAAACCAATTGCCTCAGCGTTTAAATATCTCGTGCCGGCTCGTTGCATCAACTCGCTCAGGCCAAGTCTTCGAGTTTTGGCAAGAACCTTCATGCCGTAATAGCTCAAAATTCTATTCTCATTTAAGAGCGGCATGTTGTCGCAAATCGTGCCAATTAGTACTAAATCAAGCAGCCATTTTTCTTGTCCGTCCGGGATTAAACCTTTTTTAACCAGCGCCTGCGCAACCTTGAATGCTACACCCACGCCAGCCAAATCACGGAAACATTGGTAACCTTCACGCTTCGGATTTACCACTGGAGCATCCGGCAATCCCTCCGGCACTTCATGATGATCAGTCACTACCACATCAATGCCAGAAGCCACAAGTTCCGCTACGATTTCCTTATTGGAAGATCCGCAGTCCACAGTCACCACCAGTTTCACGCCAAGTTTCTTTGCCTGCTCCAGTACGCGAGCGCTCATGCCATAACCATCCGCAAAACGATCTGGTAACATAATGTCGATTTCCTTAGCGCCAGCCAAACGTAAAGCATCTTCCATCACGGTACTTGCCGTCACACCATCCACGTCATAATCACCATATATTAATATATGGTCGCCATTTTTGATGGCCTGCACAATACGGTCAACGGCCTTTTCCATATCAGGAAGCAAAAACGGATCCGTCAAATTTTCGTACTTTGGATGCAAAAAATCCTCTGTAATTCCCCGCTGCTTCATTAACTGTATAAAAATTTTGTTCATCAAAAGCCGAAATTAGCCGATAGTTTTGTTTGGTTTGCTTCCCTTTTGGGTTTTAATCACAATACTCTGGAGTTCCTTCAAAATCGGAAATTGTTTGTTAGTTTGATAAATCCTGGTGTTGCCCTTCTTAGTCATAATCAAAAAGTTGCCTTCGGTCATACGCGTGAGTTCGCGCTGAATATTACCTGGATCTTCTTTAATGAGTTTCGCTAGGCCTCTTACGTGAGTCTTAAAATCAGGGTATTTAGCAAATACCACAATGATTTTACGGCGCACCCTTGAAGTCACGAATATATCTAACATATTTCCTCGCTTTTCATCGATTATATCATAAACTTCAGGCTAGCTGTAAAAAATACAACATTTTTTGTCACCCCAGTCGTGTATAATATAGATATGTTCTACGAGGTGATACCAGGCAAGCTTTTTTCTAAGCACGCTGGCTTTTTGACTTACGCCTCCGATACCGAACTTGTGCCTGGGCAAATCGTTTCAATTCCCCTCGGAAAAACCGCAACAGTAGGAATAATTTATAAAAAAGTTGCTCAACCGGATTTTCCTACTAAAAAAATTTTGAAAATTTTGTATTCAAAACCGCTGCCGAGCCACATTGTAAAAACTATTGTTTGGCTAAACCAGTATTATTTAATTCCTTTGCCGCAGGCGCTTAATTTATTCCTGCCAATCGGTATCACCAAAAACCGCCGCAAAAACATCGCAAAAACCGAACAAACCCCTAAATTGCCGCTAATTGAGCTTAATACTGCCCAAAAAAATGCCCTTCTGGGCCTTCAGAAGGCCGCAGGACACACAAAACTGCTTCATGGTGTGACCGGTAGCGGAAAAACTAATATCTACCTAGAATTGGCTAGAAAAGCCTTTAAACAGCAAAAATCAACCATACTTTTGGTGCCAGAAATCGCTTTAACCAGCCAACTTGTTCGGGTTTTTGAAGAGGCTTTTGGCCAAAATATCATATTAATTCACTCACAAAAGACCGAATCCGAGCGTCACCAGATCTGGGAAAGCATCTTGATAAGCGATACGCCAAAAGTTATCATTGGGCCACGTTCTGCACTGTTCGCACCGGTTAACAACCTTGGCCTTATCATCATCGACGAGTGCCACGAATCAAGTTATTTCCAAGAAAACGCACCAAAATACTCAGCTTTAAGAGTTGCTAGTTTCATCGCTAACACTCTAGAAATCGACTGCATCGAGGGCTCCGCCACGCCGTCTATTAACGATTATTATCTAGCAAAAAAGCATCAATCCCTGGTTAGTTTGAACGAGAAAGCCAAAAAAGAGGCTATCGCCCCGAACGTACATATTGTAGATTTTAAAGATCGCGCTAGCTTTGATAGAAACCGCTACTTTAGCTCTGCCCTGCTTGATTCAATCGAAGATAACCTTAAAAACCACCGCCAAACCCTGATTTTTCATAATCGCCGCGGCTCTGCGCCTCTGTCGATTTGCGAAGATTGCGGCGCCGAACTCACCTGCCCAAACTGCTTCTTGCCGCTAACGCTGCACTCCGATTCCTACGAATTAATCTGCCACACCTGTGGCTTCAAAGAAAAAGTCCCCAAAAGCTGCCCAGAATGCGGCTCTCCAAATATCTTGCACAAAGGCTTTGGTACCAAATTACTTGAATCAGAACTAAAACGTCTCTTTAAGACCGCCCGTATCGCCCGTTTTGATGCCGACAACACCAAAGCTGAGACCTTAAACGCCATGTATGACGAGGTCAAGGCCGGCAAAATCGATATCATTATTGGCACTCAAACCGTAGCTAAAGGCTTAGATTTACCAAAACTTGCCACTGTTGGTATCGTGCAAGCGGACGCTGGTCTTTCTCTACCAGACTACTCTAGTAAAGAACGCGTTTTTGAACTGATCACCCAAGTGATGGGGCGTGTTGGCCGCGGCCATATTGATAAAGCCGAAGTCTTTATCCAAACCTTCCGCCCAGACTCCAAAGTTTTAAGCTACGCCATTAATAATGATTATCTTGAGTTTGCCGATTGGTCTTTGAAAGAACGCCGTGAATCCGGCTTACCACCATATTATTACCTAGCTAAAATCGAAGTCGCTTACAAAACCGAATCTCTGGCCATCAAGAAAATCCGCGATATTAAAAACTCACTAAAAAACGTACCCGACCTCTTAGTTTCAGCCCCAACCCCAGCCTTTCATGAACGTCAAAACCGCGGCTTCACCTGGCAACTTATCGTGCGTGCCAAGTCGCGAAAAACCATGCTAGAAGCCATAGAAAACCTAGACGATAGCGCCCGCTTCTACCTGGACCCACCTTCGATTTTATGATATAATATTCTTATGAAAATCATCACTACACCAGATCCAAGACTCCGCGAAAAATCGACCAAAGTCGGTGTTATTGATGATGAAATCAAAGAAATCATCGAAAATATGCGTAAACTCTCCCTGGATTGGGAAGCTGAGCATCCATACGAACTTTCTGCCGCCATGGCCGCCCCACAAATGGGCGTCAATAAACGTATTATTATCGTACGCGACGACATGGAAGACAAAAGCAACGCCACCTTTACTGCTTTGATTAATCCAGAAGTCATCAAAACCGAAGGCAAAATCAAAACCGATTACGAAGGCTGTCTTTCAGTGCCAAGGATTTACGGTTTAGTTCCCCGCCCTACCAAAGCCAAGATCAAAGCCAAACTTGAGGATGGTAACGAGGTTCGTATCAAAGCCGAAGATGATTTGGCTCGCGTATTACTACATGAAATCGACCATCTAAATGGTATTCTCTTTATTGACCACATCAAAGACGAGAAAAAAGCCTTCTATGAGATGAACGATCAAGGCGACCTCGTCCCACTAGATTACGACAAAAACATCAAAGATAATAAAGAACTCTTTCCGGACGACTAATATGGAAAAGATTATCTTTTTTGGTAATGGGCCACTAGCTGAACACGCCATCAAAGTGCTCGAAAAGCACTTCGAGATTATTTTTCACGCCAAAACCAAAGACGATATAGAGTTTGCCAAAAAGATGAAAGCCACTCACCCATCCGCACACGGCGTATTGGCATCCTTTGGCATCATCGTAAAGTCCGACATCTTGGAACTTTTTGAGCCAGAAGGCATTTTGAATATTCATCCTTCCCTTTTACCAAAGTATCGCGGCGCCTCGCCGATCGAAACTGCCATTTTAAATGGCGACACCAACTTTTCTGTTTCGATTATGAAGCTCGTCAAAGCTATGGATGCCGGCCCGCTCTATTATCAAGAAACCTTCGAAAACCTACCACTAAACAAAGAGGCAATCTATGAAACCTTGGCTACTGCTGGTGCCAAATGGATCGCAAAAAACCTCAAGAATCTGCCAGAACCAAAGCCACAAGACGATACCAAAGCCACCTTTACGACCAAATTCGACAAGTCACTTTCCCTGTTAAAACCAGAAGAATACACCGCCGAAGAATTATTCCGCCAAGTCGTGGCCTACGCTGGTTATCCAAAAAGCAAATATGAATTCTATGGTAAAGAATGCATCATTTTAGAAGCCGAAGCCGCAGACGATGCTTCCCTACTTTCTATTAAATGCAAAGATGGCAAATTCTTGCAAATAAAAAGCATCCAACCGGCTGGCAAAAAACCGATGGATGCCAAATCGTTCTTAAACGGCTACGCCAAATAATTACCTAATCAAACGGTTGCGATTTTCGCGAATCTCTTCTTTCATCTCGGCAATGGTGCGAGAAACGATTTCGCGATAATCTGGGCGGTTTGTTTCAAGCCACTTGGCGGCTTCGACTGGATCAGTGATAGCATCAAACTCATTGAGTTGTGCTGGCGAAAGCCCACGCGAAATGCGCTCACCAATTCTGATTTCTAGTTCTTCTTGAACATATGCCAAAAAGTCACGTTTTTGTTCTTCTGGCATCGCCGACAAACCCATGTCAGCTAAAAATTTCTCATCGAATTCCATAATTCGATTTTAACACAAGCGCAATCGTTTTGTAAACTTTATAAAGTTTTGCGACGTTTTTCGCGGGTAAAGAATTTGAGACGATCGTTCAATTCTACGGTAATTTTGTGCTCAGTCTTAAGTGCCAAACCACCAGTTTCACCAGCAGCAAGCTCTTTCACGTCCATTTTTTCCTTCTGAACAGACGATACTTCAACTTCGCCGATATAAGTTTTATCACGAATCACACGAGCAAGCATGCCTGGGCGTACTACACCAGTTAGCATTTCGCCACCAGCAATAATCGAGGTTTTTTCGGTTCTAAACACGCCTTTAATCTTCATTTCACCTTGGTCTTCCTCGACGATTTCGGCATCGAGCAAGTTTTCCATCTCGTGCTTAGCATCATCCAAGAGCTCGTAAATCACCTTATAAGTTTTGATTGGCACGCCATCACGTGCAGCCATCTTGGAAATGTTGATAGGAACAGAAACGTTAAAGCCATAGACCACAGTGTTACCACCAGCGGCCATATAAACATCGTTTTCGTTGATGTCGCCAACGCCAGTTGAAACAATATTAAGCGTGACTTCACCCTTAGTATCAATCATTTTAAGAGAATCAACCACAGAAGTCACCGAGCCAAGCACATCGCCTTTAATAATCACATTAAAGACCTTAGAATTGTCGGCCACGTTCATCATACGAAGGAGATCGGAAGAAGTCACGTTGGCCGAAGCGGTCTCATCCGCGAGAGCCTGCGCATTAAGAAGCGCCATCTTGCGAGCAGCCTTTTCGTCTGCAACTTCTACAAAGCGATCACCAAAGTTCGGCAAATCTTTAAAGCCGGTCACCGTAACAGGTACAGAAGGCGTAGCTTTGCCCTTTGGCTTGCCACGGAAATCAAGCATCGTACGAATCTTACCAAAGGTAGAACCAGCTACGATAAACTCGCCAACCTTAAGTTCACCACCAGTCACGAGCAAGTTCACCACGGAACCGCGACCAGTTTCCATATGAGATTCAATTACGAGGCCTTCGGCTGGGATATCAATATCAGCCTTGAGTTCCTCAATGTCAGCGGTAAGCAAAATCATGTCGAGCAACTGATCAAGGTTGGTACCGAGCTTAGCAGAAATAGGCACCATCGTAATATCGCCGCCCCATTCTTCTGGCTGCAAACCGTGTTGGGAAAGGTCGGCCATCGTGCGCGGCACATCGGCGCCCTCGCGATCGATCTTGTTAATTGCAACAATAATCTTAGCATTGGCGCTCTGGGCAAATTTAATGGCTTCTACAGTTTGCGGTTTTACGCCATCATCGGCTGCTACCACGATTACAACGATATCGGTAAGCATAGCACCGTGTTGGCGAATGGCGGCAAAGGCCTCGTGGCCAGGAGTATCAAGGAAAGTAATCCAGCGATCTTCATGCTTTAATTGGTAAGCCGAAATGTGCTGAGTAATACCACCAGCCTCGCCTTCGGCGGTCTTTTTGCCAAGCAAAGTATCAAGAAGTGTAGTTTTACCATGGTCAACGTGGCCCATCACTGCCACCACCGGTGGACGGCCCACGGCCTTATCGGATAACTCATGGCTATAGTTAGAAGTCTTGGTTGCAGTATTCTTTTTCTCAAGCTTAACATTAGTGAGGCCAAGCTCGTCGATGATAATAGAGGCTGTTTCAAAATCAAGGCGTTGGTTAATGGTGGCCACAATGCCGTTCTTGAAAAGCTCACCAATCAAAGTCGTCACAGAAAGACCAAGGGCTTTCGCAAGCTCATCAACCGTAATTGAACCAGCAATCTGAATTGTCTTCTCTTCCATGGCGCTCCTTCTTTTGGTTTTAACGCGTTCAAAAAACGCAAAAATATCTCTCTTAATTTTACCACAAATACTAAAAATGTGCTATAATAAACCCACAATCCCCTGTAGCTCAATGGTGGAGCAAGAAGCTGTTAACTTCGAGGTTGCCAGTTCGAGTCTGGCCGGGGGAGCCATATTGGACGAGAGTCCATAAAAGTCAAGAATGAAAGAGGCTCTAACAGATTGAAATGGAGCCTTTTTTGATTGATTTCTAAGTTCGAAACCAACAAGCGTAAAATCTGGTTTTTAACGGCAGGTTTAGAACTTTTGAATAGCTCTTTTGCATTGCTAGCAAGTTTTAACAGATGAGTTGCGGTCATCTCTGAGTCGTCTGAGCCTTGCAATATGGCTACCAATTCGTTGTCTATTTCTGCCATCCGTCTTGTGTCGTTTTCTACAAATCTGTCGTATTCATCCATAGTAATTCTTCTTTGGCACGTCTTTTAGCTTTCTTGCTGGCATACATCTATTCCTTTCTTTAAATATCTTATCTTACCGCTTCAAATCTTAAGGTTAGCGTACTAGTGATTTCAATTTTATAGCCAGTTCCTAAATATGCGTTGCTATAATTTGTAATGTAGTAATTGCCACCGCTCGAAGACATCATTTCGCTAATCTGAAGCCGATCGCTAGAGTTGTAAACGAAACAATTTCCTCTACCGCTAACCGCCGTAATATTATACACACCAGAGTCAATATCTGTGCCAACCGTATATGTCCCAGCAGAAAACGTCCGTGTCTTGGCAGTTTTTTTCGCTTGTTCGGCTTCCTCTGCCCTGCGAGCCTCATCGGCTTTGTTCTGTGTTATTTTGTCTGAAATCTCTGTAATCTTCTGTTCCCAAGTAGAAATTTTGTCTGAAAAATATGGTATGGTTTTTACATATGCTAGATTTTCTTTAAGCTCCTCTAGAGCCGCTTCTTCAAGGCTTGTCATGGCGGTATCTATTGCGCTATTCATGTCGTTTGCTATACCATCTAGCCCACTTTTCATTTCTTCTTCTTGCTGACTAAACAGCTGCTCTAATTTTTCTTCTTTCTGTTCTTTTAGACTCGCTATTTTTTCGTCGGAAGGAATATCGACTTCTGGGGTATTATATTTTTTAACGATGTCATTAAAACCGCTTTTATATTCGGAAATCTGCTCAACTGAATACGTTCTGCTAAGCCTCAAGATAACATTTTTATTTCTGTATGTAGTACCATATCCTAGACTACCGCAAACTTGCTCAAACATAGCTTTGCCATACTTCTGCGCAGATATATGTTGCGTGCATTTCTCTGATACTTTATCGAGATACCATTCTCTTATTTCGGCATCCTTTTCATTTTTAAATACTTCTACCGTGCCAGCGTGGTCTTCGATTATGTTGTCTAGGCGGCTGTCGTCCCAGCTGCTCTTTGTTGCGTATTCGTTATCATTACCAGCTAAACCATCGGGATCGTCTAGCTCTATTATTTTTTCAATGTATGGTTTATCTTTGGCATAACTGTTGATGAGTTTAGCTGCCGTCATATTTGAACTACCAGTCAATACAGTTATTAAAAGGATGGCTAGCAATAACAAAACAGCGGCAGAAATGCCGACTATTAGATAAAGTTTTGTCTTTTTGTTCTTTGATTTGTCTGGGTTGGATTTCGCTTCCGTCTTATGTTCTGGAGCCTCTTTTATATCTTTTTCTGCTTCCTTTACGATGTCTGATTTTTCATCACTTTCTTTTGGCTTTTTAGGCATATGTTTGGTCTCCTGCGAAGTCCGCTAATTATGTATTATTGACTAGCGAACTGCCCCTAAAACCAAGTGGAACACCCCGCTATGGAGTGTTCTGGACTTCATTTTCTGCAGACTGGCTTTCGACCTGACTGGAGCGAGGTGCTCCACGAGGAGGTCGAATACTTGGCTACCTTGTCAGAGATAGACCAGTTTACAGATTTGAAATCCAGAACAATTTAATTATAGCACATTTCGATTAAGTTTTCTATTCTGCATACGTTCAGACCACTCATATCACTTACTCTTTGTGATATACTATAAACATAAACGTTAACAATAGGATAAAAATGGGAATAAACAGAAAATGCCCTAAATGTGGGAGTACAAAAGCTCAATTATCGAATGAGCGTAACAAGCATGGTTTCTTATGGTTTATTCTTTTTGGTACGATATATGCGATTTGGTGGCTTTTCAAATTAATGGTTGCTGTAGTGGTATTTATCTATTGGGATTGGTGGTTTGCCCTAATCCAAAAGAGCCGCAAGAAAGGCTACGTCTGGATCAGCAAACGAATAATCGAAAACCGTTCAAAAATCTATTATTGCCATAATTGTGGATACAATTTTCGTGCCTAAGTACAAGAATTAGGAAAGGTATTTTTGTACAAACATTGATAATTCTTTTTTCTTGTCATATTCATGACAAGCTATTCTAAAATCATCTAGTATCGGGAGCCATTTTTTTATCAAAAAATGCTTCAAAAAAACAGACTCGGATCTTCGATGCGAGTCTGGCCGGGAAATAACGCTCGCGCCTGCCATCTGACCGGTTTTATGCTACAATATAACTAATGTTAGTCTCAATCATCGTCCCAGTCCACAATGCCGAAGATTATCTTGCACGCTGTCTTGATTCCCTGCTTGGCCAAACTTTCCTTAGCAACCACCAGGACGAATACGAGATTTTGCTTATCGAAAACAACTCCACGGATGAGTCCACTGCTATTATTTTGAAATATCTAACAGATTATCCAGATACCATTCGCTATTACAGTGTCAACGCCAATGGCGCCGCCGCTGCTCGCAACTTTGGCGTGACCAAGGCCCGCGGCAAATATATGTGGTTTGTGGATGCCGATGATTATGTAGATCAAACCGCCGTCCAAAAACTTTTTAAGACTGCCGAAAAAGCCAACGCCGATCTTACTATGCTTGGCGCCAAACGCATCTTTAAAAACGGCCACACCCAGTACCTTGCCGCCATCAACCCTAACGAAAAAGATTACAAACACCGCTTTGTGCGCTACGGCTCTGGCCCATGGCAATTTTTGATTCGTCGCAGCTGGTGGCTAGACAACGAATTCCAGTTTAAAAACGGTATCATTCACGAAGATATGGAACTGATGTCTGCCTTAATTCTCTACACCAATAATTTTGCATCTGTAGACGAACCGCTTTACTTTTACCTTGAAAACGACAACTCCGTACTTCACAAGTCTACCTGGACCGGCGAGTATTTTGATATTTTCACTGCGCTCGACGGCGTTTATCAGCGCTTCAAAGCCAAAAACGCCCTCAAAACCTACCACGACGATCTCGAATACTTCTTTATTTGGAATTTGCTACTTGACTCGGCCAATGATTTCAAAAAGTTTAAAGAAGGCCGCCCAGGTTTTAAACGCACTCGCGAAATGTTCAAAAAATACTTCCCAAACTGGCGCAAAAATAAGTATCTAAAACAAAAATCCTTCCTATTTAGACTACGCAGAAAACTTAGCTATCACGGTATAGTAAAGTGAGCCTACTTTTTCTTCTCTTCTTCTTCGAGTTTCTTAAACGCCACCTTGCCAACTAGGGTTTGTGGGAGTTTGTCGCGGAATTCATAAGCCACTGGTAAAGCATAAATTGCCACGTGACGCTGCAAGAGTTCGCGAATTTCGCGTTCGATCTTTTTACCCGCCTTGTAACCCGGTTTCAACACGATAAATGCCTTTGGCACCTGGCCTTTGTGTGGGTGATCAATACCGATCACAGTAGAGGTCAAAACGCCTTCGTGCGAGTTGATAATCGATTCGAGATAGGTTGGATAAATGTTGTAACCGGAAGAGATAATAATGCGTTTGAGACGTTGAGTGAAGTAGATGAAGTTATCTTCACCAAGATAGCCGATATCGCCAGTATGGAGCCATACACGACCATCATCGTGTAAGCGCAAAGCTTGTGCCGTCTCGGCGTCATCGTTGAGATAACCCATCATCACGAGCGGACCAGAGATACAAATCTCACCGTCTTCGCCCACATCGGCCTTTTTAAAAGTACCGATTTTGACAATTTTGAAATACATATCCGGGAAAGGTGCGCCAATGATACCGTCCTTAAAGGAGTTTTCTGGTGAAAGACAGGTAGCACCACAAGCTTCGGTGAGGCCAAAGCCCACGCGAATCCTAGCTTTAGAACCATGCGCTTCGAGATATTCGTTTACCTTGTCACGCAAAGTCGAGTTAAGCGCGTCACCACCACAAATCACAGCGTCCACCATCTTAAGGTCGTCGCGACCAAGCTTGGTGTTGATCAAAGACTCAAACAAAGTTGGCACACCAGCGATAAAGGTTGGCTCGTTTTTGCGGATAATATCAGCAAATTGTTTGTGCGAAAACGCCGGAATCAAGATACAGCTCATGCCTTTAGAGAGTGGCGTGTGCATACAAACACCAAGGCCAAAGGCGTGGAAATTTGGCAAAATCGCGAGAATCGAAGCACCTGGTTGCGCCTGGCGAATCACAGTAGTTGCCATCAAACCGAGTGCATTAAAGTTGAGGTTTGAAAGCATAATTCCCTTTGGCGCACCAGTGGTGCCGCCAGAGTAAAGAATCGCAGCTAGATCGTTTGCGCCACGTTCTTCGTGGAAATTACCCTGATAGAAGTAAGAGTTGGCGATAAAATCTTCCCACAAAACTACGCGGCCATCGTTAATCGGAAGTTTGACCTTTTTAACGTGAAGTAGGCTGTACATTTTCTTTTTGAGAAAGCCAAGACCATCAGATGGGCGAACCACAATGATGCGCTCGAGATTGGCAGAATCACGCAAGCGATAAACCTTATCAAACATTGCATCAAACACCAATACATAGCGAGACTCGGCAGCGCGCACGTAGTATTCAATTTCCTTTTCGGATGACAATGGGTGCACCATGTTGGCCACAGCGCCTACCATATTGATAGCATAAACCATTGTGAGCGCCTCTGGCGTGTTTGGCATACAAATCGTTACACGGTCGCCTTCCTTCACACCGTAATTTTTGAGTGCGCGAGCGGCTTTTTCGATTCTTTTAACAAAATTCTTAAAGGTTACTTTGTGCCCATAATAAGAGTAGGCGACGTTGTCTGGCCACTTTTCGGCACTTTGCAAAACCATGTCCACCATCGAGCAATCTGGATATTCGAGATTAGCTGGAATTTTTTCGGCTTCATAATACTTCAACCATGGACGTTCTGCGTATTCATTTTTTTTCATTAAAAAATCTCCTTGCCACCATTATAGCACAAAAAAGCGCTTGAGTTTAACCCCAAACGCTTAATTGATATGCTTATTTCTTAGCGATTGAAAGGGAGATCTTGCGACCTTCTTTGTCGATGTCGAGCACCTTGAAATCTTTACGCTCGTTTAAGGTAAAGACTTTCTCTGGGTCTACATCAGAACCCTCACCGAGCTCAGATACGTGTACCAAAGCTTCAACAGCTGGTGAAATCTGAACAAATGCACCAAATGGGGTAATGCGGGTGACGGTACCCTCGACTTTGGAGCCTTTTTTGAGGCCTTCAACTTCGGAGATCCATGGATCTTCAACGAGTTGTTTCATCGAGAGGCTGAGGCGTTCTTTATCGATAGCGATAATCTTAGCTTCAACAGTTTCGCCAACTTTGACATAGTCGGAAGGATTGTTGACACGTTCCCAAGAGATCTCGGAAATGTGGATCAAACCTTCGATGCCATCAACGTTTACGAATACGCCAAAGTCAACCACGCCGGTAACGATACCTTTAACGGTGTCGCCAACTTTGAGCTCAGCAAAGCGCTCAGCGAGGCCATCTTTGACGGCTTCCTTCTCAGAGAAGATAAGCTTGTTTTCTTTCTTGATAGCGTCAAGGATGCGAACTTTGATAGATTTGCCAACCAAAGAGTTAAGGCGTTGCAAAATTTCGTCCTTATCGGCAGAACCAACGCGTGGGTAGTGTTCGGCAGAAAGTTGAGACACTGGCAAGAAGCCACGAATGCCTTCGTATTCTACGAGCAAACCACCGCGGTTAGCGTCAAACGGAGTGACTTCAACCGTCTCGGCGTTGTCGAGTTTGGCTTGGATTTCATCCCAGCCTTTGTCCTTTACGGCTTTTCTGAGAGACAATAGCACGTAGCCATCATCCATCTCGGCCTCGATGACAGAGGCAGAAACCTCGTCGCCAACGTTCAAGTTGCGAGCAAACGAAGCTTCGCGGCGTGGTACAAGACCAACACCTTGAGCACCAAGATCAATCAAAATCTCGTGCTTTTTTACAGAGATAACAGTGCCTTTTACGGTGTCCCCTGCAATAACTTTTTTGAATGAACTCTCATCACTTGCGAGAAGTTCGTCCATTGTAACTTTTTTGGCAGTTGTTGCCATTTAATATTTCCTTTCTTTCAGGCCCATTCAGAAACCAACTAGTTAGCTAGCTTCTGAATGGACCCAAAAACTCCTTATATTTTAGCATACCTTCCCTTAAAAATCCACCCCAATTTTTAGACTCGTCGGATTTTCCCGTGCTATAATCAAATTGTATAAAAAATTTGTTCAACTAACTTATGCTTAATTCCCTCTTAAACCAGCTCAAAAACGATTTTAAAGACTTTAATTTCAAGCCCGGCGGCGATAAATTTTTGTTCAGACCACCTAAGACAATTGTTCTAGGCACCGACGAGCCGCAGGCTGAGCTTCTACTTTTGCACGAGCTTTCGCATGCCCTGCTCGGCCACCGCACGTTTAAGACTGATATTGAGCGCCTGCGCATGGAATCCGATGCCTGGGCCAAGGCTAAAGAACTGGCCGCCAGGTATTCCATCCCTGTTGATGAAGATTTTATAGAGGATCAACTAGACACCTACCGTGACTGGCTTCACGCCAAATCCAAGTGCAAAAAATGCGGGCTCACCCGCTTTGCTACCCCTGATGGTAAATATCACTGCCCGTTTTGCGAACAAAAAATATAGCGCTTCCCTTGCGGGTTACGCTATATTTCATAGGCAGTAATTAAATTAAGCCTCTTTTTTGGCAGGACCGCGACGTGAAATACGTCCACCCTTAGCACCAGCGATACGAGCAAGTGCTGGGTTAGCGGCAAAACCACCGGTGTGACCATTTTGGCCACCCTTTTGGCCGATACGAGCATAAAACTCTTTACCGTATTTAGCCTTGTTGGTAGCGGCAGCTTTCATACCACCAGCTTTAGTTCCAGACATCTGAAACTCCTTCTGCCCACCGATATACATTAATAAAACTCACCTTCACAGGCTTATGCTTTAAATTATACCATACCGCTTTAGTTTTGTCAATACGTTTTTGTTTAAAAATATGTTGTAATATTTTTATTGAACCCGAACACTTTTTTCACAGGTTGTGGATAAAAAATATTGACAATATGCGCGTCATGATATAAAATAAGCATAATTTAAGTAGATTAAACTGCGAGGCTACTTAAAGTTGTATGACCTGAAAAATCGCCCCCTCAAGGAGCGATTTTTCCTTTTTCCCTTGCAAAAAATACCCATCTTTGGTAAAATATGGGGAGTTGGGGTAATAGCTCAGCTGATTAGAGCGCTGCCTTTGCAAGGCAGAGGTCCAGGGTTTGAATCCCTGTTACTCCACCAGGTTTTATACCACCATTAACAATTCGGGGATATAGCTCAGCTGGTTAGAGCGCGTCACTGATAATGACGAGGTCTGTGGTTCAAGTCCACATATCCCCACCAGAGAACATAGATGGCCGAAGGCCATTTTTTGTTTGTCAAAACAAAAAGCCGCTTTAGCGGCATGTTCTCTGGAAGGGCGGCAAGCGAAATAGCTCGCCTAAAGCGAGCTATTAGAGCGCCGACCTACCATGAAGATTACATTTCATCTCTTATAATCTCGAGAACCCGCCTTTCACGCTCCGCCATCTGTTTCATAAACGTATTCTCGTTCTCGAAAGCGGAGTTGGCAGCTATGGCCTCCTCAACTGGCACAAATTTTAAGACAAATTCCAAAGATTTTTCCCCGTCATCTAGATTTTGATCACCAATCTCATCTTCAACTTCGCAAGTATAATAATAGTTTTGTTGAATATGAATGGTATCTTTGCCAGATTCATCGCCCTTTTGGATTTTTAGAACCTCACCAAACTCTTTTGCCGACTCCGGGATCAGAGTCATACCAGTTTCCTCTTTAATTTCGCGTGCCAACGTCTCTAAATGCGTCTCGTCACCCTCAATCCCCCCGCCCGGAAACTTATAGAAATGATACTTCCGACTATAAATCATCGCGATTTTACCCTCATCGTCGAAGATAATTCCCCTTACCGACGGGCGATAAAACTTTTTCGCGTCTGGATTGTAATCTTTTAAATCAATCGTAAAAAGTTGTCTCATAACCCTATTGTATCACGCACAAAAAAAGAGGCCCCCAAAGGGCCTCTTTTAATAGCTTATTTTTCTACCACAATCAGCTTACTAGCAGCACCATTTAGCTCGATGATATTCTCGGCATCCTTAGTATTCACCGCATCCACAAAGGTGTTTTTAAAGCCCTTGTTCACCGCCTGGTACTTGGTGCCGGCCGGAATTTCCACCCGCGCGATAGAATGTAGCATATTCACCTCTAAAATGCCGTTAAACGCGTCATATTTCGCCTCTACGTCGCTCTTAGAAGTATTGAGCACAATCTTACCCTTCGAGCCAGCCACGTTCAAAAACTTCAATTTGCCGTCGTATTCTAGCTTATTAACGTCCAAATTCGTCACATTGAGGCTACGAAGCTCTGCATTAAGCTCAATTTCCTCGATGTACTTCTCTGGCAAATACAGGTTCACCGACAAATCCCGCCCGGCGCGCTTGCTTTTAACGTTGATATCGAGCCGGTCGTAGCGGTTGTCGAATTTGATCTTGGCGACTTCGGAAAGCTTCTCGACGCTGGCCGAAATCAGCTCCACGCGAACCTTCTCGTCCCCAGATGGAACGATACTGAGCTCCTCTGCCGGCGCTAGTTTAATATCAAAATGCTTGGTGTGGTCGATCGCGAGTTCCTTCATCGTTTTATAATGGCGCTCGCTAAATTTGACCGCCTTTTCCTCTTTCACCAGCTCGTCGATCGTCGTATTAAACAGACGGCTGATAGTTTTAAGGTTCTCGACATCAGGGACGCCTTCACCACCTTCCCATTTAGTAATAGCTTGGCGCGAAACATTCAGTTCCTCGGCGAGCTCTTCTTGGGTGTAGTTATACTCCTTGCGGAGTGCTTTGAATTTTTCGTTGAAATTCATAATCTTTTCCTTTCTGATGCCCAATTTTACGCATTTTTGTAAACAAAAACCAGCAAACTTTGTTTACATTTTACCACTTTTTTTGCTACTTTCCGTAGCAACAGGGGTAGAAATCACCTTTTTTAACTAAGAATACCTAGGATTATAATCTTTTGTAGTCGATATCGGTAATATAATATCCGTTATCGTTCTTAGCGTATTTCACCTCAAACTCACCCATTAGTTGTGGCTCGTTTGGCATATCAAATTCGCCATCGTAAAGAACGTAGGCCTTACCATAAATTGAGCCATCTGCGACCTTCTCAACAATAAGATTCCTCGCCGAGTTGGCTAGATTGCCATCCATTTCATAATAGCTGTTCTCTACCCCGCTAGACTCACAGCACGAACAACCAGGCTTATCAGAGAATTTGCCCCTGAAATTTCCTTTGTCCACTGTATAATTCTCATTAGAATCATACTTAAATTCTTGGCCGAACAATTTCTTATATAGAGCGCCATATTCCTCTAAAGTAATATAACTAGCCGTCTGGCAATCTACATTTTTAACATATGAAGATTTTGCAGCGCCAATAATCAATATAGCCTTGTCGTTTTCAGTCAAAGTATCACCAGAAGAAAGATAATTAATATTCACGGCCTTCGGCAAATTAAACATTTGGTTCAAAAAGTATTGCGCGCCCGAAACGGTGCCAAGATAGTATTCTTCGCTTTCTTCAACCTTCGCCTCTGGTTCAGCAACAGGCGCAGGCTGAGCGTCTTTCTTAAAAAACATCCCATAAACACCGAATCCGGCGCCTGCGAGAGCCAAAATCGTGGTGAAAACTACGGCGATTTTTAGACCCTTGCCGCATTTACAGCACTCGCATTTGCACTTTTCGCAGCTGCATTCGGCTGGTTTTTTCTCTTGTTCCATTATTATCCTTTCCAATTTGCTTATGCTTCGATTATAACACAAAGTGTTACAATAATTAAAAGGAGCTCGAGATGTCAGAAGAAATACTAGATATTTTTACCCGAGACGGCAAGCTAATCGGCGCCAAACCGCGCAGCGAGTGTCACGTCAAAAACCCTGGTTTTTACCACCGCCCATCCTGGATTTGGATTTATAACTCAAACGGCGAAATTCTCGTCCAAAAACGCGCCATGGCCAAGAAAAACTGGCCAGGTTACTACGACATGCCGGCCGCCGGCCACGTCGAAAGCGGTGAATCCCCACTTGAGGGCGCCATCCGCGAAGCCAAAGAAGAAATCGGCCTCGATCTAAGGCCAGAGGACCTCACTTTTGCCTTCGAATATATTTATGACTCCAGCTGGGAGCTCGGCCAAGTCTACTTCGTAAAATGCGACAAAAAAGCCGAGGAGTTTAAACTGCAAGAAAAAGAAGTCGAACTAGTCAAGTGGCTCAGTTTTGACGATTTCAAAAAACTACTCTATTCAGACGCATGGGTGCCATACGCAGCGGATTATAAGGCACTCATTGTCAAAGAACTCAAAAAAATACTTACTAACGAACTTTGACCTGTGGTTTTATCATCACCACTTTTGTGTAGGTTTTTGAGCCTTGTTCCGCACCGCCATGTGTTTATGGCAATAAATTGCGGCAAATATATACACCGGCAGCAAAATCGCCAAACTCTGTATTATGTATTCACCAAGCATCGCCGAGTTCTTCCCTAATAGGCTGCCGTCCGGGATCGTAATCAGTATAGCCGGGACAATCGATGCGGCGCTTGCCAGCAAGAGCTTTAGTAGCACAATATTTACATCCTGTCGCTTCTTATGGCATTTCTTTGAAAGTTGCCACCCATAAATCCCGCCCATAATCAAAATCGGCGGCAAAACAACGCAAGCAATCAAAACCATACCAAAGGCTTCGTAAGTCGTACCAGTAAGCAAAAAAGCACATCTCCACCATCCATAAAAAGCCGCGATGGATATAAATATAACAGAGAATACGATCATGCCCATGCTTATATTATAACAAAAATCTGTTATAATAACCCTATGGATTGGACTTTCGACCTTGGTTGGTTTATTGGTGGGTTAGTTATCTTAATTGCCGGCGGGCTAGTGATTATTTTTCATCGTCAAATTGGCGACAATCTCGCAAGCGGCGTCCGTTCTTACGACCGCATCAAGCTTGTTGGTGTCATTACTATTATTGTTGGCTTTTTAGTAACCGCCAACCTTCACACTCTTATTCTTGGCGCAATTCTTAGCCTTTTCTTTCATTAAGGCGCAAATCTCGCATACATTTTGCTCGGCTCAACACTCACGCCGCGCATTTTGATGAGCTCAGACACCGTCACAAACTCATAGCCCATCTCTCGCAGTTTCGCGATCACTGAAGGCACCGCATCCACCGAAGTCGCATGAATATCGTGCATCAACACAATCCCGCCATCACTAATCTGATTAACTAAATTGTTCATTATCGACTCAGTGTTGCGATACTTCCAATCTAGCGTATCAACAGACCACGAAATCATCGTCGCGCCACCAAAGCTCTTCCAGGTCTCGCCGTTAATTGAACCATACGGCGGCCGCACCAGCGCCGGCACATAGCCAATCGCCTCAACAAACGCCGCATTAGCCTCGTTCACATCGCCTTGCGCCGCGCTAGCAGAAAGCCGCGCCAGATTTTGATGCCACATCGTGTGGCTAGCAATTTCATGCCCTTCTCTTAACGCGCGCTGCGTAATCCAAGCATTGCGTTTAACCAGTGACCCCAATTCAAAAAAGGTCGCCGGCACCTGCTGTTCTTTCAAAATATCAAGCAGCCTAGGCGTGGTAGCCGGGCTCGGCCCATCATCGAAGGTAAGAGCCACCAGCTTCTTACCCTCAAAACTACGCGCCGGGCGCTCCGGCACCGCCGGATGCGCCTGCATCGGTGCTAGTCGCACCGTTTCAGAATCGCCCACCGGCGCCAAAGTTCTAATAATAAAAACTAAAATAATCACGGTTGGCAGGGCAATTTTTAGCCACGGCCAGCGCGCGTTAAGCGAATCAAAGCACCCTTTGACGCGTCCACTCATACATCGCAATTCCTGCGGCTACTCCCACGTTTACCGAGCGCGTCGAGCCAAAGCTTTCAATAAAGCGGACGTCGTGCGCCTTCTCCAAAAGTTCCGAAGAAATTCCATCCCCCTCCGAGCCAAAAATCAGCGTCGTTTCTTGTATAAATTTTTTATCATTCAAAGGCAGAGCCCGCGGCGTATTGTTTTCGATTGCCACTAATTCCCTCCCCTGTTGCGTCGCCAAAAAATCCTCGATGGTAGCGTGGTGCACCACCTCGATATATTTATCAGTGCACATCGCCCCACGACGATTATATTTTTTACGCCCAATAATATGAACTTTACTCACATTAAACGAATTTGCGTTACGCACGATCGTGCCAATATTAAAATCATGTTCAACATTTTCAATCGCCACCTCCAAGCTATTTCGCTTTTTAGCTAGTGAATCAAAAATTTGTTCATTTGCCATGCCCTTATATTCGTCGATCAAATTGCGGTTGTCTTCCATACCTTTATTATAACACCAAACAAAAATCCCCCGATCAGCTTACCAGTCAGGGGATTTTTTATTGCCTTGGCGCAAGTTCCTTTAGATAGGTCGTATGCATTTCTGGCGAGCCAGTAGAGCCATTGTCATCGCCCCACAGATAAATACTTGGCGAGTAGTTGATGATTTCGGCCGGAGTGATCGAATTCAAACCCGTAGAAGCGCCGTAGATGCGATATAGTTTCATCGTATCTGCAATTACCACGCCATTGATCTTAAGCTGTTGGTTACAGAATACGTCTTTAATCTCGTTCTTGACGTCTTTAGTGGCCTCAACCACCTCATCGCCAACATACTTGGCACAGCTGTTAATCGTGCCACCAGCCACGAGCACAGCGTCGATACGCGTTACGAGGCGGTCGATATAAAGGTTCTTATCAGCAATAATGATGTATTGCGGAATCTGCTCGGTCGTCTGGTAAGTGCCGTCACCATAGCTAAGAGCTGCACCAGTACCGTAAATCACGATATTGCCGGTATTATTGTCTACTGAGCCCTTCTTTACATATACGATATGAGTAATGCCAGGGTCGAGGTTTTCAGAAGCCGTAATCGCTAAATTACCATTCTCAACGAAGGTATAGCGCATATTATCAATTTGCGTGTAGTTAGTAGGAAGGCTAAGATCCATCGCAGTCCAGGTATCACTGCTACCGCGCTCTACGCCGGCGGCCTTTTCGTTGGCTTCGGCCTTCTCGGCAAACTCTTGGCGCACCGAGGTCTTAGTAGCGCTTCCGCCACCAGCACCGAAGTTACCGGCATGGCCAGACGCACAGGTGATATTGGCAAAGCTTAGTCTACTACGATTACAGAAATCGCTACCGGTTAGGCTACCAGATACGATAGCACCACCAGGATGTGCAGCGTCTACCACCATTCCTGGCAAACCGTAACCAGTACCAGCGCCCGAAGATACGTTATTAATTACGCCATTAGCTACGATGCCATGTTCAACCCATGAGCCAAAGTTCACACCATCTTCGCCTGGAGTTCTAAATGGCGAGTAAGAAGCGTCATTTACGCCTTTAATCGTGTACTTAGTTGCCACCGTGCCAAGCACGTTGCCGGCTGAATACAGGCTGCCACCCCAAATCTGGAAGGAAGGTTTCTTAGCCACTGTGCGGCAGTAAGCTTTCGATACAAAAGTATTGCCGTTTGAAGGTTCCGTATCAGTAGATTCGGCCGGATAGATCGACACACCCATACAAACTTTCGAGCCAGCCGGTAGATCAGGCACGTTGTAGCTAGCTTCAAATCCAGCCACCGCTTCATTTACCGTACCAGCAATGTTGCTTGCTGCGTTAAAGATCAAATCGTTGCTTCCCTTCTTGTTAACTTCACCAAGTTTCACGCAAGTGTCACCGTAGCCAAGACCATTGTAATAACCGCAGGCATCAATGTCGGTACCAGTGGTTTGATGATCCGCACCCTCGGAAGCGCCGCTGTTCTCGGTAAAGAAAGTGTAAAGTTTCACAGTAGAAGCAGCCGTGCGGGTAGCATATTCTGGGCCACCTACCACGCCGTTATTGCGTTTATTCACGTCAACTCTAATACTACCACCGGTCATTGTTTCACCCGGATAAACCACATCAGAAGGCGTATCAATCTTTGCTGTAGTTCTGTAGTTATATGGCACAATCACTTGCGCTGCCGAGCTCTTATCTCTATCAGCAGTAGTATTATTGGCGGTAATGTTGTACCAGTTATTGTCGTCACCGTTCTTGTAATACACCAAGCAGTTAGAACCACAGTTTGCTCTATCGTGGCCTAGGGTAGCGTTGTTACCGTGGTGAGACCAGAGTGATTGTTCCAAGGTTTCACCCACTGCTTCAGCGGTAATCGAAGTCTCGCTCGAGATAAACATCGTGTGGTTATAGTTACCAATCACACCGGTATAAATTCTACCAGAAGCGTTCAAGATCTGTCCGTAAAGATCGAAGGTGTAGTTGTTATTGTTAAATACAAAGGTATTCGTGTCTTCCTTATCTTTAATCTCGATATCGTTCGCTGTCTCAATGTAAGCATTGCGCACTGGAATAATCACAGTCTTACCGTTATTAGCCGCCGTATTATACAGACTCTCATCCGCATTGGTATAGCGCGTTTCTTGCGCACCAGGATAATAACAGTGTGTAAAGGTAATCTTATCGGTTGGCTTTGCATAGATCAATGTTTGACGATCATCAGGCTTGATGTCGCTCTTTACGTAGCTATAGCTCAAAGTTTCGCCACTAGTTGCAGAGTGATAGCTAGTGAGGTCTGGACAAGAATCTTGGTATGTTGGCGGCACAGTCTTCTTGAAATCGATACAGGCCGTAGAAGTATAATTAATACCCTCGTAATCAAAGCTTAGTGTTTCACAAGCCGAACCCTTATCGTACATACCCTGGGCATCAGCTGTCGTAATAGCGGTTGGGCGCCCATTCGTGTAGAAGGAATATTGCGAGTACGAACCCTCGTTATAGCCCGTGTAAGTTAGATCACCAGATGCACTATATTTACTATCGTAGTCGTTGGTAATGGTAAAGTTCTCAATCGTGATAGTGCGAAGACCAGCCAGCTGTATAAAATGATTGAACACTACGTCGCTACCCTTCAAAGTTTCCCTGTCAACTTCGAGCGCTACCCTAGATACCCTACCATTCACCCAAGCCGTATCAGCCACACCTTCATAGCCCACAATTCTAGCCGAGCTACGACCTTGTGGGTCAGCTGGAATACCTACGATGTTAGCACAAACCGTAGTATTAAAGTTAGCGCCCTTATAGCTAAAGGCAAAGGCCTGGCAAACCCTAATGTTTTCGCCTTGTTTTACCTTAAAGGTATGTGTATTGCTATTAATATTGGCAATCGCAGCGATATTTGCGGCAGACACCGAGTGGTTAATAACACCATTTATCGTATCAACGGTCGAACCGTTGTGGGTAGTGGTAATCGTATACGGCACGTCACCCGTGTTTTGCCAGCTCAAGTTATCGGTCAAAGCTGCCATAATATTATGTACGAAATCAAGGCTCATTTCCTTGCCGCCATTGCCTTCTTCAACTTCGCGCACTGGCAAATAAATCGTACTGCTGATTTCTGCAGACTTCGTGCTGCTGTTTTTGTCTGCCCATTCGGTAGTAGCTGAGCGGGTATTGCTTGAAGTGACATATGAAATCGAGCTTTGGCTCCTAAGATCAGGTAGTGATAACTCGCCGGTTACTGTGGCGCAGGCTTTTGTACTCCAGCCACTAAAGGTAATGGTTTGACAAACGGTCTTGGACTCGTTTGGCCCTACCGTTACATCTACATAGTCACCGCTCGTACCCACCGGGCTCGTATATTCGGCCTTATCATTTGGAAAAGTACCACTAAAACCACCAGTAGTATCAGCTACGCCATAATCTCTCGAGACTCTATAATCCATTACGCCAGTACTCTTACCTCTAGCATCAGTACGGTCCGAAGATGCAGTCATGTTATGACCGAAATAGATGCGCTGCGTTACAGTTTTAGTATAAGCGACTTTTATCTTGATCTCTGGCAGGTTCACGGTTTCGCCATTAGTTGATGCGGTTACACTTGCGCCATTTGCGGTCGCCGCGCTTGAACCCGTAAAGGTAGGCGGCACGCCTTTAACCGTAGCACAAGCCTCTGGATTGCCCGAAGTATTGCCATAAGTAAAGCCAATCTTCTGGCAGATTTTATTGTCGCCATTACTGATGGTCGAAGATACCGTATTGGCCCATACACTATCAGATTTCAGATTGCCATCCGAAACCGTAAAGGATGTAGTTTGGTTGGTCGCAACATTAGTTGAGCCACGAATAATCGAATAAGTAATATTGCCAGTTCCCACATTGGCGTAAGTATTGCCACTAAGCTGCGCCGCAAGTTCATGCTTAAAGTAAATATCCTTTGAACTTGTACCATTATATGGAGTATAAATCGAGCCAAGATCACCGGTCACACTAGTATTATCCCTCTTCCAACCAGTGTAATTTTTGATATCGCTAGCACTGTTTCCTACCGAGCTCTGCCCATATACCGCAAAGGAACGCCCTTTGATACGAGCACAAACCGTAGTCTTATGTCCAGAAATCGACAACGTCTGGCAGACCTTACCATCAGTACTTGGCGTAATGCCACTTACCGTAATATCGGTTGATTTCAGCTGTTGAACAGCAGATGGTGTCGTAGCTGCCAACGTCAAACTCGTATTAGCACTAACGGTATTAAATGTTGTAACATTACTTGCGCTAAGCCCGTCTAATGTTTGCGTGATCGTATATGGCACATCGCCAGTCGAAATCGTACCAGAATCGTTTGAAGTGCGCGTAATTTTTGCCGTGTGCACAAATTTCACCACAGCCGTGCCATTAGAGGCCCCCGGCAACACCGTTACATAAACCGGGTCCAACGTTTCAGTGGTATTGTTTGAGGTCGCCGTTTTATCACCGGCTTGCGTATGTGAAACGTTGCTGTAACCAGTGACTGGGTTACCAACGATCCTAGCACAAGCCGTAGTAGTACGCGTAACGTCGCCCCTGGTAGCCACCAAAGTCTGGCAAATCTTCGTATCAGTAGAATTCGTAATGCCACTTATTGTAACATCACCACTGCTCACTGACTTGTTCGGCTTTGGTACTGCCGCCGACATAGTCAAAGTTTCGCTACCGCTCTTAACAGTTGTTGCTGCCCCATTATCGCGTTTTTGAGTTACTGTATAAGTCGTAGTAGAACTAAGCTCGCCAGAAACCGCTGAACTATAACTAATGCCATGGTTAAAATGAACCGTTACCGACTGAGATCCACCATTTGGAACCGTTATATTAATATATTCCCATGCCGTACCACCGTTAGCGCTCGTAGATTTAGCATCATTACTGCCGTATTTCACGCTACTATAGCTTGAAACCGAGCTACCTACTATACGTGCGCAAACCTTCGTAGTACGTGTTTTGCTACTGTAAGTAGCCTCCAAAGTCTGACAAACCGTGATATCCGTACTAGCCGTAATATTGCTTACCGTTATATCTTTAGAAACAACATTGGCCGCGCTAGCGTTGGTCACGGACTTACTGCCGGTATTGCCACCATAATCAGTTACCGTTGCCCCACTACCAGTCTTCGACTGGGTAACTTTATAGCTCACATTAGCGCTAATCGTATCGGTAACACCACTATGGCGGGTCAACGACAAATCATGTGAGAAGTTGAGGTTAATAGTTTTTGAACCATTAACCACAATTACATCAGCCGCCGTTAGATTAGCCGTACCGCCATCAGTATTAGATGTTTTGGTCGCTCCTGAATCTTTATTCTTGACGGTGCTCGAGCTCGAAATCTGATGCCCAATGATCCTAGCACAAACCTTCGTAGTTCTTGCACTACCACCACCATAATTCAAAGTCATGGTTTGGCAAACCGTATAATCGGTGCTTGCCGTAATACCACTCACTGTAATCGTTGGGTTGCCTGCGGTTAGTGTGCTCGTTGGCGATGATGCTGACACGGTCAAACTATTAGTAGTTGTAGCTAGCGAATATGAACTCGCCGAAGCACCACCAGCAGTCCCGCTCGTACTTTGCGCAATACTATATTGTATACCGTTAGCATTTTGAGTTGCGCCGCTCACAGACTGAGCCGCCGCAATAATATGGTTAAACACAATGTTAGTGGATTCGCTTCCCTTCATTACCGGCACGTGTACCGTCACACTTTTTTCTGCACCGTTGCCGCCATTCGTAGCTTCGCTCGTTGCCGATTTCCCGCCCGCTGTTACCGAGCTTCTACCATTTACATTGTTTCTTGGCACAGCTACCTGAGCCTTTTTGAGCGTAACACAAGCAGTACTTTGAATATTGCCATCAAAAGTCATCGTGTCACAAATGGTCGTACCGGAAGTGCTAAGCTCCGAAGCGGTAACCACGCGTGAACGCATCGAATACGTCTTTGTCGAAGTAGCCGAACTATTTGAATAATTCCAAGTTGCATCTTCCCATTCTCCAGACTTAAATCCATTCTGATCTATGCTAAATGAAGCTTTTACATTACCAGCGCCCTTAATTTCATGGTAAAACGACACCGTAACGCTATCATTTACTAGTATTGGCGACGAAGAATGAGTAACGGAAGGATGATCGGACGCGCTATTTGTCCAGTGATCGGTATACTGCACGTTACCATAACCAGACACGCTTACGCCAGAATGCCCAGATACATCACCCTTTTCACCAGAGCAGAACCAGTTCACTGCACTAAACGTGGTTGCCCCACCACCAGAAATCAAGTTGCTAACCCGTTCAAAAGCCTTCCACGCCTCATATGTAGTACCATAATACTTACTTTCAACCGCATAATAAGTGTTGTTAATCAAAATCTTCGGCCAAAAAGTAAAGTCCCTCACACATCGCGCTTTATCGTTTCCGATCCAGCTATAATTCGAACATCTACCCGGAACATAGTCCGTACCATTAGCTTTCTTGATCCCAGTGTGATCAATATCTATATAATCCTTACTCTTCAATACATTAATATTATATATATCGTTATTCGCATTATCTTTTGCGCCAAATGGATAAAGCCCAGCTGTTACACTAGTATTCTTAATAACTCCAGGAACACTAACCCATGCTGGCAAAAAATCCACCCTCGGCTTACCAACTGGCACACCAACGTTGTGCGCATCATTTGGTCCATCCAGGCTACTATCCGGGCTATATACCTCATAACCAAGATACCAAAAACCACCACCATACTCTGGCTTGCCACATTCCTTAGAAACTTTATTTTTAGCAGTACTACCACCACAAGTAGCTGATGTACAGTGGAACTCTATATCGGAGTTAACCGGTGTACCATCAGAATTGGTTGGCCACTCGTAATAATGCCAGGCCAGGCCATAACAAGTATCCCACCACTGGTTAGTATTGGTTACGAAGCCACTGCTAGTAACCTTACAACCACCACCAGAAGTGTTTACGCCAGTACCAATACCATATTCTGCCTTTGCTACGGGTGCGGAAAACACATTAACAATAAAAGCAAAAAAGACAACCAATAAACTCCCTAAGAATTTATAGAGTCCACCTTTTTTATACATACTATTATTATATGCATAACCATTTTAAAAATCAACAAAAATTAGATAGTAAAAAGCCACCCGTAGGGTGGCTTAATACTTTAGAGAGTTAGTTCAAATGTGCTACAAGACCACGGGTATTGTTATATGTCGTTATGGTCTCCCAATATCCACCCACTAATCCCTG
>JAFZBJ010000001.1 GCA_017561835.1 Candidatus Saccharimonadota bacterium | reverse complement strand
GTGGTGGTGCTTTTAGCACCACCACAAAACCAAGATATTGAGACTGAGATGATTCGGTTGATGGTTAAGATGAAAATTAACAATTCGACGGAACCAGAGACCAAGGCAGAGACAAATGTCAAAGCCATATAACCAACTCCGGTGCGAGGCTTAAGCCAAAGCACCAAACTCAACTATCAAATTTTTATAGAAAGGATTTAATATGAGTAAACTCTCTAATTCTATTCTTGGTATTGCTGCTTCTCTTACGATGATCAGCGGTGCCATTGCTCCTGCCAATGTTTTGGCTTGGGGCGACAGCCAACCAAACGGCCGCCCATCTTACACGATTGATCAAATCAATGATGGCGCCCTTGGTGATACTATTACTTTTAACTCTATCTCTGATGGTAAAATCGGCAACGAAAAGAACTTCGTTGGTGCTCGCTTAGCTAACACTGACGGTACTTGGAGTGCCAATTCTATCAACGTTGAGGACGGCAAGACCTATACTATTCGTCTTTACGTTCACAACAACAGCCCTAAAGGCACCGACGCCGTGGCTAAAGATGTGAAAACCACTTTCTCTCTTCCAACCACCGTCTCTAAATCACATACTATCGTTGGTTATATCGATTCTTCAAACGCTACTCCAAACCGCTACTGGGATGAAGTAACTTTGGAAGCTGACAAACCTTTCTACATTGAATATGTGGAAGATTCTGCTAGATTTGACAATAACAAAATGGGCGTTGTAAAACTCTCTAATGATGTTATTATCTCTGGCGCAACAATTGGTTATGAAGCCCTCGATGGCAACATTCCTGGTTGTTACGAATATGATGGCGTAGTTTTGATCGACGTTGTCGTTCACTACTCTGTAGCCTCATACCTCAAGCAAACCGTCCGTATTAAAGACGGTGCCGACAAAACTTGGTACGATGTAATCGATGCCAAAGTTGGCCAAGAAGTTGAGTACAAAATTGAGTACACCAACCTCTCTGATGTTCAAGTTGATAACGTTATGATTCGTGACGTTCTCCCAACTAACGTTGAATATGTCCCTGGTTCTACCTACCTTTACAACTATTTCTACCAAAATGGTACGAAGATCGATGACGAGACTCTTACCACTACTGGTATTAACATCGGTAGCTACCTTCCAAAAGGTAACGCTGAAGTTTACTTCTACGGTAAAGTTGTAGATAAAACCTTGAGTGACTGTGGCGCTGTTGACTCTCTTGTCAACTGGGCCAGTTCCACCGTTAACGGTGAAGTCTTAAAAGACAACACTGTAGTTAACGTTCAAAAGGCCGTCGAATGTCCTAAACCAGAACCGGAACCAGAACCGGAACCAGAACCGGAACCTGAACCGGAACCAGAACCTGAACCGGAACCGGAACCAGAACCAGAACCGGAACCACAACCAGAACCAGAACCAAAGAAAACTTGTGAAACCAATCCAGAAATGGAAGAATGCAAGAAAATCCCTGATACTGGTGCTGGTGACATCACCGCCGCCGCTCTTGGCGCAGGTGCTATGGTTACCGCTCTCGGCTACTACATTTCTAGCCGTAAAAAATTAATGTAATCTAGGCCGCTTCACGTCTTCTAGTCTAGTGGACCTAGACGACACCAAAAGCCCTCTTTCAAAGGAGGGCTTTTTGGTGGTTTAAAATTTGCTTCAAATTTGCCCCATACAGAAAATTCTTATGTTATAATTTTAAGTATATGGATTCGTCATACACAAATCCTTACGGCGCACAGCCGTCTATTCCTGATGGTGGGCAAGAAAACAATGCCTGGCCACCGGTTTCTGACCCTTCGATTTCTGCGGCGCAACAGCAGACTGGATATAAACAGGCCGAGTATGTACAACCTAGCTACGAGCAACCTACTTACGAACAACAGACAAGCTACACCCCGCAAAGCGGTTTCTATGATAATTCCCACTCAAACGCCCAGGGCGACATCGTGATTACCCCAAGCAAACCAGCAGGGAATCTGGGCTTAAAGCGTATTCTGATCTTGGCCGGCGCGGGCCTTGCCGTGGTGGTGTTGTTCGTGGCTGCCCTTATGAGCATTTCTAGCGGCAACCAAGCCGCTACTGAAGCTGCCAACACTGAGCGCAGCGAAAAGCTCACCGTAATCGAAAAACTGTATGGCGACTACAGAAACTTTCTTGATAGCTACAAAGCAATTGGTTCCACACCGGCCGAAACAATGCAGCGCGTGCTTGACGACACTAGTCTGTTCTTCGTGGTGGATGATATAACTTTATCTATGGCTGAAATAATGAGCGAAAAACTTGAAAAAGATTTTGAAGCCGTAAACGCCACCGACTTTAGCTTGCTGGGAGATACGATTAATACCAAGATTAGCCAAGTAATAGACAATATCAAAACAGGCCTTGAGGGCGCAAAAACTAACCTAATAACCCTAAGATCATTCTACGATGTATTTGTTGCGCCTATGAATGAATTAGTCAATACAGACGTTACCGCTCTATGTTCTTTCAGTGTAACAACTAGCGAAATATCAGACCTTGTGGTGGACAGCTTCGATATGGATAATGCTGTCGATAAGTATAACCAGGCTTATTGTGCTATCAGCGATGAATTGTATTACGACAACTTCAATGGCGTCTTTGACTCGCCGTATGTGCGCAATGCAAAAGAGACCCTGATGAATACATTGTTGAACACCAACGATCACTATACTAATCTCGAACAGTTAAAACAAATTCTAGTAGATTCTGGCAGTGAAAAGTTGTCACTAAAAATAATCAAACCGCTACCAGTGGCATAAATACGGAGGAAGAATAATGAAGGAAACAACAAAGAAAACTCGCTTTAAAAAGCTTCGCGCATGCTTACTTGTGGTATTTGCGTTCGCACTAGTCGTGTTTGGTACAATAGGTAGCACGATTAGCGCAAATGCTAGCGAGGAAACAGACAAAGCCTGGAACGCATGGGAAAGTGAACAAAAAGCGCGGTTTGAAGCCAAATATCTGCTCAAGATGCTCGCTAGGTGTGCACTAGCGACCGGCGAAGCAACTGGCAACGATAGGGTTGACGCAATGACATTAAAGGGGGCAATAAATAATGGCGCATGGGAGTCTTATAAAGGTAAAACTCTTAAGTATTTTAGCGAATACGATAATGAGCCGCATGCGGACGCCTTCAGTGGCAGAGGGCATAACTCGTGCTATGCTACCTTCAACGGAAAGGGCTTAATTGCGGCAACCATAAATGCGCTCAAAAAGATTGGTATTACATATCAATCGAAATCCTGGGACGAAAGTAATACCGAAGAAAGAGCTAGGCTCCTCTGCGATATGGGCTTTAGTGTCTGGACACAGCAAGATAGAAACATGTCAGTTAATGATAAATTAGGAGAGAACCGTGAGTGCGCAGACGAGATGGTCAATGCTCTGAAGAGCAATAACAAAAAAATAAGCGATAAGGACCAACTATTCCTAGTGTTTAACACAGTGAATGATAGCTATAAAGAAGCAGCCAACTGGCTCATTGAAACCCTTTGGTATGAATACATGGGCGAGATCAATCCTTTCTCGAGTCAAACGGTCTCTTTTACAGATGAAATAACGTATTACTACTATACGCACCTAAATGGTTTCATTAATGGTTGTAGTGCAAGTTACAACTTGCAAACAACTAAACCAAACAGTTCGTACACGGTAATTGAAGTCCCAAAACCTTTGTCTATACCAGGAGAAAACTCCATAAAACTCGTGACTCACTATTCGACATTGAATGGAGACGGTATAGAAAACTTTCATGCAGAGGCATGGACACCAGACTATTCTTTGACTAAAGACTATAGTGGTGGCGCTCTCAAGGTGTCGTGCACTGACGGAACCTATAAGGAACAGTTCAATAATCTGTCAAAAGAATATATGAGATTGCTTTTAATTAACTCTGGGATAGTCGACGAATGTGTTGCGGCTTATAAAACAAACTACAACAATTTTAGCAAGACTATGTCGACAAACTACTCGGACGCCTTGGAAACGGCTCGCGAATCGGTCAAGACGGAACTGAAGTTTAAAAATAGTAGCACACAGGCTAGATACGCTACAATGTATGGACAAACGATGTCGCAAGACCCATCGTCGACGACAGCACGTTATTATGCTAATAAGGCAGTCATGGAAGAATATAAAAATGAAATAGGTTTCGACGACTTAAATGCAAAGGCGCTTAAACCAATTTCATTGACCGGTCCAGAAGAAGGATACACTGGCCAATATGGCTGTTATGGATTAGCCAAGACAGATCTAGAAAAATATAAGTGTAACGCTGAGCTCATAAGCACAAGTACTAAGATCAGGCAAGACGATGCGTTTGCAGAAATACAGAGCGCGATGGTGGCAGTTGCGCCAGTATATGAACTCGAGGCAGCAGAAGATGCAATATCGCGCCTAGGCACTCTGTATGACTCCTTTAAAAACAATAAGGATAGTCTGAAGGACCCAGAAGAAGTAAAAAATACATTTTATAGCACAAGGATTGTTGATTCTGTCAGGCCAAGCCTTAGCGCCTTAAATGTGTTCGCCAGCGGCAACGATTTGTCATACTTCGGTAAAGAGGGAAATTATAATTATAATGCTCCAATTTTTTATGATGGGTCAGAGTATAGTTGTAAACAAGCTGAATACTTAAAAAACACTGAAAATTTAGAAAAATCCTTTAATCAATCAGCTAGTAATATATTATCTGACCTCGGAATGGCGTTCAGTGGGACGACCACGAATATGGAAGATGATCCAGAGAATGGGGACCTATCCACACATGAAAGGGACGGCCAACTGCTCGCGGAATATGGAAATGGCAATTCAACGCCTACTTGCGAAGGTACCGCCGTAATGGGCTGGGTCCTTTGTAAGGTCACTCAAATTGCAACGGATGGTGCAAGATGGCTATACGAAAACGCCGTAGAGCAAAGCCTTCAACTAGACGCCGGTGAACTAGCTGCCAACAATGAGGGCGCGCACCAGGCCTGGAGCTACTTTGTTAGCTTTGCAAACATTATTCTAGTAATTCTGTTCTTGTTTGTGATTTTCTCGCAACTTACCGGTTTCGGTATTGATAACTATGGCATTAAGAGAGTTTTGCCGAAACTTATTATAGTTGCGATACTCATCAACCTCTCGTTTATCATTTGTCAGCTTGTAGTGGACGCCACAAACATTCTGGGCCATAGCTTCGAATCGTTGTTTGATGGTATTACGGTTTCGCAAAACACCTCAGTAGATAAGACTAGCGTCCTCGACGCTACTCTCAGCGGTCTATTTGCGGCTGCTGGGCTTACGCTTGGTGGCATAGGTGTCGCCTTTATAGTGAAAGAAAGAAAAAGCCTACTCACTGGCTTATTATTGCCTATTTTGCTTGTAGTTCTGGTTGCATTTATCGCCGTGCTGTTCTTCTTTATTCTCCTTGGCGTTCGTAAAGCTGGCATCCTAGCTTTAGTTGTAATCTCACCGGTAGCAATCGTTTGTTATGCATTACCGAACACTAAAAAATACTTTGATAAATGGAAAAATGGGCTTAAATCACTCCTGATTGTCTATCCAGTTTGTGGTTTGATGCTTGGTATGTCGAGATTTGTGGCTAGGCTTGTAACCGCTGGCGGCTCGGACTTCATTAGCAGCCTCGTCGCTACTGCAGTGCTCGCCTACCCATTCTTTGTTATCCCGACTCTTATTTCGAAATCAATTAGCGCCGTTACATCGCTTGGCGATAAAGTTTCGCAACTTGGTAGGGGCCTTCGCAGAAAGACCAGCGACGGTGTCAAAAACACCGCTGCCTACCAACAGGCGCAAAAACGCCGCGAAGAGGCTAAAGCCCAGCGTATGAATCGCAGAATGCGCGATATGACCGAAGGCAAGGGAATTGGCGGTAAACTATTTGGTGGGCAATATAAGAAACAAGCAGATAAACAAAAAGCCCTCAACGACAGAATTGCTGCTATACAAGCTGCTGCCGCAAAGGATAAACGCGCAGTCACAGCTGAAGAACAAGCAGAAATTGACAGCATCAAAGAGGAAAAGAGAAAGAATGCAGAAAGATGGATTGCGCGTGGAGGTCTTTCTGTCGAAGAGGCTGCCGCCAGAGCTAAAGCCGAAGATGATAAGATTAAAGCCCGCGTCGCTTTCGAAGAGAAATCCGAAAAAGGCTCTACTACCGAAGCGGTTATCAATCTTGCTGGAATTCAAGCAACTAATGCAGCGTATATGGACCTTGCTAGGGCCACAGAACCACCAAAGGAAATTGACTTTGCTACTGCTACCCAGCGCGCCGACTCTGCTCATCAATCCGAAGAATATAAGGGCTTCAGTGAACAGTTTAGCCAGTTAGATAAGGGTGGATTGAAGAATGCCGCCATAAACGCCCTCAGAAAACTTTCGGTGGAAAATGGTGGCGATACAAATGAAGCCCAAGCTGCAATAGATCTACTCAAGAAGGGTGGATTTACTCAAGAAACTCTCGAGGCCTTCGATGAAGCGCTTGGCGGCGATGCACTAAAAAATGATACAAAACGTCAATCACTCATCAGCATACTTGGTTCATCCGGTAATATCCTAATGAAGGGTTACTCTAAATATCTTGCCGAAGCCGGAGCAGATGCGGTCAGTTTCAAACAATGGATGCAGAACGGCGATTCCAACCTTGTTACTAACGCACTTGCAAATATGAAACTAGAAGACTATGGTGGCGACGTCGAGGCATTTAACAAGGCAAAACACGATCGCAGACAAAAGCTCGAAACTCTCACGAGCCTCAAGGCTTACAAGGAAGCAACATTTACCAACGACGATATGCTTGCCAATGCCGACAAAGATACGATCAAATTCCTCAATGCGAAAGCGCAAAAGGACGAACTTGGTGGCGCTGTTTCCAAAGCCGACCTTGCTCGCGCCAGCGTCAGCAAGTCTGGCGAAGAGCTTACTGCCGTTAATAAAGGTATCGAAACCAGCCTTAATAACGTTAAGATTGAAGGTAGCGACGGTATGACTATTAAGAGGACATTTACTTACGACGCAAACGGCAATGTTACGGGCACACTATATGCGCAATATGATAAAACTGGTGCCAAGGTCGCCGACGTCGACGAAGCTGCATATCTCGACGCTTTCAAGAATTCTGTTGCAGAGTTTGGCTTCAGTAACGAAAGCTTTGGTAAGCTCGAGAAGTCTACTTGGAATGCTTTGACCAATGGCAACACTGCGCTCAAAGAGGCCTTTGGCGAACAATATGGCGATCAAATTATGGCGGTCCGCAAAGATAAGAGAATTTGGAACAAGATCTCGAAAGAAATGCAAGACGAGCTTATCAAGTCTTTGCCAGAAAAGATGAAACAGGAGCTTGAAAACTGGGAGAAAACTCAGCGAGGTGCAAGCCAAGATTCGGATCAAAACCAGGATCAGAACTAGACTGAAATAACAATCTGCTGCAAAAAATCCGGACGATGGTCCGGATTTTTGTTAAGCGTTAATCACATGCTCAAATAAACATCCCACGGTAAGTGGGCCGACGCCGCCGATGCGTGGGGTGATGGCGGCGAGGTCTTGGCGTTCGCGCACGGCCTCGTCGAGGTCGCCTACGAGCACGCCGTCTTCGCTGGCCGTGCCAGCATCAACCACTACGGCGCCGCCGCGCACAAGTTCGTTTTTAATCAAATGTGGGGTGCCGGTGGCAGTTACAATTACATCAAAATCTGCAAGTGGAGCTAGATCGTCGCCACGGCGAAACACTGTTACGTCAAAACCAGAGTTGGTCCACATCTTGTAAAGTGGAGCGCCCACAAGTTTGCCGTAGCCCACGAGTGCAATTTTCTTGCCGGCGAGATCGATGTTGTAGCCGCCGAGCAGCCAGTTGATAGCTGTGGCCGTGGCGGAATCAAAGGAACCGTTAGCAGACAAGCCATCGACATCTTTCTCGGGCGCAATCAAAGCGGTGAGCTCATCGGTTTTTCCGCGGTCTATAATCGGAAGTTGCAAAATAATACCATTCACATCCGCGTCGGCATTAGCCTCGAGGATTGCGGCCTTAATGCCATCTGCGCCATGCGCTAAAACGTCACGCACCTCTACACCGATGTCCTCGCCATATTGTTGCTTGAGCGTGACATATTTCATAATCACCGGGTTATCGCTATCGCGAATAATCACAAGGCACGGTTTTTTGCTCATGCCGCGCACCACTTGGTATTGGCGCTCTTTGATGAAGCCCGCGAGCTCCTGGCCGTTTAAAACTTTCATGCTGCGACAATCTCCACTGGCTCTTGCTCGAGCTTGTAACCATATTTTTCGTAGACTGCATCAATAATCTCTTGGCGAGCGGCCGCGAGGTCGGCATAACTTTTGGCAGAATCGTTAATCAGAACGAGCGCAGCCTTTTCGTTTACGCGCATGCCGTGCAAGGTTTTGCCAAGTAGACCGGCGTGTTCGATCAGCCAGCCCGAGTTGATTTTGTTGCCATCTTTGCCGTGATAAACTGGCAAACCTTTGGCCTCAGCCTCTTTGGCTTCATCATCATTTAAATAAACGTTTTTGAAAAACGATCCAGCCGAAGCGTGCTCTTTTGGATCTGGCAACTTGTCGGCGCGAATCGCGGACACCATGCGGCGAATCGCCTTTGGCGAAAAATCGGTCTCGTTGTTGGCCTCAATGTAGCGCTCGAGGGAATTATAAAACGGGCGTTCCATTTGGCCCTCTTTAAGCTTTAATGTGAGCGCCACCACAAAGTAGCGGCCGGCTTCTTCGGAATTTAGGATGCTTTTGCGATAAGAAAACTTCAAATCCTCGGCCTTTAAGGTCTTGAATTCGTCAATCAGAGTGTCATATACTTCGACACTTTCTAAGACTTGCGAAATATCCTGACCATAAGCCCCGATATTTTGCACCGGCGCCGCCCCAGCCGTGCCCGGGATTTTGCTCAGAGCTTCGATGCCGGTGAGGTTGGCCTCGCAGGCCTTTTCCACTACCTTGTCCCACTCTTCGCCGCCCATCGCATTGACTTTGTCGCCATCCACGCGCACGCCGTGCATCTTATTAATGATAACAACGCCAGGGAAGCCCTCATCGTGGCCGAGCGTATTCGCCCCGCCGCCGAGGATAAAGAACGGCAAATTCTTGTCATGCACAAAATCAAACGCCTCGACGATATCGTCTGGCTCTTCAATCTCAATTACAAACCGCGCCGGGCCCCCAAGACGCATAGTTGTAAGGGTTGAAAGTGGTACATTTTCTCTGATTTTCATTCTATTATTATATCATATCTTGCGATTTTCCCCAGAGTGTGCTATAATCACCCCTATGATAACAAAAGAGAATAAAGACAAAGCTATTGCCAGTGTCGCTCGTAACAAGAACGACGTCGGTTCTCCTGAAGTTCAAGTTGCTATTCTCACTGCCCGCATCAAAGAAGTTACCGAGCACGTGAAGAATAATAAACATGACTTTATGGCTAAAAGAGGTTTAATGCAAATGGTGGGCAAACGCAAAAAATTGCTCAAATACCTCGAGACTACCGACTTCGAACTCTACAAGAAGACCGTCGCAAAGCTTGGCCTAAGAAAATAACAAAAGCCCCTTCGGGGGCTTTTTTGATGCCAAGAAAATACCGCTTCCCCGGAGGGAAGCGGAATTTACTAAAGAACTAGTTTGTTTGGCCTTTTATTATCTGATAGTACTCCTCGTACTTCTTGTCGGCCTCCCATACCTCCTCGGCACGCTCTCGGAACCACTTTTCAAGCTCAGCGTCGGCTTGATTGTTTTTGTAATTCATGGCGTGCTCCTTGGAACACCACTCATCCATGGCGGTAGTGCGTACCTGAAACTCTACGGTAACCATTTTAGTACCATTAGAGGTAGCTACGGCTACCCCCATAATGAGGTGGACTCCGCGGGAGCCGGATTCCTTCGGCTTCTTGACGTAGTCACGTTCCTCGGAGAGCACAAAGCCGGAATGCTTTT
>JAFZBJ010000006.1 GCA_017561835.1 Candidatus Saccharimonadota bacterium | reverse complement strand
GGTTCATATGGCAAAACAATCGTTTCTGTTAGGCCTAAACCGCCACCCTCTTCACCGCTAAGAACGCTTTTACAAATAACAACAATCGTGCCAATAATCAACAAAAACCCAACGACAACGAGGATGATTCTAAGAACCTTCTGTCTCTTCCCTTTTTTATGCGCGGCCGCACGCTCCGACGCCGTCTCTAGTCGTTCCCTTTTCTCAACAATCGCTCGTCCAATTTTGAGCTTTGATTTTTTGTTGAGCGACCTCTTAGCTAACCGCGGCGCTTGCTCTGCTTTTTCTTTCTTACCTAAAATTCCCACCTTAATTCCCTGCTTTTACCTCTAATACTATCTCGGCCAGTTCCCTTGCCGCATCTGATTTTGCCTCGGTATGAATCTTCTCTGCCATATCCGCGCGCTTTTTCGGACTGCGTACAAGAGTCTGAATAATCTCAAATAATTGCTTTGGATCTTTCGTCATATCGGAATCTTTGATCATCATTGCCGCACCGGCCGACTCTAGGCGTTCTGCGTTTTTCACTTGGTGTGCGCCAGGCAAACGTTCAAACGGTACCAAAACCGTAGCCTTACCGAGAGCCGCCAATTCTGCAATCGTCGTTGCGCCGGCACGCGACACCACAACGTCGGCCGCACCCATCAATTCGTCCATCACTGTACTAAACTCAAACATCCTAAAGTTTGATTCAAGGTTGGCCTTTTCCCAGTTTTCGTAACGTTTCAAATCCACCATGTCTTCATAATGTTTTCTGCCGGCCACTAATGCTACTGATGTAAATTTCAAAAGTTCCGGCAAAATCTCACGCGTTGCTAGATTTAAATTTTCCGCCCCTTGGCTACCACCAGTTATCACAACTAGCGGCCGAGTTTCTGCAAATGAAAATGCCTTCTTTAGCGATTCTTGGCGCTTTTCACTTACGTGTTTAAACTCTTTTCCTACTGGCACGCCTGTCCAAACATAATTTGGATGTTTCGCCATCACTTCATCACTAAGCGGCATACCAAACGCCACCATATGCGCCTTTTTCATCAAAATCCGGTTAGCAAGTCCCGCTACAGTATCCGACTCGTGAATCACGTATGGGATTTTAAATAGTCTCGCAACTAAACCTACCGGCAAACATACGAATCCGCCCTTCAAGAACATTACATCTGGGCGTTTTTTCTTCGAAAGAAGTCTAAAGAAACTTAAGATCAAGCCGCCGATAAAACCAAAAAAGCCAATGATATTTCCAAAAATTAAATCTTTGAGCGTAATATCAATATGTTTAAAATAATCTACAAACTTCCAGTTAGCATAACGATGAAATTTACCAGACAAAACCCGACGCACCCTAATATACGGCTCGCGTTTTTTGAGCGTAGTTATTTCCTCTTCGCCCCAAGAAACGCCAAGCTCGGTCGTCAACTTAGTGACGTTTTTGTAGTATTTAAAATCTGTCCAAAATTCCACCCGCGTGCGCGGTTTCAAATTCAAAATCTCACGAACTACGGCGACGGCTGGAGTGATATGTCCTCCGGACCCCCCGCCCACTACTAGTATCTTCATTATTTACCTCTCTTTCAGTATAACACGAAAACTGCCAAACGAGGCCCAAACCAAAAGCGACAAAGAGGATGCTCGTACCGCCATAAGACAAAAGTGGCAACGTAATACCCGTTACCGGCATTAGGCCGGTCATCGCCATTATATTTACAATTGTATGCGTAGCAAGCCAAGCGAAAACGCCCGTCACTACCAGACGCCGCTCTAAATCGCCACTGTATTCGGCGATTTTCAAAGTCCTAAATAGCATCACGGCGAACACACCAACTACCACAAATAAGCCAACAAAACCAAAAGTTTCGCCCATCACTGCAAACACCGAGTCGTTAATCGACTCCGGCAAATAGCCCGTTGCTTGCACGCTATTTCCAATACCAACACCAAACATCCCGCCCGTACCAATCGCGAGCATGGCATTTTCTACATGGTAGCTAGCATCCGCGTCACCACCACCAAAGAACGTCTTAAGACGTTCCATACGATGCGCAGATAGCACAACCGAACCCACACCAAGGATAGCCACCGCCACAATCATAATCAAAAATTGCTTCATCGAAACACCCGAAATAAGAACCATACTTACGATGATCGCAAGTAATGCCAAACCGGTACCCAAATCTTTTTGTAAAATCACCACGAAGATTAACGACAATCCGCTCATCACGCCAACCGGTAACCAGAACTCTTTCAAAGAACCGATCGTTCCCTCTTCTTTTTTACGCCCAATCAAATTTGCAAGATACAAAACTAAGCCCAATTTCAAAAATTCTGCCGGCTGAAAGCTTACGCCGCCCACCGCAAACCAGCGACAAGCACCAAGTTCGCATTTCACCATCGAGCTATGCGCAAGCGATAACACCCACATCAAACCGCATAAGAAAAGCCCCAAAATCATTACCAATTTCGAAACCTTTTTTAATGTTTCATAGGGGATTTTGAACGCCGCGAAAAACGCAGCTAAAGCAATCCCAACGCTTACAAGTTGGTGAATGAAAAAATAGTTTGGGTCATAATCCGCACCATACGCCGAGTTCAAAACATTCGCGCGCATTGGGCCAATTGCATAAATCACAATTAGGCCAAGGCCCATCAAACCAAGTGCTGAAAACAAAATCGCAAGGTCGCTTTTGTGTTTTCGCGTTTTCACCACCACCTTTTACCCCTTACAAAACTCCGCTGATTGCGGCTAGGAACACGCCTAAGATTGCACAAACACCGGCAATAATCCAAAATCTCATTACGATTTTTGCTTCCCCCCAGCCTTTTGCTTCAAGATGATGATGCAGTGGTGCTGAAATAAAAATCTTTCTTTTCAAAAACTTTTTTGACATTAATTGAATCAAGCTCGAACCAGTTTCTACCACAAACATTAAGCCAATTACCGGTAGGAGTAAGAATGAATCAGTCATCATAGCTACTACACCAAGCCCAGCGCCGAGCGCAAACGAGCCGACATCACCCATCATAAAACGAGCTGGTGGCACATTGAACCAAATGTAGCTAAGTAACCAGCCAACTACAGTCATACAAAAGCCAAATAGCATCATTTTCCCTTGCAAAAGTGCAATCGCGCCGAAGGCACCATAGGCAAGCATTGCAAGACCACCAGAAAGACCATCAAGTCCATCCGTAATGTTTACGGCGTTAGAAGTTGCTACAACTGCAAAGGTAAACACAATTATCATGCCAACAATACCGATATTCCAGTCTCCTATAAACGGAATATCAATCGTGGTCCAGCCAAGCTTTACAGCGAAGAACCATCCGAGCATTGCTCCCACCATCGTAATCATGAAGAATTTTACTGGCCCGCGAAGCCCAGCCGCTCCCCTACCAGAACCAAATACGTTAATAAGATCATCAATCGCGCCTACCACGCTACCACCAAGAAAACCAACTAGCGGCAACCAGGTTTGACCACGATCCAAATTAAAAATCCATGTCACTACCGTAACAGCCACAACACCAATAATACCCGCCATTGTTGGAAAAGCGCGCTTAAACTTGTGCTCGTGCAACTTCGTCATAATTGGCAAAGCTTCACCATCTACTGTAGTTTTCTTTTGTTTTTTCCAAAACTTATACTTGTATGCAAAATGGGTATAAAACGGTGTCATCGCCATAGCAAGCAAAAACCCTGCTACTGCGAGCAATAATCCGTAAAACATTTCATCGTTTATTTTCATACATTTCCTGGTTTTATTTTTAGATAATCAATTAAAAAGTTCGACACATCATCAAACGCTGCTGACCCGTGGGCAGTACCGTCCATGTATTGTCCCTCCCCCCACATTTTAACCATAATTACATATTTTGGCAACTCCCCAGCCGTGCCGCCAAAGCCAATATAAGAGGCGATCGTTTCAGACATCGTATTATCATAGCTACCATCCCTTACTACTTGTGCCGTGCCAGACTTACCACCGATTTGATAGCCATATTTATCAATTCCCATTCTAACCTTGTAATTGCGGTTATTTGCTAACATTTCACGCATCATTACACTTGTGCCCTCACCCAAAATTTGCCGCGTTTCATCTTCGCGCTCAGCCGGAATTAATTCACCATTTTTGTTCAATTTGCCAGCAAATAGCGTTGGCTGATGGTAATAACCCCCGTTAACGACTGCCGAAAAAGCCGACACCATCTGAATCATCGTTGTATAAATATTTTGTCCAAAAGTCATGTTGGCATAAACCGAATCACGCCCATAACCCTCGTTTGGGTCAGCTACAATCCCCTCCGCTTCGTGCACTTCAATGCCAGTTTTTTGATCCAAACGGAACTTGTTATGTAGATAATCGTATAGCCGTTCCCTACCAACTTGTGTGATTTCGTCCGGATTATCACCCAAAAACTTCAAAGCCTGAATACTTCCAGTGTTGAGCGACCAATAAAGCGCGGTGCGCATATCAATCGTGCCATAGAGCGAGCTTCTTTGCTCCGCGTTTCTAATCGTCCAACCATCAATTACGACATATCCTTGGTTAAAGTATGTTGAACTGCTAGTCATTTTTCCTTCATTAATTGCCGCCGAAAACGCAAAAGTCTTGCAGGTACTAGCTGGTTCATATGGAACCTCAGTCACATAGTTCACGTATACAGAAGCATCTTCCACTTTGCTATAATCTGCCGGATTGTAGCTTGGCAAATTAGCCATCGTTAAGACTTTGCCAGTATTAGGATCAATTACGACTGCCGAAATATTTGTGGCCGGCGTATTTGCTAGATGCCTTGCCAAAATTTCCTCCACGCCTTTTTGCATACCACGGTCGATCGTGAGCACTACGGTTTCACCATCCACGGCCGGGATTTTCACATTGTCATTACCAATCGAAAGTGCCACATTATTAACGTCCGAAATCGACTTCAAAAGCCCATCAGTGCCCCTTAAAACGTCGTTAAACGAGCTTTCTATACCATATTGGCCAACGCCTTCCGCATTTACAAATCCGAGCAAAGCCGAAGCCATCTCGCCCTCCGGATACACGCGGCGGTTGTTTTCTTGGAACCAGATTCCACCCACGCCTTCTTTCGCTATTTGGTCGGCCACGTCACGCGTGATATTTCTAGCAATTACAAAATAACGTAATCCTTCAATATTATAAATCTCATCGATATCTGCCGTAATATTATCTTTGGCGTATTTTTCGAGCAATTCTTTTAAGCGTTCCTTATTAGTCACGGCCGGATCAATAATAATAGAATATACCGTTTGATTTAAAACTACCGGCACCGGCGTATCGCCATCCATCATATATATTTCGCCACGATCCGCTACGATAGTTTCAAGCATCGTGTGCTGCAAATTTGCCTGTTCTACCCATTTGCCGTGTTCAATAATTTGGATAAAAAATAGCCGCACTACGATAACACCTAGTGCAGCCAAAACCAAATATTTCAATGCTTTAATTCGTGACATAACTAAATAAATTATAGCATTTATTCAGTAGCATAACCAGTTACAACAGCATTTTCCATGGATGCCGCTACGGCACTATTTTTAGCTGTTGCAATCGAGGTAAGACGCGCTTTTTCAACCGCCAAGTCTTCTTTTTTCGCTGTCATTTCAGCAATTTCGGTTTCTACTTCCGAAATCTTGTAATCATAACCCGTGGCTTTAGTTCCCTCAGCCACATAAATTAAGCCAAATACTAAAGTAATCATACCAACGATCACGATTTGAGAAATTGAGCCAAGTCCACGTGCGGAATGACGCACGATGTTGCGATTACGCGCAAAACTGACACTGGATACTGCGCGCCTCGTTGTATAAATTTGACTTCTCATTAATTTTTTCCTCGCTGATGATTTTTATTTTGATGTTTAGTTCCATAGACCGGAGGCGATATAAAGCAGAGCTATAAGTAACTTTATATCGCGATTCCGGGAAGGTCATACACTTCACACTCTCTGTGAAACTCTAAATTGGTGAGCCTTATCGGCCCATGTCGATCGCCACCCTTAAATCCTGGGAGTGATCGCTCACTCCCAGGAGGTCAAAGGACTTTAGCGGAAATTAACCTTAACGGTTTGAACGCGAGATTTGCTCGCAACAATAATTTGCTTTGGCATATTGCCTCCTTTTTTTGTTTTGTTTTTATTTTTATCAATTCCGCTCTGCCACGCGTAATTTTGCGCTGCGGCTGCGCGGGTTGATAACTAACTCCTCACTCTCCGCAACAATTGGTTTTTTAGTTAAGATTTTTAACTCCGACTCTTCACCATAACTACTCGCATCTTTAAAATAATCTTTCACCAATCGATCTTCTAGACTATGAAAAGTAATGATAGCGACGCGTCCACCTGGCTTGAGAATCTTAGGTAAAAGTGGCAAAGTTTTTTCGATTTCCTCGAGCTCTTTGTTCACTACAATTCTAATCGCCTGGAAAATCCGCGTAGCTGGATGTACCCGGCTATGTTTTGACTTACTCGCAATGATTTCAGCAAGTTGTTTAGTTCCCTCAATCGGGCGAGCGTGTACAATTTCGCGCGCTAACATTTTTGCACGCCCTGGTTTTTCTTCACCATAGCGTTCAAAAATTTCCGCGAGATCGCGTTCACTCCACTTGTTGATAATCGTCGCCGCAGTCAACTCCTGCCGTTGATCCATTCTCATATCAAGCGGCCCATCCTTAGTAAAAGAAAAGCCACGTTCAGCAATGTCTAGTTGCGGAGAAGAAACTCCAAAATCCGCAAGTATTAGGTCGAAAGCGTTTCCACACTCGATTAACTGCAGCACCGCATCGTAAAAATCCGTATTCATAATTCTGATCGTATTAAATTGTTCTTTTAATACGTTAACCGCGTTGATGTCGCGATCTACCAGAACAGAATCTTTATAATTCTGTGTTGCATCCAAAATCTCCTTAGCGTGCCCGCCATAACCCGCGGTTAAATCAAGGTATGATTCCCCAGGCTTTGGATTAAGGTTTGCTAAGACTTCCGACAATAATACAGGAATATGTTGTTTCCCCATATATTGATTATACATCGTTTGAGATCGTTCAACTAGAAACTTCAGCGGTTTTGTTTTTGCTTTGGTTTTTGTTTGATCACAATTTATCCACCACGATTTTACCAGCGCGAAGCTAATCTCGTATCGCAGCCGTTGAGAGACTTATTGTGTTTTAGACCATATAGAGTTTTATTGGGAGGTGTGTTTTAGAGAATGTACACACAGTTGCTTTGACGCGTCCTGCTAAAATTTAACGCGCGCCGAAACTCCTAGTTGGTCGATCTCAAACCTTTTTAAGGTGCATTTTTATTTTGTGGTTTTTGTATGTGCTTCCACTACCCTCAGTTTAGACTATTTTTGACAAAAATGCAAGTGCTTTTTTCGGCTTTTTCATAAGCACTTTTCCCCACATTGTGGAAAACTTTCCTCTTAAAAACCGAACAAAGAGCTATTTATTTTTTATATAAATTATGTTGTAGTAACCGAACACCAATCTGTTAGAATCGTGTTGTAATTAACATATATTTAAAGAAATCTTGGAGGAGCTTGGCGCTACTTCCTACTCTCTACCGTGAGGCTCTCCAGAAACTTTTTGATATTTCCTCTTAATATGCTACAATTACTCCATAAATAAGTGAGGAAATATGCAAGAAAAATTCGATGTCTTCCTGTGGGCCAACGAAATTGACGAAATCAAGAACAACGTTAGTGCTGAGCTATTTTTGTTTAACAAAAATTATACACCTTTCAAAATTAAGTACTCAGATCAGTTAACAAGCAGCGTAAAAAGTTTGTTCATGCAGAACGCTGCTAAGTTCATTATTGAAGGCGCCGACAAAGGCCTTGAATGCCGCGAATACGAAAAAGCCGACGGCGAAGAAAATGTTATCTATCACACCGATCTCGATAAAGTCGGCCGCGCCGAAACCCTCATTCACCTCATTGAGAACGAATACAAAGACATCAATTATTTCTCTGAAAACGAATACGAATTCAAAAAAATCAAAGGCATCATCGCTAAATTCACCTATCCAGGCGGCGAAGACGGCACCAAAACCTTTTATATCGCCAAAGCAATTTCTGCTTCTAGCGCCCTCAAAGGTGCCTCTTCCTGGGAAATCAACGGTGAAAGCTTTGAGCCATTCTCTGCCGAAGTCGCTATCAAGATGCCAGATGACAACCAGGTAGCCATTGTTGACAAAACTATCGTTGTATTTAACCAATCTAAGTTCGAGAATCTCTTCCAATACGACTACAAATCCCAGGTTATCGCCGAAGAAAAGGCCAAAGAACTCAGCGAGAAATATAAACTCTCCTTTGCTGAAGGTTTGACCCTTAATTCCCTTCTCCAGGATAAAAAACCGGTCTTGAAGAAGCTCCAGGCCATGGATATCGCCGAAGAAATGTCACAAAAAGATCTCATTAATTATGCAGATGAGATGCAACTAGACCTTATGACAGACGACGACGGTTCTATTATCATCATGGACGACAAAGATTTGACCACCTTCGTAAATCTTTTGAACGAAGATTATTACGTGTCACCAGTCAATGGCCGCCGCTACGAAATCAAATCCAAAAAACTCCTCGGCGAACCAGACGGCGAACCACCACGCGGTTAAACCAACAAAAAACTGCCGTTTAACGCGGCAGTTTTTTTATCTTTAATACTCAGAATAGGCTAGTTCGGTAATGTCTTTTTCACCGAATGAAGCAAACAATCTGCGTAGATCTTCCCTAACATCTTCAGCCGAATCAGTGTCAGAAAGCACCGACTCCATCTTAGCATAATAACCATCGTGATTTTCTACTGCATCAAGATAAATTACATTCTGATCATCCATTTGGATTTCCTGCCGCTGACGTGAAACCTCGGTTTGAAGCTTAAAACCAAGTTGCAAAATAATATTTACCATCTCGACATAGTTTGTGACCGGCGTAGCCTCAACCATATCAATACCAGAGTCTTCAATATGGCGGCGCAAAATCAGTGTATACTTAGCTGGCATGTCCGTAGCACGCACTTCGGTACGCATAATCAGACGTGGGAAATTTGCCCCATGCTTAAAATCGCGCGGAATATAAATACGATCATGCTGCCAGTAAACCGGCGAAAAATCGCGATCAATCTCTGCTAGCTTATTTTCAAATCGCTCACGATCTGTGAGTTTGCATTTTACAATCACTTTCTTCATGGCCTAAGTATACCACGTAGGTCGGATAAAGGCCAGCTTGACCTTAGTATGACCAGCTTGGCTCAGCAATGTCGCGATACGCAAAGTTGGTATGGCTTGTAACGTTGGTAACTGTCCAGTTGCGTGGATTGACGATAAAGGTACTAGCAAATTGGCCAGTACGTTCATAGAACATATAGTCCATATTAGTAACGCTAGAAGTATTGATATCTTCAAGGCTAATTATGACAGAATCGGCTTTTGGACCCACGAAATAAAACATATATGACATATTTGTGACCTTGCCAGTATCAAGTGAGTTAATGTCTATATTGACACTACTTGAATAACTACCGGCGTATTGGAACATGTACGACATGTTCGTGACCTTACCAGTGTTTAAGCTAAGCGTTAATTCTAGGTCAGGATCACGCATGCCGTAACCATAGAACATGTAAGACATATTTGTTACATTTGAAGTGTCAAAGGTATTAAGACCCTCTATTGTAACGTCTGAATAGTAGCCACTAGGTATATCACCATAATCAGGAGAAGCATTCCATTGACGAGGTGGTGCATTGTTTTGCCAGCCTACCACGTTGTCAAAACCAAAGCCACCAAATCCATAGAACATAGATGAGGTATTAGTGATATTTGTTGTATTTGTCCAACCCGTCATATTAAGATAGAGATCACCAAACCCACCCTGGTAGTAATTATCATATTGTATATCACTACAAAGAGCCATAAACATACCGTTTGTGCTAGAAACGGAGCTCAAATTCCAACCGCTCACATCCAGTGAACAATCCGTAGATGAACTAGCAGTACGAGCCCACGCAAACATCTTAGTTACATTACTTAGATTGCTTGTCTGCCAACCGGACAAATCAAAATCGAAATGATCAAGCATAATGCCGGCAAACATATAGTTGGCATTTGTTAATGAGCTTGTATTAAAGCCTTCAATGCCAACTAATTCCTTAATGGTGGCCGGCGTTGCGGTATCGTATGTGCGGCTATTATCATCATACAAAGTATCGTCACGATGGAAGCCAAACATCTGCTTCATATTAGTTACATGGCTAGTATCCCAACCGGTAACATTAAGAGTACCATTAATTTGGGAGCCACCAAACATATATGACATATCGGTTGCGCTGCTAGTATCCCAATTCCGAAGGTCCAGGTCGCCCATGACCCTACTACCCCTAAACAAATATTTGAAGCTTGTTGAGCTTAGACTACTAGTGTTCCAATTCTTCAAATTATTTGCTACCTGCGCATTGATCACGGCACCCTGGAAACCATACCCCAAATCCGTCACATTATTGATGGTCCAGTTATCAAGGCTATATACAGCAGTATTATCACTACCCGCCAAAACAGTTTCAAACACTGCGCCTTTTCTAGATTGGGCGCCAAATTTGCGGAAAACTTGGTTCATATTTGTAACGTTACCAGTATTCCAATACTCTATACCAACAATTTCAATATTCGCCGCTCCAGTAGCGCTATAGTTAAAGAGATCCGCCATATTAGTAGCGCTACTAGTATCCCAACCAGTAACGTCGAGGAACCAGTTTCCACCATTGCCATTGCCACTAAATACCGATCCAAAATTCGTAATACCACTAGTATTCCAACCACTTACGTCAAGCGACCAAGTTTCAGAAGCATACATACCAGATCTCCAGAAGAATCTATACAAAGAGTCAAATGAACCGCTGCCTCTCTTGAATACCCAGTTACTAGCATCCACTACCCAGGTCTTTAATCTGCCATAATCATTATAGAATAGACTACCACCCGGCGCACCATCACTACCAACACCGCTCAAATCCCAACCGGCAATATTAGCAGTGAAAGAAGAGCTACCAGCTGACTGGAATACCGAATTCAGCCCATTTTGTGCTAAACTATCAAACTTTAGCCCATTTGCTACGAT
>JAFZBJ010000005.1 GCA_017561835.1 Candidatus Saccharimonadota bacterium | reverse complement strand
TCTTATTTTAGTTTCACCAGTAGCCCAAACTACCAATGCTGAACCAGCCGCTCCGTCAGCAGACGGGCTAAGCCTAATTACTAACCAAGTAGTAGACGCTACGATCAAACCAGAAGAGAATGGCTCACTTAGTATCATTAAGGACACTATTATTGGTAGTACTAATTCACAATATGGTTATGAAATTTATATATCCGTTAATTCAGATGAAGTTAATGATATCTATCTTAATGGCAACTCAAGCAATGACGGTGCTAATCAAAAGATTAATGCCACTACTGGCACTTATGACGCTCCTGCCGCTTTAGACTTAACCAATGGTGCTACTTGGGGCTATGCTATTGCTGGGCTAGGGAGCTTTGATGCAAGTTATAATATATACAACCCAGCAGCAAGTTCCAAGTTTGCTGCTATGCCAACTGTAGACAACAAACAACTCATTCATGAAACTAACTCTGCAATCGCGAACGACACTCTTGATATTTATTATGGTATTGAGGCAGGCTCTACTCTAGAGCCAGGACTCTATAAGACCGAAATTCTTTATACTGCTGTACCAATTACCCCTCCGCCGCTTACTGCTAAAGCCATTCTTGGCTCAAACAATAACCTGAACTTTGTCTACGATAACAATACTTATACGGTTAATGATACCTACACAGACAACCTTGGCAACACCACGATTGTAGCAGTATATGATGTGCCGGCAAATGCTACATTGAGCACTGATAGACCACAATGGACTAGTGGCAGCGACAGTGCGGGCGACAACAACCCTATTACTTCCGCTAATTTTAATCAATCGTTTTATGATTTCAAACCAACTAGTACGCAGTGGTGGTTTTACTATATGAAAAACCTGGCATCTATTACAAACATAGACAAACTGAATACTAGCGAAGTAACAGATATGTCCTCCATGTTCGCTTATGCCGGCTGGAACTCTACGACCTTTGATATTGGTAATCTTGGAAGTTGGAACGTAAGCAACGTAACCAATATGCGCGGTATGTTTTCCGGTGCCGGTTATAATGCTGTAACTTTTGATCTCGGCGACATTGGAAGTTGGAACGTAGATAACGTGAGAAGTATGTACGATATGTTCTATCGTGCTGGGTATAATGCTACAACTTGGAATATTGGCAATCTTGGCAATTGGAATGTAAGTAGCGTGACCGATATGGACGGCATGTTTTCACTAGCTGGCACACATGCTACAACCTGGGATATTGGCGATCTTGACGATTGGGACGTAAGCCACGTGTGGGGTATGCAAAGTATGTTTGGCAGCACTGGTGTATACGCCACCACATGGAATATTGGCGACCTCAGCAATTGGGACGTGGGCAATGTGCGACGTATGAATTTATTATTCAGTTCAGCCGGCCAAAACGCCACTACATGGGACATAGGTGATTTAAGTGGTTGGAACGTAAGTAACGCGACCAACATGACAAGTATGTTTAGCCACGCCGGGTATAGCGCTACCACTTGGAATATTGGTAACCTTGGCTACGTAGATGCGGACCATCCGGGCTGGAACGTAGGTAATGTTAAAAAAATGGGGCATATGTTCATGGATGCTGGACGAAACGCCACTACGTTCAATCTCGGTAATATTGGCAGTTGGGACGTGAGTAAGGTAGAAGATATGTCCTACATGTTCTACTGTGCCGGCCGCAACGCCACTACATGGAGCGTCGGTGATCTTAGTGATTGGAGTGTAAGTAATGTGCTTGACATGAAACAAATGTTCTACTGCGCCGGCCGCAACGCCACTACATGGAGTATTGGTAACATTGGAAAATGGAACGTAAGCAATGTGCAAGACATGAATTATATGTTTGCCTATGCTGGCTACACTGTCGCTAATTTTAATCTTAACAATATTGGCAACTGGAATGTGGGCAACGTGAAAGATATGAGCTATATGTTCTATAATGCAGGACATGATGCGACCACCTGGAGCCTTGGTGATCTTGGTAACTGGAATGTGAGCAACGTAAAAGATATGCATTATATGTTCTATCGTGCAGGACATGATGCAACTGCCTGGAGCCTTGGTGATCTTAGCAGTTGGAATGTAAGCAGTGTAGAGGATATGAGTTGGATGTTTAATGAAGCCGGCCGGAATGCCACTAACTTTGATCTTGGTAACCTTGGAAATTGGAATGTGGGTAATGTAAAAGATATGAATTATATGTTTGCCAACTCCGGCCAGTACTCTACTACTTGGAACATCGGAAATTTGGGATACATTGATGCGAGTCATCCAGGCTGGGATACTAGCAAGGTAGAGGATATGCATTGGATGTTTAACTGTGCCGGCAGTGATGCTGTGGACACTTTCAATATTGGAGATATTGGCAGCTGGAATGTGGGTAATGTAAAAAACATGAGTTATATGTTTAACTGTGCCGGCGAGGAAGCTACAACATGGAGTATCGGCAATCTTAGTAATTGGAATGTGAGCAATGTGAAAGAAATGCAAGACATGTTCCGTCGTGCCGGCCACAATACTACCACCTTTAGTCTTGGCGATCTTAGTAGCTGGAATGTAGGCAACGTAGAAAATATGGAGCAGATGTTTGAATCGGCTGGCTACAGAACTACTACTTTTAACCTTGGCAATCTCAACAATTGGGATGTAAGCAGCGTAACAGATATGTCTCACATGTTTTCCATTGCCGGCTACTATGCCACTACCTGGAATATCGGAGATATTAGTGGCTGGACCGTTACAAACGTTAGCGATCATGACGGCTTTATTAGGTTTAATGACAACTCCACTAACGCCTCCGTCGTCAACAACCAGCCAAACTGGCAACCATAGGCTAAAAGCTAGCAACAAAAAAGGCCTACTCTACGTAGACCTTTTAATTTTTCTGGTAACCCAAATCGGTTGCCAATCTGCGGGGTGACGAATGTCTTCGTCGCCTTCGTGTTTCACCTTATCGGTGCTAGCAAGTACCACGTAGAAAGAAACAGCTGCGACAAAGACGGCTACGCCGACCCATGAAATCTCGTACCGACCGCGGATAGCCTCGACGATTACCGTAATCGCGTACGGCACAATGGCTGGCGAGATCAGGATGAAGCCACCAAGGTTGTGCCATATCTTCGTCGGACTATACCGTGCACGCGGCTTGTACCAGGACATGTCGTCCTTCCATAATTTGATCCCAATCGGGAGCCAAATCACGGTCAAGACCGCAAACAGTATCCATCCCCAACGCGGGAATTGGAAACCTCTCGCGTAATCCTGGTATAGCACGAATGCCATCACCGGCAATGCGAGCTCTCCGGGCCAGAAAGTCTGGCTCTGGTGGCTATCAATCGGTAAAATTCGGCTTTCACCAATGATACCGACCAGAAACATCGACCCCGGCCAGATGCACAGGAACAACAAGAAAATTAAGATGTCTTTCATTTTACCCTCCTCCTTAAGCGAAAGATTCTTTGGGTATACCCAGAAAACATTAAAGTACACCCCATTTATCTAATTATACCACAAAATGCTTAAGAAATCAATCGGGGACCCCACATCACCCTATACGCGCGCCTTTTTATGCTATAATTAAACTATGTCAAAAGTGGAGTTAAAACCGAGTGATTTTGTACACCTACATAATCACACTCATTATTCGCTCTTGGATGGTTTGACCAAGATTCCAGAACTCGTTGACTATGTCAAAGAGCAGGGAATGGAAGCGGTCGCCGTCACCGACCACGGCACCATGAGTGGCTTGGTTGAGCTCTACAAATGCTGTAACGATGCTGGCATCAAACCGGTGCTTGGTCTTGAAGCCTACGTGGCCGCCCGCAAAATGACCGACAAAGACCCGGCTCACGATAAGCAGCGCTTCCATATTACTTTGCTCGCAATGAACAACAAAGGTTTTGAAAACCTTTGTCGCATTATGTCGAATGCCGAGATCCACGGTAAATATTACAAACCGCGCACTGACCACGACGAGCTCGAAAAATATAATGAAGGCATCATTTGTCTTTCTGGTTGTATGGGTTCCGAAATCTCCGAGGCCATCCGTGCCGACGACGACGAGCGCGCCCTTAAACTTATTGATTGGTATCGTAACGTTTTTAAAGATCGTTTTTATCTTGAGATGCAAGATCACGGCCACCCAAAATCTTCTACTCACTCCGCCGAGCAAAAGAAGGTTAACGATTGGCTAATGGCGCACGCTGAGAGGCTTGGCCTGCCGCTTGTTGTCACCTGCGATGCTCACTACCTGAAACACGAAGACCAAGACGCCCACGAGGTTCTACTTTGTGTAGGTACCGCCGCCAACCTTTCTGACCCAAACCGCATGACCTTGAAGGATTTTGACCTCCACGTTATCTCCGCACAAGAAATCATCGACCACTGGCAAGATACTTGCCCAGAAGCTGTGTTAAACACCAAACGCATCGCCGACCGCTGCAATGTAGATTTGCAACTTGGCCGCATTTTGATTCCAAAATTCCCAGTGCCAGATGGCGAAACCGAAAAATCATATCTAGATAACCTGGTATTTCGTGGCCTCGTTTTCCGCTACGGTGGCAAAACTGCCGAAGAGACCGAGAAACTCAGCGTAGAAGACTGCCGCAAAATCCTCGAGAAAGTCGACAAAGACCGCGACGAAAAAACTCAGATTTTGCCACGTATCGACTACGAGCTATCGGTCGTAGACAAAATGGGCTACAACGGCTACTTCCTCATCGTGCAAGACTTTATTATGTGGGGCAAGAACAAAAACATTGTGTACGGCCCGGGCCGTGGTTCTGCCGCCGGCTCTTTGCTTGCTTACGCCCTTCGTATCACCGAGCTTGACCCACTTAAATATGACTTGCTCTTTGAGCGCTTCCTTAATCCTGATCGTATTTCCATGCCAGATATCGACACCGATATCCAGGATACTCGCCGCGACGAGGTAATTGAATACTGTACCGAGAAATACGGCGAAGGCCGCGTGTCTAACATTGCTACCTTTGGTAAAATGATGGCCAAAAACGCCGTGCGCGATGTGGCGCGCGTTCTCGAGGTGCCTTATGCCGAGGCCGACCGCCTCGCTAAAATGGTGCCAGACCCAGTGATGGGCCACCACTGTCATCTCGCCGATGCCATCAAAGACGTGCCAGACCTCAAAAACGAGTACGAAACCAACCCAATTTCAAAAGAAGTCCTAGATTTTGCCTCCCGCCTTGAAGGAACCATCAGAAACCACGGTGTACACGCCTGTGGCGTGGTGATTGCGCCAGACGACCTCGTAAAATTCTTGCCACTTGAAGTTTCCGCCAAAGGTCCAATCGCCGCCCAATTCCCAATGGGTACCGTAGAAGAGCTGGGCCTACTTAAAATGGACTTCCTCGGCCTTTCCAACCTTTCCGTGATCAACAACGCGCTCCGCATGATTCGCAAAGTCTATCACGAAGATATCGACATGTATTCCGTGCCGCTCGATGACCCAGAGACTTACGCGCTCTTGCAACGAGCCGACACTACCGGCGTCTTCCAGCTTGAATCTGCCGGTATGAAACGCTACTTAAAAGACCTCAAGGCTTCGTCGTTTGAGGATATCATCGCTATGGTGGCGCTTTATCGCCCGGGCCCAATGCAGTTTATCGATTCGTTTATTCGCCGCAAGCACGGGGAAGAAGCCATCACCTATCTTCACCCAGGCCTTGAAAACGCGCTCAAGAGTACCTATGGTATTATGATCTACCAAGAGCAATTCATGCAGATTTCCAAGGAATGGTGTGGCTTTACCGGCGGCCAGGCAGATACTTTGCGTAAGGCTGTAGGTAAGAAAAAGGTGGATTTGATGAAGAAGGTCAAGCCGGAATTCATTAAGGGTGCCGTAGAAATTGGTGGCGCTACCGAAGAAATTGCCGAAACCTTCTGGAGCCAGCTACTCGACTTTGCTAACTACTGTTTTAACAAGTCTCACGCCGCATGCTACGCCTTGGTGGCTTATTGGACCGCATATCTAAAGGCCCATTATCCAGACGCCTTCATGGCTGCCCTCATGACCGCCGATATGCGCTGGACCGACCGCCTCGCCATTGAAATCGCCGAATGCAAACACCTCGGACTCAAGGTGCTTGGCCCAGACATCAACCAATCCTACGGCGACTTTGGTATCGTAGGCGGCGAAAAAACCATTCGCTTCGGCCTTTCTGGCGTGAAAAACATGGGTAAATCTTTGATTGAAGACATCGTGATTCCAGAACGCGACAAAAACGGTCCATTTAAGAGCGTTTGCGACTTTGCCAAGCGCGTAGATTCCACTAAGTTTAATAAGAAATCTTGGGAAGCCGCCATCAAGACCGGTGCCTTTGATCGCTTTGGCTATTCACGCTCCGACTTATTATTCAATCTCGAAGCTATCCAAGCCTACGGCGCCAAAGTTCAAAAAGACGTTGGCTCCGGCCAGACTGATCTCTTTGGCGCGATGGGCGAAGCCGGCGCCGTGCCAGAAGTCGAGATCAAAAAAGCCCCAACTTCATATTCTGATAAAGAGCAGCTTCTATGGGAGCGCGACCTTATGGGTCTCTACCTTTCTGCCCACCCGCTCGATAAATACGATACTTACTTTGACGAGCAAACCCATCCGTTAAGCTACGTCGCAGCAGAGAACAACAACAAGCTGATTTCTGTAGGCGGCATCATCACGGCTGTGCGCACGATTTTGACTAAATCAAACACCAAGATGGCCTTCGTAAAAATCGAAAACAAAACCGGCGAATGCGAAGTCATCGTGTTCCCATCACTCTTCGAAACCTGCGGCGCCAAACTGGTAGTTGATAACGTAATCAAAGTCACCGGCAAAGTTAACGCCACCGACAAAGACGGCAACCCAACCTCAGAAGTCAAATTGATGGGCGAAACTATCGATATTATCTCAGACGAAATGCTCGAAAACTACCAACCTACTGGCGAAAAATTGCCAGAACCAGTAGCCGCCGAGCCAAAGAAGCGCCGCTATTCCAAATCTTCCGCCGAAAGAGTTTATTCTGGCTCCAAAGCCCCAGCCGAACCAGCCGCCCCAGCTGCTCCAATTACGCCGCCAAAAGATCCGCGCAAAGAACGCCTCTTCCTTTTGATTGAAAATCCAAACGATACCGATACTTTGGCCGCCATTCGCCGCCTCTGCGATATTAACCTTGGTTTCCAAGATGTTATCCTGGTCTTGAAAGAGGGCGAAGATAAACATCCGCTTAAAATGCCATTTAAAGTAGACGCCACGCCAGAGCTCATCGCAAAACTCGAAGAGCTTATCGGCAAAGATAACGTCAAAATGGTATAATTAGGGTATGAAAAAGGCCAAAGCCCCAGATTTAACGACTGTAAACCGTCGCGCTCACTTTGATTACGTACTCAGCGACGAGCTTTCTGTTGGCATGGTTTTGACCGGCCCGGAAGTACGCTTAATCCGCGACCATCACGTGCAACTTCAGGGCTCTTTTGTGACGATTAGAAACGACGAACTCTGGCTAAATAACCTAACTCTTGGCGCCGACACGGCACGTAATATCAAGCTTCTTGCCACTAAAAAACAGATTGCAGCCTTTGCCAAAGCCAAGGTTGCCGGCTCTACCATCGTACCAGTTAAACTCCTTGGCGGCAGCCGCCACATCAAACTCGTGATTGCGCTAGGCAAAGGTAAGAAAAAATACGACAAACGCGAAACCATCAAGCAGCGCGACCTAGACCGCGGGAGGTTTTAATGAAAATTTATTCTTGGAACGTAAATGGCCTGCGCGCCGTCATCAATAAGGGCGCTTTTGAGGCATTTATTAAAGATGCCAATCCAGATATTTTGTGCATCCAAGAAACCAAAGCCAAGCAAGGCCAGGCCGAGATTGATCTGCCTGAATACGAAGAGCTTTGGAACTCCGCCGTGCGCCCTGGCTACTCCGGAACTGCGATTTTTACCAAAGTAAAGCCACTTGCTGTATTTAATGATTTGCCAACCCTAACCGCTGCCGCCGATGAATTTGGCGACCCAGCCAAAGAAGGCCGCGTGCTTACTGCCGAGTTTGAAAAGTTCTACCTCGTTAACGTATACACCCCTAATTCTAAGCACGGTTTAGAGCGCTTGAAACTGCGCGAAAAAACCTGGGACCCAGAATTCTTAAACTATTTAAAGCAGCTTGAAGCCAAAAAGCCGGTGATTGTTTGTGGCGATTTTAACGCCGCTCATACTGCTATCGACCTGGCTCGCCCAGAGGACAACGAAGAAAATGCTGGCTATACGAAAGAGGAGCGCCACGGCATCGACAACATCGTAAATGCCGGCTTTGTCGACACCTTCCGCGCCTTACACCCAGAGGAAACCGGCCGCTACACCTGGTGGACTTTCCGCGCCGGCGCCCGCATTCGCAACATCGGTTGGCGCATCGACTACTTCTTTGTGTCAAAAAATTTATTCAACAAAGTCAAGTCGGCAGAAATTCATGAACAAATTTTGGGTTCAGATCACTGCCCAATTAGCATCGAATTGGAGGACTAATGGATTACTGGCAGAAGTTCACCAAAAACCCGCACGAAAACCTGCTTTGGAACCTGCCAGAACAGAAGCAGGGAAGCGTCTGCCTTTTTGGCGGCAACGACAAATCATTTAATAACGAGATTCGTTTTGCTGAAAAAATTCTTGGCACCAGCCCACTCAAAGAACTAAAAATCGTACTGCCAGAAACCCTCAAAAATAAGCTCCCGCCAATGGATAATTTTCTGTTCTTAAAAGCCACCGATTCTGGCTCGCTCGACGCCTCAGACGAGCTCACTGCCGCCGCCAACATGTCTGATTTTAATCTGTTTTTTGGCGATTTTTCCAAGAATTCCATCACGAATCGCGCTATTTCTGGCGCCTGCGTTTCTGCCGAAAAACCGCTTCTCATTACCCGCGATGCAGTAGATTTAATTGTCGAATCAAACCCGGAAAAAATCCTCGAAAAAGAGTCCGTAATTATCCTGGCTTCCATGGCGCAACTTCAAAAACTTTTGCACGCCGCGCTTTATCCAAAAATGATTTTACTGTCGATGCCACTGATGCAAATTGTCGAAATTTTACATAAATTTACTTTAAGCTACCCGCTCACCGTGGTGACTTTTCATGGCGGAAATATCATCGTCGCAAAAGACGGTATCGTGAATTCGGTCTCACTTGAACAAACTTCTTACTCACCACTGACGCTTTGGACCGGCGATTTGGCCGCCAAAATTACGCTACTTAATTTGTACAATCCAAACAATTATTTAGCCGCGACCACGGCCGCGCTGTTTTAATCACGCGCGACTTTCTTGCGACGAGTTCTTAAGAAGAACCAAAGAAAAATTCCGATTACAGCGGCCACGCCGAGGATAATACCGCGCACCGTCCACGACCAGCTAGTGGCAAGTAGTGTCAAAATAATACCGGTGATAATGCTAGGAATATAAGCGATTTTGCGCCTAAAGAGTAGTAGTTTTTCGGTGAATTCTGGGTTTTTAGCGTACAAAGAATTTGGCGAGCAATCATCTGGGTGGCCCATCATGCGATGGTAGGCAATTAGCTCAATAATTGTACAGAAAATCACTACCACGCCAATCATAAACCACATCCAAACATTCACGCGAATCACAACGTATAGTGCCATCATCGAAAGCAAAAACAGATCCGCAAAAATGTCGTACTTTTCGGCATACTTGCGATATTTTGGTTCTTTGCCTTTTTCAAACGGCCACTTTTTGGAACAAGCACCATCAAAAGCGTCAGTAAGTTCGCCAAGCGAAAATACAATCAACGCCCACTCTGGCTTGCCGTCGATAATAATGAGAACCATTAAAAAAACCGCCAGAATTAAGCGGGTGAAAGTTAAAATGTCAGCGAAGTAACTTGCTACTCTTCTCATTATACCACGTTTTGCCATTTTTGTCAATTTTGCCTCTGTTATTTTTTACTTCCACTGTAGACTTTTAGCAACTTTTCGACCTGAATTGATTGCTTTTTCTCGCCACGATGTTTAATCATGATTTCGCTCATTTTGGCAATTTTGGCTGGCTCTGCGTAAAGCTCGTCAATCGCCCTAGCAAGAGCGGCTGGCTCCGGGCCGTCGGCTAACACATAACCGCCACTCGGCATAATTTCTTTCATATCAGGATCGCAAATCAGAACCGGCATGCCGCGCACCACAGCTTCCACAATCGTCATTGGCTGGTTGTCAAAATGATACGACGCAAGCACCGAAAGTTGGCAATTATTCATCTTTTCAAGAATCAAATCGCGCTCAATGTGGCCATAAAACTTCACGTTCAAATTATGCTTCTTCGCGTAACGCTTGGCCTTTTTCTCCTCCAAACCATCGCCAAAAGCCGAGAGGGAATAAGGGCATTTAACCATCGTGAGGGCCTCGAGAAATTGCATGATGTGCTTGTTTTTATCAAGACGGCTATTCCAAATAATATCAAACTTGTTTCCAGGTTTTAGCTCGCGCACCGGCACTTTTTCAAGCACAAAATCATCTTCCACGCCGTTCGAAACTACATCCATCGGGCGTTTCACGCCGTATTCTTTGAGTTTGGCGCCAAAGTGATGTGATGGTGTCAAAACCACATCAGCTTGGTTGGCGTGGTTAATCATCAGCGTCCACATCTTGGCACGCGCGCGACTATTTGCCAAATTGTTGTCCTTTTTAACCTTATAGTCATGCGGCAAATACCATGAATGAAACCAGTTCAAAAGCGTAGCGACGAGCAAACGGAACGGCGCCGGCACAATATCGTGCACACCTTCATCCTCGCGCCCATGCATGGTTTGAACAAGGCGAATATTGTACTTTTTAGCCAAGCGAATGCCGGCGATCGAACAGCCGCCTTCGTAATGCACATGCACGACGTCAAAATTTGGAAAATCCGGGAAGTTTTTTACAACCCATTTTTCGATTTTGGCCGGGCGGCGCGCAATCGGGACTAACGGTTTAAAGAAAACTTTGCAAGTTGGCACGATAAAAATATGTTTATCGGCCAATTTCTTAAGCTCAGCTTTGCTGCGTTTAAAACCAGAAGTAAAAAGATAAACCTCGTGGCCCATTTTTTCAAGCTGATTCTTTTGCGCACGAATCGAGGTGACAATACCCCCGGTAATATCCAAAAAAACGTCAGTAAAAATCGCGATTTTCATACTCTTTTATTTTATCATGTTACAATAGATACATTAACAATTTAATATCAAGAAGGGGCGAGGGAGCGGCCCAGCGACCCCCTACCAACCTACATCTGCAAGGTGGTAATTCCGACCAAAGAAAGGAAAGATATGTTCTATCGAACCGCGGAGAGCGTTTCTCCGAAACACCCAGACAAACTTTGTGACCAAATTAGCGATGCTATTTTGGATGCATATTTAGCCCAAGATCCAGATGCGCGCGTAGCTGCCGAAACCTGTGGCGGCCATGGCGTCGTTTTTGTGACCGGCGAAATTACTTCAACTGCCGAAGATGTCGATATCGAAAAAATCGTTAAGCGCATCGCCGGCGATGACCTCGAGGTTCACACTAAAATCGTTAAACAATCTCCAGAAATCGCTCAGGGCGTTGATACTGGTGGCGCTGGCGACCAGGGAATCATGATTGGCTACGCTTGCGACGAAACCCCAGAACTTCTCCCACGCGAAGTTGTGCTTTCACGCCGCCTCAACCAATTCATCTACGAAAAATTCCCATTCGATGGCAAAACCCAAGTTACAATTGCACCAGATGATTCTATTGATTCCATCGTGGCTAGCTTCCAAAATGCACCAAAGGATGAACTCGAACAACTTGTGCGCGATTTCATTGCCAAAGAAGGTCTTGCTGGCAAACTAGAACTACACATCAATCCAGCTGGTGACTGGAACCAAGGCGGTTTCGACGCCGACACTGGCCTTACTGGCCGCAAACTCATTGTCGACAATTACGGCCCACGCGTTGCGATCGGTGGTGGTTGTTACTCTGGCAAAGACCCATCCAAAGTAGACCGCTCCGCAGCTTACATGGCTCGCCGTATTGCCGTAGATTATCTCAGAAAACGCGGTGCTCACGAAGTTTTGGTGCGCCTTGCTTACGCCATTGGTTACGCTGAACCACTCGAAAAAACCGTGATTATCGACGGCAAACCAGAAGAAATCGAAGGCTACAACCTTACCCCACGCGGCATCATCAAATTCCTCGATTTGAAACGCCCAATTTACGAAGCATCCGCTCGCTACGGACACTACGGCGAAGGATTCGACTGGGATAAATAATTTGTACAAAAATAGCTCCCGCGCGGGAGCTATTTTTTAGACTCAAACTATCATTCTTCCTCTTTAGGCTCTTCTACTTTCGCTTTTTGTGCAACTTTTTTGTCAAAAATCGAAGTGAGGATAATACCAAAACCAATCAAACCGCACACAGAATTTATTATCCAGCCAGCCACTGGAATGTATCCGATCACTGCCATCAGAATTAGCACGATTGTTGTACTAAGAATTGCGCTTTGTTTTGGCATAATCTTGCCACCAACAAAGGCTGCGAAGACCGTAACGGAGAGGACAAGAGCAATAACAAAGGCAAGAAGGAGCAACAACCCTGCCGGGATACCAACAATCGTAGCAATAAGTAGCGCTGCAAGCACCGGTACCACAATCACACCAAGAAGACCGATACCAAGATTTACCAGTACATATTTTGCGTCAGCTGTTTCGGCTTTTTCTTTAAGACTATTAAAGAATCTTTTAGCAATTAGGATAAACACCACTGCAATTACGATAGATGATGCAAGGCTGAGCACCGCAAAGATGATTCTAAGATTCTCATTCCAGCGAAAACTTAGAAGAATCGGTTGATACGTCTCGATTTCGCCCGCAATCATGGTATCTTTACCAACAACATTCAAATCTTCATTATAAACAAAGGTTCCGCCAATTTTTACATCACCAATGATTTCAACTTCGGCCGCCGCCACCCTTAAATCACCACCAATCGTAACGTTATTTAACACAATCTTACTTGCTGTGGCGAACACAGAGCCCGGGATATTACTATTGATTTCGATTTTACTGCCGGCAGCATAAAAATCTCTGGCGATTTTAGCTTCTCTCGCTATCACAATCTCACTACCAAAGGCAAAGAGATCTCTCTCATAAGTGCCACTTGTAACTACTTTATTGCCCGCATGAAAACCATATTCATAGCTACCCTTATTCTCAACCTCGCTACCAAAAGCAAAGTCAATACCGTGGACTACGGCGTTGTCTTCAACTTTATTACCGGCAAAAAACGTACTCGAGTTAAATTCATCACTCGTTTTAAAATCATAATCACCATTTAATCTAAGATCGGCCTGCGTAGCAAACACCGTCGCCGGAGTCAACGCAAACACCGCGCTTAATAAAATTCCAATTATTTTTTTCATTAAACCTCCTTTGTTCCATTATATAAGTTTTTATGCTTAAAGTCTAGAAGACGGGAAGGGAAGACGCTCGCGGGAAGGGAAGACGCTCGCTACGCTCGCTAGCCGCCTACGGCGGGGCGGGAAGGGAAAGGGATCTCGCTCGCTTCGCTCGCTCGATTCGAACCCTGGGGACGCTCCCCATATCAAAAATAAAAAAAACAAGACCCTGCGGGTCTTCTTTTTTTATTTTTGGTGGGCGGGAAGGGAATCGAACCCTTACTCTCTTGCGAGAACCAGATTTTGAGTCTAGCGCGTCTACCAGTTCCGCCACTCGCCCGTATCTATATTTTACCATATATCCTTGGTTTATGCTATAATTTCTATATGGATTCAAAAAGTAGTGGGCAATCTTCTAATCAGCCAGTCCAACCTATCCAACCAGCCAGTCCGGCCGGTTACACTGGCGTGCAACAAACCACGCCAAATCCAGCCGCTACCGCTACTAACTTGCAAATGCAGGCCGCCGCAAATATTATGCGTCGCAAAGTCATGGCTTCCTATAGCAATAATTTGCCAAAAAATTCCGCAAGCCTAGGCCGTTTGAAAGAAACGCCATCCAGCATCGATTCTGAATCCTGGAAGCGATACCACACTGCCTGGCAAGATTACTACCAGAAATATTACAGCGAATATTATTCCAATGCCGCTAGAAATTATGTTCAAAAAGAACGTTTGAAAGACGCTCGCGCCAAAGCCGAAGACGAAGAGGTCACTGGCGCTGCACCAGAAACCAACGAATCCAACATTCGCAAAACCATCCGGAAAAAAGCGACAGCCAGCGCCAAAAAATCTCGCCGCCACCGCCGCTTTATCCCGATAATTGCAGGTCTTTCCGTAGTCTTCATCATTTTGTTCTTACAATATAACCGCTTGATCTTTGCCCCGATCATGGCCTACGTCTCGCCAGGAAACGCACCGGCATCAAGTATCGATTCGGTAGACCCAACCGTAACTCGCGCCATCACGCCAGACCCACGCCTTATCATTCCTAAGCTCAACGTTGATGTGCCAGTACATTTTGGCATTGAGCCATCCCAAGCAATGTCATATATGAACGACGGCGTAGCCCATTACCGCATTCCGGGCGCTAATGCCTTCCCGGGCGAAATCGGTAACCTCGTCATCACAGGTCACTCCGCCGGCGATATCTACAGCTCAAACCCATATAAATACATTTTCTCCGGCCTCGAACGTCTTGAAGCCGGCGACACAATCTATGTAAACTATAAATCCGTAAGATACACGTACACAATTACCAAAAAAGAAGTCATTGAGCCAACCAATGTAGCTGCTCTTGTTATAGAAACCGATAAACCACTTATTACCCTAGTAACTTGTACGCCACTTGGCACCTCGCGCTATCGCCTACTCGTCTTTGGCGAACAGATTTCACCAAGCTACGAAGACGCTAACTCCATCGATATACCAACCGAGGTCACCCCAACCGAAGAATCCTTGCCAGCCAACTCTCCATCATTCTTTGATGGACTTTGGGGATGGCTAACCAATAGCAACTAATTATTTACGCAAAGCTTCGCGCACTAATCCTTCGCTATTCATATAATAAAGCCATTTGTCGTCGTTAGTGACAACGACTGGAAAACCTTCTCGTGCGTCGGTAGCGATAACACGGCGATTCAAACCATCAAAATCATAAACCACAATTTCGCCGTTTGAACTTTGATAAATCATACTGTCGTCTAGCCAATCAAATACAGTAGTCTCAATCTGCCATTCTCTAACTTTTTCGGCTTCCATATCTAGCGTTGCAATTTGGTTGCCCGAAATCGCAACCACATATTCACCCATACGGCCAATTTTTACTTTAGTTGGCGTAAACGACAATTCAAACACATACTCTGCACTATTTAAATCTTCGCGCTTGAATACCGAGATTTTATTCTTTTCTATAAGCGTTAAGTATTCGTTATCATAAAACTTACTAATGAATGCTTCGGCAGTAGCATCCTCGACGTTACGGAGCGTCTTAACCTCGTCTTTATTAGCCTTCAATAAGCCAATATAAGCCCCTTCAGAACCGTTCGCCGTAAAGACCACTTCATCACCATAGTAATGATATTTTTCTACGCCCTCGGCCAGAATTGCTGAAATAGATTTATTGTTTACATTGATTTTTTGTAGCATCTTGTCTCTTAAGGTTAGCAAGTTGTCGGCCGAGCCATTCAAAAAATCGACCTCCGTAAAGCCAATGCCAAAATTATCCGAAAGATTGATGCTGCGGCTAGTATTGTTCAAGTCAAACAAAAACCAATCCAATTTATCATTGAGCTGCACACTTAGCAATATGCGATTCTGATCATTATTCCATTCAATATTTGAAATCTTGCCATTAATTCCGCTAGGGAACACTGCCGCAAGATCAATTTCTTTTGGATTGATTTTTTCTTCTTCTAGATTAACAAGCGTCCACTTGTTGGTTTTATTTGCCACCAAAATATAGTCACGTTTTGGCGAAACACTCATGGTGGTCGCCTCGTCATACTCTATAGGTGTTTTTTCAATTACGGGCTCGTTTGGGAATAGTCGTGGATAACGCAAACGATAGAGCAAACCATCTTTAATTTCTACTGTTTTAAACCAAGTATCGTAGCCGTCTTTTTCAATTTTGACAGAGTGCTCACCAACCGGAATCACGCGGCTCACATTAGTACGTTGCGGCAAAGCAGCGTCATCTACAATCACTGTAGCGCCAGTTGGTTCGGATGAAATCTGCAGCATTCCCGAGCGTGCCACTTCGAAGTTTTCATTAATCCAATACCCAGAGACGGTTAGCCCCAAAACCACCACTAACACCACTGCAACGAGTGTCATGAAGCTATCAGTAAGAATCACCTTCCAGGCTTGGCGCTTTTTTTCTGTTTGTGGGTCCATGGGATAATTATACCATAAACGAAACCCAAAATTAGCTCTTGCGCTTTCACACGCATAAGCGTATTATTTAAGTATAAGAAAAAAGCGAGGTAAAAAATGCAAAAGTCTGACTCTGCACAGTCAATTAAAGTCGTCCGCCGTCAGGTTCAGCCTTCTGCTACTTTAAATCGCAAATACGTCACTCCTCCTAAAGCTGCCGCCCGTCGCATCGCAGTTAATAGCGATATGATCACTGTTAAAACTGCCGCCCCATTCACCAAGACTACGCCAACTACAATCACGACCAAACCAACTCTAGCCAAGGCAGCCGTTTCAAAACCAGCTGCAGCAAAGCCAACTCCTGAACAACTCAAAGAGCTCGCCATCAAGCGCGCTTTGCGTTCTGCTGAAAAAGCTCCAGAACCAACACCACACAAGCTTCATTTTGGCCTTGGTCGCATCTTTTTGGCCCTTGTTTGTACTGCTGCTGCCGTCTTCGCACTCGTCTATTTCATCAACCAAAACGTGTTTAATCTTTCCGTTGTAAACGCAGCTAAATCCGCCGGGCTCGAAATTAACAACTCACCAAAGGTTCCTAGCGGCTTCGAACTTACTGATATCATCTCCGAAGATGGCAAAATTACTTTGAACTATTCCAACCCATCCAGTAAAACTAGCTTCATCCTCGTCGAAGAGCGCTCTTCGTGGGATTCCAACGCCCTCCTTACCAACTTCGTCAAACCTACCTACGGCGCCGATTATTCCATCGTCCGCGAACAGGGAATCACGATCTACATTAGCAACAGCAACGCCGCCTGGATTAATGGCCGCATCGTCCACAAAATCACCGCCGAGCCAGGTACACTTACCAAAAAACAAATTCGCTCTATCGCTACTTCATTCTAATTTGCCGCTTCTCTTAAAAAGTGGTATAATTTTTGCATGAAAGCAGTTACTCGTTTTGCGCCTAGCCCTACCGGTTATATTCATATCGGCAACGTTCGTAGCGCAATTTACCCATATCTTTTAGCTCGCCAAACCGGCGGTAAAATGATTTTGCGCATCGAAGATACCGATCAGGCGCGCTTCGTCGAAGGCGCCACCGAACTCGTGGAAGACACCTTAACTTGGCTTGGCCTTAACTGGGACGAAGGCCCAGTTGTAGGTGGCCCAAACGCTCCGTATTTCCAAACTGAACGCCGCGATATTTACCATGAGTGGGCTCGCAAACTGATTGCTGCCGGCCGCGCTTATGCTGACCCAACCACTCCAGAACAAATCGAAAAGTACCGCGCCGAGTGTACCACAAACAAAGTTCCGTTTCTTTATCGTAACTTCCGTCCAGAAAACACCCCAGAATGGGAGCCAGGTATGCCACTTCGCTTCAAAACTGAGCCAAAAAAATACAGCTGGCACGACGAGGTCATGGGCGATATGCACACCGGCCCAGAAGTACTCGATGATATTATTTTGATTAAAAAAGACGGTCTCCCAACCTACAACTTCGCCCACATCGTAGATGATGCTGAAATGGGCGTTACCCACATCATGCGCGGTGTCGAATATCTTTCTTCTATGCCAAATTACCTTGCAATTTATGAAGCACTTGGTATTGACCATCCAAAATTCGTCTCCCTGCCGCATATTTTGGCTCCTACGGGCAACAAAAAGCTCGGCAAGCGTGATGGCGCTAAATCCGTTACTGAATACCGTGACGACGGCGTTCTTGCCGAAGCCATGCTTAACTACCTCGCCTGCCTCGGCTGGAACGACGGCACTGAACAAGAAATTTATACAATGGATGAACTCGTTGAAAAATTCTCACTAGACCGCATCCAAAACTCCGGTGCTCGCTACGATGAAACCAAACTTCTCTGGATGAATGGCCAATGGATTCGCCGCATCGCCACCGAAAACGGCGAAACGGCCACCGAAAAGGGAATTAACGAGCTTTACGCCCGCACTACTGGCTTCTGGCCAGAAAGCGCCACTAGCGCCTCAGACGACTATAAAAAACAGGTCCTTAGCATCATTTATGACCGCCTTAAGACCCTTTCAGACCTTCGCGAAATGACTGGCTATTTCTTTGAAGACCCAGCCGTTAATACTGAAATGATTACAAATAACAAGTTCTTAAAGAACACTTCCGCCGACGAGCTTCGTAGCCTTCTTGAACAAGCTATTACCGCACTTTCCAGCTCGGAATGGAATGAAGATGGCCTTCAGAACGCGCTCAACGATTTGCTCGCTGCAACCGGCAAGAAACCAGCTGAACTCTTTAGCTTGATTCGCCTTGCCTTAAGCTTTGCACCATTTAGCCCAGCGCTAAATCTCACGCTAAGCACACTTGGCAAAGAAACTTCGCTTCGCCGCCTCGAAGCTACGAAAAATAGCCTATAAAACAAGATCAAAAAAACAAGCCTTGC
>JAFZBJ010000004.1 GCA_017561835.1 Candidatus Saccharimonadota bacterium | reverse complement strand
TTTGATTGGTTTTTCAAATGTTAATGCAGTTAGCCTTCAGGAAGGCGCCGAAGCCGCAAGGTGCGCAGAATGCCCACGCGACCTCTTTGGTGACACCGGTGTATTCCGCCAAATTACTGACACTATCCTTTACATCGTCGGTATTATCGCCGTTATCATGCTTATCTGGGGCGGTATCCGCTATGTTGTTTCTGGCGGCGATGCCAAAAAAGTCACCGATGCCAAAAATACTATTCTTTATGCAATCATCGGTCTTATCATTTCGTTCCTCGCTTATGCAATTGTTCGCTTCGTGGTCAACGCTCTTCCATCTGAATCGAACAAAAACACGACCGAGTCTAGCCTAGTGGTTGAGTCTACTCACTGCTAATACGGTCCCCACGATCTTCAAAGCTCCAGCTCGCTGGAGCTTTTTTATAGCGGCCTTCATGCTGGACCCAGTAGTCCAAACGTCGTCAAGTAAAAGATAAGTTGTGTCTGGGTCAACAGCGCCAGTTACCTTGTAAGCTTCGCTCGCTTGCAACTCACGGGCGGCTTTATCCGCACCTACTTGTACATAGTTTTTATTGCGCGCCAAAACTTTGAAAACTTCATAGCCGCGAAGGCGTGCTAATTTTTTTGCTAGCAAAAGAATATGGTCAAAGCCGCGCTCACGAATGTGGCGGCGAATTGTAGGCAAGGGAACGATGGCAACTTCACCAGCAATAACCGGTAAAGTTTGATCCAAAATCTCAGCTAGGCGTTGCGACATGGCACGCACCTGATGATATTTGTAATCATAAATCAGTCGCTTAAGTAGGCCCTCGCGAGCACCCGCGGCAAAAATTGGCGGCAAGTGGCAATCCTCGCAAAAACCATTTGCGGGTTTATGGCAATTTGGACAAAAATCTAAATGCTTTAAAACTATGTAATTTTTACAACGCTCGCAGAGGACATCACCGATGGCTCCGCAACCCCTACAAGAGTGTGGGCAAATTATGTCAAAAAGCCTACAAATTGTTGTAATTTTTACAATAAAACCCATTATTCTCTTGATTTTAGCAGAGGAGTACTTTATAATAAAGCATAACAATATAAGTGGAGGAAATATGGCTAGTACAAACAGTGACGATTTATTATTGGACGAGGATCTCGCTGCTGCTTTCAAGGGCCTAGATGACGAAACTTCGCCAGTTGTAGACGAAGAAGTTCCTCAGGAGGAAGAAAGTGTTGAAGCACCAGAAGTTGATGATGGTTGGGACAACACCGATGATGTTCCTGGGCAACTTGCTGTAGATGTCTATGAGACTGCCGATAAACTAGTTGTCAAAGCTCGCACAGCCGGTATTCAAAAATCCGATCTCGACGTCAGCATTTCCGACAATATCCTAACGATCTCTGGAGTTCTTTCTGGTGGTGAAGACGAACAAACAACTCGTTGGCATATCCAGGAATGCTATTGGGGTGAATTCTCCCGCAGCATCGCTCTTCCAGTCCCAGTTCGCCAAGACGAAAATAGCGTCAAAGCCGAACTCAAAGATGGCGTGCTCACGATCACCTTCGAAAAAGAGAAGATCGAAACTACAACCAAGATTCCAGTAATGTAATCTCAAAACCGCCCCTAAAAAGGCGGTTTTTTGATGCCAGAAAAACAAGGACAAAAAAATACTCCCCGAAGGGAGTATTTGATCCTAGCTTAATTAGGCTACGTTGATGATGTTTGCAATCACGAAGTTGACGATAGCGAATGCAAGGCCAACGATGATAAGGCCGATAACACCGTAAAGGATGGTGTCTTTGCCTTTTTTGACTTTGCTAGAATCACCAGCGGAAGTCATGTAAGAAATACCACCGAGGATAACCATAACAACGGCAACCAAGCCAACAACGCCAAGGATAGCGTTGATAACATTGATGATGATATTGTTAAGAGCACCAGAGGCATCATCGCCCTTGATGGTATCGCCACTGACTGGGTCGATTCTATCAGCGAACAATAGTAAATTTTTCATTATTTGTCCTTATTATTAAGTTAAGTTTATTATATAGTGTTTTTCGATAAAAATCAAGGGGTTTTATCGAATAAGCTTATGTTATTTTAGATTAGGCTTTGTTGACGATATTAATCACAACGAAGTTGACGATTGCGTAGGCAAGACCAACGACAATTAAACCAAACGCAGCATATAGAAGGGCATCTTTGCCTTTCTTGGTTTTGCTAGGATCGCCACCGGAGGTTAGATAAAGCACGCCACCATAAACAATAAAGATTACGGCAACGATACCAATTACGCCGAGTACAGCATTGATAATATTGACTATTGTATTGGAAAAAGCGGCGCTAGCCTCATCACCAGTCAAATCGCAACCTAAGCTTTCTTTAATGTCGGCTGGCAAATCGTTGTCGCAGATCGGATCCTTGGCGGCATAGGACATGCCAGAAGTTGATAGAATTGCCAACCCAGCTGCCATCAAAACTGCGGCTAAAACTTTACTTATTTTTTTCATGCTTGCTCCTTTTCGATTGTTATTACATATGAACTCTTTTTAGCGTCTTCAATTGCTTTTTCTCTAGCACTTCTGATATTTGCACCTACCATACCAATACCAACTTCGGCAATACCTACGACAATAAGGCCAATGGCAGAATACATCAAAGTCTTCTTTGCGGTCTCAATCTTGGAAGGTTCACCACGTGAGCTAATAAAGACGGAACCACTATATACAATAAAGATTGCCGCTACGAAACCAGCAATACCAACTACCCAACCAAGTGTATTAAGGAAAGCGGCGTCTGGCGAGGTGTTTGGAATTTCAACAGTTAGACCGTTGCCGATAGCGACCATCTCGGTCTCGGTGCCTTTAAGCATTGCAAATTTAATCGCGCCAAAAATGATATATGAAAGCATCGTAATACCGAGGCCAATGAACGAAGTGATGATGGTTTTCTTACCATTCAAGGCCTTTTCGGTAGAACCGCGCGAAAGCAGATATTGATAACCACCATAAACTACGAAGCCAATCGTAAGATAGGCGGCCAGGATAGAAAGGTCTTGCAAAACGTTAAAGGCGATTCTCCAAATAAATTCAGAAAGAGCTACGCATTTGCCGTTAGACTCGTCGGTACAATCTGGCGTAGCAACATTATTGCCGTTTTTGCAGAGACCGGCATACCAGGGGCGAAGACCTAGAAATCCGGTGCTGTCGTCAAATGTACCACCGGTACAACCCGTGGCGTAACTTTGTCGCGTTCCCATACAAGCAGGCATAATTGCGCTTATCATCAACGCAACAATGATGATTTTTTTGAAAAATTTTCTCATTTTAAATTCACTGTTTACTTAAATTCATATTATCATAAAACTGCAAAAAGTCCATCCAAAAGAAAACAGCAAATAACGGGCAATTACTCTTGACAAAAGCGCTTATGCGTGCTATAATTAATTAATGCCTACTTGGGAGGCATTTTATGCGTATGAAAAAATTATCAATCAAAAAGTTGTTTATCGCTATCTTTGGTGGTTTTTTCATGCTCTTAAGCCTGTCTGGGGTATTTTCAAGTAGGGCGCTTGCAACTGAAGAACCAGCGCAGACCCAAACCCAGACTGAGACCAAAACAGAAGAACAAAAGAATGCCGAAGACGGAGAGGATTTCTGCGAAACTGCACTCGGCAAACTCAGCTGGCGTCTCTGCCCAGATACTGAAAAAGCGTCAAACGCTGCCGACTGGCTTTATGAAAAAATCGAAGATGTTCTTGTAATTAACCCAGTTGCCGCCAAGGATGGCGAGCCGATCTACGAGATCTGGAAATACTGCCGCGACATCGCTAACATCGTCTTTATCATTTTCTTAATAATCATCACTTATTCTCAAATAACAGGGATGGGAATCAACAACTACGGCATCAAAAAGGCTTTGCCGAAACTTATTGTTGCCGCTGTTTTGGTGAACCTCAGCTTTATTATTTGTTCGCTAGCCGTAGATGCCTCCAATATTATTGGAACAAACATTCGCGGTCTCTTTACCGGTATCGAGAGTGGTATCGCCGCCAGCAAAGAAAGCGCCGAGGCCATGCTCACTTATACTCAATATTTCGACGCGCTTAAGGCCGGTGGTATCGGTGCTGGTATTGCCGCACTTGCTGTTACGATCGAAAGCGGTACCTTGTGGATGTTGATCCCTACGGTGCTCGCCTCTCTTGCCGCCGTGGTGATTGGTCTTATTACTGTAGCCATGCGTCAAGCAGTAGTGGTGCTCCTTGTGATGGTCGCCCCACTTGCCATTGTGGCCTACATTTTGCCAAATACTGAAGACCTCTTTAAGAGATGGAAAAAAATCTTCACCAAGATGTTGGTATTCTTCCCATTGATGGGTCTTTTGTTTGGTGCTTCCAACCTCGCTGGCTGGGCACTTATTCATGGCGCCCAAGATGGCTTTATGCTCTTGCTCGGTAAAGCCGTGCAATTCCTTCCATTATTCCTCGCCTTCAAGATGATGAAGATGCCTGATACTATCCTTGGCACGGTCAGTGGCAAGCTCTCAAGTATGGTGCGCCCACTGATTGCATCCAACACCGCATGGGCCAGCTCGCACCGCGATCTCACCAGATCCAAGGCGCTTTCTCATGCAAACCCATACACTCCGTATGCTAGATTAACCCAATTCTTGAACAACCGCCGCATCGCCCGTGAAGCTGATACTGCTGGCAACCAAAATACTGCCAAGCTCAAAGGCTTAGCTTATAAGGCTAGGAGAAACTATAAAGGCAGAGGTCTCTCTCGTGCTGGTAAGGGTGAGTATGCTCAGCAAGCCTATGACATGAGGCTCAACCAAGAGATCTTGAACGACAAGAATAACTTCAACGAAGGCTTCTCCGCCCGCTTTGCTAAGGGCACCAAAGAACACGCTGAGATGTTGAAGCTTGATATGCTCAATGTTAACGCCGCCGATGATCTTTACGCTGAAAACGTTCGTGCTGCTGCTATCGATTTCCATAACGCTAAAGGCCGCCATAAACGCTTTGAAGACGCCTTCAATGCCAACCTCGATGAAGAGAATCGCTTCAGAAAAGATTACGAAGCGCACATCATTGGCGAGAAGAATACTGCCGAAGAAAGAAAAGCTGCTATGGATCGCTATGCTCGTATCAACGGCATGTTCAAAGATATGGATCTCGAAAAGAATTATGCCGATACCGCCTACGTTGCTGCTGAAGCTGCGGCCGCCTTTAACGCCCAATCTCAGGTACGTCAAGGTAAATACCAGAAATGGTTTGATATGACCGTGCCAACCCAAGACGTGGTTAACCGCTTGCATATGCTCACAAGTAGCGCTAATGCAACCGAAAATATGGAAGCCATTATTGCCGGCTGCCGTACGCTCAATATGCGTGGCGATGGCAAGCTCCTCCGCGAAGCTATCGAAAGCTTAACCTCGAATCAAAAGCTCGAAGTTGGTACCGCTGCTGCACAGGCCTTGGCTGGCTTCTTGATGTTTGAAGTAAAAGATAACGACCCATTCCTCCGCCGTTTCGGTAAGTACATCAACCTTGAAACTGCCCGTTATTATAATGGCGACAAAATCGATCCAGAACAGCATGCAGACCAACGCCGTAAGCGCAGGGCAATTGACCTTAAAGAATATGTCCGTGGTGAATATCAATATATTGACGAGAACGGCGAAGTTCAAACCGATAAGAATATTAAGCGCGATATGACGAAGCTTCTCATGGGTACCAGCTTTAAGGGCGTAGAACGTGAAGCCTACCTCAACATTCTTGAAGGTGTTCAATCGGCCTATAAGGGTGCTGATGGCAAAGTCGCCAATATTGATATGGCGAAAATGCAACAAACCAACACGAACGTGCTCAACTCTATTTTGGCTAACGTTGTTGGTGACCAATTCAACTATGCCTCCGGTAGCGAACAAATTAACGCTTTGGCCAAGTTTATTACCGCCATCAAGGTAAAGTATAAAGACGGTAAAGCTAGCTACGAATGGGACGACGATACTCTCAAGTTATTGTCGAACGACGAAAAAGAAGCTAAAAGCATTGCCTTTGATCGTACTAAAGAATTCCTTAGCGCTCAGGTACCAAACCAAATCGCAAAAAGCAAGACCGACGTGCTTTATGCTATGCAACAGTTGTTTGATTTTAAGGCTACGGATGATTATCAAGACGCGAACAGCAAGAGTCTTGCTGACTTCCGTAAAGAAGAAGCCGAGTCTGGCTTTAAGGTTAAAGGCGATGTTGATGAAAAGACCCGCTACTCACACTGGCTATTTAGAAGCGCTATGAAGAAAGCTACCCGTGGTGGCGTGGCTAAGACTATCGCAAGAGGTTTCCAGGGTGATACCAAAGAGAACCTCCTCAAGGCTATGGGTTACGACGACTATGAAGACAACGCTCTCATCAGCCAGGAAATCGAGAAGTATGCTCCTAACGTTAAACACGGTAAGGGTGATGCTATCATCAGCGTAGAAGAAGAGGAAGAAGAGGAAGACGACTACGATACTTCTGTGGCCGAAGAATACCTCAACAACTTGTTCGACGCAAACAGAAATACTATAAATGCAAATAATGCCGCAAATAGCATTGAGTCTATTTACAACGGCTTTGTCAGTAGTATGAGCAATCCAAACTTCAGGCTCTCTACTTCTCAAAAACAACAAATCATCGATCTAAGAGATCGCATGAGTACCTACTCTGACACGTCAGAAATCTTCAAAGATATCAACGATATTATTCATGGCAATAAGTAAACCGCATATGCTATAATATATAGTATATGGCGCAATATAAAGTCCCTCAAGACGTTGAGGCCGATGATAAGCTTATTGGACCATTTTCATTCCGACAATTTGTCTATCTTTTGATCGTTGCCGGTTTGATTGCCATTGCGGTTCTTTTGGCCCAACTGTTTATTGTATTAGCGATCATTCCAGTACCGCTAATCCTACTTTTTGGCGTCCTCGCTTTGCCACTGCGCAAAGACCAACCAATGGAGACCTATCTTGCAGCCCTTATCTCGTATTATACGAAACCACGCAAACGCATTTGGAATCCAGGCCAGCGCGAGTCTACTATTTTGATTACTGCGCCAAAGGCAGTTGAAGAAAACCGCACGCGCGATATTTCCGGCGAAGAAGCTACTCACCGCCTATCATTCTTGGCGGACATTGTTGATACCCAAGGCCGCGCCGTCCAGGGCAATCCAATGCGCGAAGATTTGATGGCTGAGGCCTCCGCCACCGAAGATATGTTTGATAGCTACCGCTCTTCACGCTTAGATGAAGCCATCGAAAAAGACGCTGAAGAGCATCACTCCAAAATCGTCAATGCGATGCGTAAAGCAATTTCTTCAGATAATAGATATCTTAAACAGGAACCAGCGCCAGCTGAGCCACAAATTACGCGCAATTTTGCCGCGGCCGCTGCACCAGAAGTGCCAGTAGCAGCACCAATCGAGCAACCAGCTCCAGCTGCCCCGGCCAGAGTCTATGAGCCGATCACACCAGAGTCATTGGCAATTAAAGACGACGAACCGCTCCCAGAGCCAAACTTTAGATCGATTGCTCCAGTTCCGCCACCACAGGCCGAAATTGTAATGCCAGTCGAAAGCGCGCTCTTTAATTCACCAAACGTTGTGCAGCCAGGTCTCCCACCAGAACCAAAACCGGCCCCTGCCCCAGAACCAGAGCCAGAACCAATTCCGGAAATGGAGTCGGAACCAGAGCCGGAGCCAGAAAAAAACACTAGCACTATTCCGCCAAAACCAGGTATAATAGAACTAGCCAATACTTCTGATTTATCAGTCGCGACTATCGCAAAACAAGCCAATCGCATTAAAGGAAAGGACGACGGCGAAGTTTTCATTTCGCTACATTAACGACATGAACCCACAACAGCAACAACAATTCGTGCAACCAGGCCAAATGCCAGCCCAGCCAATGGGTCAGCCAATGCCAATGGGGCAGCCAGCTTACCAGGGCCAAGTGACTCCGCAAATGATTTTGCCGGCTCAACCAATTCCACAGCAAAATGCCAATTCTGCTGCGCTTGGTGCTGCCGCTATTAATGCCAAAAAAGCTGCGCCGGTTTCACCAAATCAAGAAAACCCGTCCTCAACGCAGTCTACACTTCTCATTTCTGAAATTCGCGACAACATGGTAATCATGAAAGATGGTTCTTTTCGCGCCGTGGTAGCTTGTAAATCTATCAACTTTGATCTTATGTCCGAAATCGAAAGGGAAGGTGTTGAGTATTCTTACCAGAATTTCCTCAACTCGCTTAATTTCACCACGCAAATTTTGATGCGTTCACAACGCGTTGATATTGGTCCGTACATCGAGAAACTTAGCGAAATCCGCCGCAACAACGATAACATGTTGCTTGGTGTTTTGATGGATGATTACATCGACTTCATTGATGTGCTTTCGCAAGAAGCCAACATTATGGATAAATCATTCTTTATTGTGATTCCATATTATTCATCTGCTGACGCCGAAAAAATTGTTCAACAAACCAAGAATTTCTTTAAATCGTTTTTGAAGAATAAACAACCAGAAGTAACCACCATCGACCGTGTTACTTATGACAAAGCCGTTACCGAACTCAACAACCGTGTCGATAGCGTCATGGCGGGTCTTTTCCAAATTGGCATTCATTCCGCCCGTCTCAAAACCAAAGAGCTCGGCGAGTTGTTCTATAACTTCAACAACCCAGATACTGCCGTGCGTGAGCCGCTGGTTGATTTCACGAAAGTCGCTACTATGTATGTAAGAAAAGGAGAACAGCAAAATGGGTAGAAGAAAACCAACCGAAGCCGAACTCGCCGCCCAAGCGCAAGCTGCCGAGGAGGCTCGCATCCAACAAGCTTTTGAGCAGGGCACCAATACTCTCCGCGATCTCATTTCGCCTTCTTCTATCGAAATTCACGGCGATTATTTCCGCCTTGGCACCAAATATGGCCGCACACTATATATATATGGTTATCCACGCAGCCTTTATACTGGCTGGATTTCGCCAATTATTAATATCGACGAAGTGATCGATGTTTCAATGTATATTTATCCAGTTGAATCCGCTGTGGTAATGAAAAACCTCAAAACCAAAGTCACTCAGCTCGAAGCTTCCATGAATTTGAACGCCGAAAAAGGCCGCGTCCGCGACCCAGAGCTTGAGGCCGCCATTAACGATGCCGAGGAACTTCGTGACCAACTCCAGGTTGGTGCCGAGCGGTTCTTCCGCTTTGGTCTTTATGTTACTTTGTGGGCTGATTCTTTGGACGAGCTTAAGTTCGTACAACAAAAGATCGAAACCATCTTTGGCCAACAAATGATCTTCTCTAAGGTCGCTACCTCGCAACAAGAGCAGGGCATTAATTCCATCATGCCACAATGTACCGACCAACTTCAGATTCGTCGCAACATGAACACTGGTGCAATTTCCACCAGCTTCCCATTCACTTCCGCCGACCTCACGCAGGATAAAGGCATTTTGTATGGTATCAACATGCACAACAACGGTCTTGTGATTTTCGATCGCTTCTCACTTGAAAACGCCAACATGGTGGTCTTCGCTAAGTCTGGTGCAGGTAAATCCTTCACCGTAAAGCTCGAAGCTATCCGCTCAATGATGATTGGTTCTGAAATTATCATTATCGACCCAGAAAACGAGTATCAAAAACTCTGCGATGCTGTGGGCGGTTCATATATTCGCCTCAGCCTTAACTCGGATGTGCGCATTAACCCATTTGATCTTCCTAAAGTTGTTGATAGTGAGGATGCCGACGATGCGCTCCGCGCCAACTTGGTTACTTTGCATGGTCTCTTCCGCTTAATGCTTGGCGGCACTCAAATTAATGCTAGTGGTCAAAGCGTCCCAGCCCTCAATGCTAACGAAGAGGCTGATCTCGACCAGGCTTTGATCGACACCTATGCTCGCGCCGGTATTACTTCCGATCCTCTAACTCACCAATCCACTCCACCAACCATTGCAAATCTCTACGATACTTTGCTTCACATGGGTGGCACTGGTCCGCAACTCGCACAACGTCTTCGCAAATACACCACCGGTACTTTCGCTGGTATCTTTAGCCAACAATCCAACGTTGATATCAACAACCAAATGGTAGTCTTTAATATTCGCGACCTCGAAGATGAACTTCGCCCGGTTGCTATGTACATCGTGCTCTCCCACATTTGGAACATTGTACGTGCCGAGCAAAAGAAACGCTTACTCATCGTTGATGAGGCCTGGCAACTTATGAAATACGAAGATTCTGCCAACTTCCTCTTTAGCCTCGCTAAGCGCGCTCGTAAATATTATCTCGGTCTTACAACCATCACTCAGGACGTCGAAGATTTCATGAGCAGCAAAATGGGCCGCGCTGTGGTGGCAAACTCTTCGATGCAACTACTTTTGAAACAATCGCCAGCCGCCGTGGACGTCCTTGCTGATGTCTTCAAACTCACCGAAGAAGAGAAGCGCCGTCTTACCAACTTTCCAGTCGGCCAAGGCCTCTTCTTTGCCGGTCAAAACCACGTTCATATGCAAATTATTGCTTCAGCTACTGAAGAATCTCTTATCACGACTAGTCCAAACAAAAAACCAGCCGGCCAAAACTAGCACTCTTGAATTTTGAGTGCTAAAGTACTATAATTTATATTATGGCAAAACGAGATTACTATGAAGTTTTAGGCGTTCCAAAAAACGCATCTGATGACGAGATTAAAAAAGCCTATCGCAAACTTGCGATTAAATACCATCCTGACAAAAATCCTGGCGATAAAGAAGCCGAAGAAAAGTTTAAGGAAATCAACGAGGCTCACGACGTTTTGAGCGACAAGCAAAAACGTGCCCGCTACGACCAATTCGGTCATGCTGGCGTGGGTGGCAACGGTGGTGGCAATCCATTTGGTGGCGGCAATCCGTTTGGCAACTTCAACGGTCAATCCTTTAACTTTGATTTTGGTGGCGCCGGTGGTTTCGAAGACATTATTAGCAACATCTTTGGTTTTGGTGGTGGCGCTCGTCGCCCACGTCGTGGTGACGATTATCAAACCAACGTCACACTTACTTTTGAAGAAGCTATTTTTGGTACCACTAAAGAACTCGATATTAATGGCGAAAAATTCAAAGTTAAAATTCCGGCCGGTATCGACGACGGCATGTCTATTCGTTTACGTGGTAAAGGCGGTCCAGCGCCAGAAGGTGGCAGCGAGCCAGGCGATCTCTATGTTCGCATCCGCGTCAAACCACATAAGCACCTCACTCGTGAAGGCAACATTATTTTGTCCGAAGAAAAAATCGACATGGTAGACGCTGCACTTGGCTGCGAAATCAATGTTGAAACAGTAGACGGCACCATTACTATGAAAGTTCCAGCCGGCACCCAATCCGGCACACCATTCAAGCTTTCTGGTCACGGCGTGCAGTTCCGTGCTGATGGTGATCGTGGTCCGCACATCGTTACCGTGATTGTTGAGACTCCAAAAAACCTCACAAAAAGGCAAAAAGAATTACTCGAAGAATTCAAAAATAATAAAAAACGTTCATTCTGGGGATAATTTTTAAAAAAACATCGCACTAACGCTTGCAATTTTATTTTTGGCGTTCTACACTAAAATTGCAATGGGCGTTTTAGAGGAAATGTTACTACGTAACGGGCTTATTTACCGTGGTCCGGATGGTTCAAATGCACGCGTTGAGGGTAGCATTCTTTCTAATTCACTAGTGGTTGTGCAGGGCGGTAGAGTTACTCACCGTGTTGAGCGCGCATCGAATGGCGTTGACCTAGTAGTTCGTAATACATCTACCGGCTGCGTCGAAATGCGCCTTTCTGCCTCCATTTTCTAAAATCGTGGTATAATTTAAGTGGAAACTTATTAATTTATATTTATTTGTTAACCCGCTGGTATAGAGAAAAATACCAGCACAAAAACAATTAGAAAGGGAAATATGGAAATTTTAATTCCAATACTTACCGCTGTGGCCGGTTTGGCCGCTGGTGCCGGTGGTATTTTTGCCTACAACAATAAAAAAGAGAACGGTGGCAAAAATAAAGCCGACGATCTGATTCGCAAAGCCAAAAACGAAGCCAGCGAAATCGTTTTAAATGCCAAAAAAGAAGCTGCGGCTTTGACCGAAAAGAACCAAGCCGAAGAAAACGATCGCCGCAAAGAGTGGAAGAAAACTGAGAACCGTCTCGCCGAGCGCGAAACCACTCTCGACAACAAACTCGATCAACTCGAGAAAAAATCCGAGAAATTAACCAAAGAAGAAAAAGAGCTCGAAGATCTCAAAAACGAAGTGCGCGATATCCGCACCAAACAACATGAGAAACTCGAAAAAATCGCTGGCCTTTCAAAGGCTGATGCTCGCGAAAAACTCATGCAAATGACCGAGAACGATATCAAACAAGATCTCGTCGGCCTCATTAACAAAGAGCAAAAGGAAATCAAACACGACATCGAAGAAACTGCGCAAGCCATTCTTCTCACTGCTATGGAGCGCATGTCTTCTGAAGTTACTGCCGATCGCACTATCACCGCTCTCAAACTTCCTGATGATGATATGAAAGGTCGTATCATCGGTAAGGAAGGTCGCAACATTCAAGCTTTGCAGCGCGCCACTGGCGTAGACATCATGGTTGATGATACCCCAGGCATGGTGGTACTAAGCTCATTTGATCCAATCCGTCGCCAAGTTGCTCGCTACGCTATGGAGCGCTTGATGAAAGACGGCCGCATTAACCCAGCTTCTATCGAAGAATCTGTGGCTAAAGCCGAAAAAGAAATCGAAAAAGAAGTTGTCCGTGCCGGTGAAGATGCCGCCCGCGAAGTTGGTGTCGTTGGTATCCCGCGCGAAATCTTGCACCTTCTTGGTGAACTCAAATTCCGTACTAGCTACGGCCAAAACGTTCTTCTTCACTCCATCGAAATGGCTCACATGGCCGGCATGATTGCAGAAGAAATTGGCGCCGATAAACGCATCGCAAAAACCGCAACATTACTTCATGATATTGGTAAAGCCGTGACTCATAAAATCGAAGGTAAGCACGCCGAGATCGGTGCTGAGCTTGCTAAAAAATATGGTATGCCAGACGAAGTAGTTCACGCTATCGCCGCTCACCATGACGATATCGAGCCAACCACTCCAGAAGCTATCATTGTTAAAATCATGGATGCAATTTCTGCTGCTCGCCCAGGTGCTCGCAACATTTCTGCTGAGAACTTTGCCGAACGTATGAAAGATCTCGAAAACATCGCTACCTCATTCCAAGGCATCGATAAAGCCTACGCCATTTCTGCAGGTCGCGAGATCCGCGTTATCGTCGAGCCAAAATCAATCGACGATCTTTCCGCATTAAAACTTGCTCGTGATATTGCCGACAAGATTGAAGCAACCATGAGCTATCCTGGCGTTATTAAGGTCAACGTAATCCGCGAAACTCGCGCTGTTGAATACGCCAAATAATCATGCAAATCATTAAAAAGAACATCAAGCCGTCGACGTGGGTAAAACTTGTCCTCATCACGCTTGGTGTTCTTTTGCTATGTGGTTATATTTTTTGGGATCTTGCAACAAGCGGCCCAATCTTTAGTCGCTTCGGCAATCGCGAATGGGTCACTGGCAAACTCGAAAGTTTGGGCCCTGCCGCACCGTTATTATTTATTTTACTCACTATCGTTCAGACTGTGATTGCACCAATTCCGGGCCAAGTTGTGGGTGGCATTGGTGGCTTCATTTTCGGCTGGTGGGGAATCTTATGGAGTTTAATTGGCGGCACTATCGGTTATATTATCGTAATTTGCCTTGCCCGCAAATTTGGTCGTCCGCTTCTTGAAAAGATTTTCAAAAAAGAAGCCATCGATAAATTTGATTTTGCTCTTGGCGATCGCGCCGCAATCATCTTCTTCTTGATCTTTTTGCTTCCAGGTTTTCCGGATGACATGATTGGCTACATGGCTGGCCTTACAGACATCCCACTTAAGAAATTATTAGCACTCGTTACACTTGGCCGCCTGCCTTCCGTTATTATTACGAACTATGTTGGTATGGGCATCAGCCAAGACAATCTGGTTCCGGTAGCAATCGTAACGGGAATTACTGTATTCGTACTTGCGATTTTTGTTTGGAAACGCGAACGAATCATCAAAAAACTTAAAGGCGATAAGGAAGAACCGAAGTCTCTTGACTAAAAAACCAGAGTGCGATATAATAATCACACGTCGCGGGGTAGAGCAGCCTGGTAGCTCGTTTGGCTCATAACCAAAAGGTCGTTCGTTCAAATCGAACCCCCGCAACCAAAATTAGCGCTAAAAATTATTCGCCCCCCCGAATACTTTAGCGCTAATTTTGGTTTTAAGGCTATTTATTTTTTCTAATGAGTTGCTTTGCAGCAAGTTTAATAGCAATGTTTGGTGCTTCCATTACGTGTGGCGCACTGGCAAGTTCGAGTGCCGAAAGATGATAGCGCACAGCCAAGGATAGTTCGCCAGCCATGAGCTCCGCATTTGGTGCGACGATCGTGGCGCCGATGATTTTGTCGTTGCTATCAGCAAGTAATTTAACGAAACTGTATTTATCATTGTCAATTTTGCCAGTCACGATATCGGCAAGCTTTACCACGGCTTTGCGGCATTTCTTGTCACGCTTTGTCATGTCGTCTTCGGACATACCAACTACAACAACCTCTGGGTTGGTTCTAATGATGCGTGGAAAACCACCATAACTCAAAATGTTTTTGTTACGGCTAATTAAGTTCTTTGCTAGGAACATGCCTTGGTAATTAGCGCGTTCAGTCGAGGATTCGCCGCCTAGGATATCGCCAACAGCAAAGATGTTTTTAGCAGAAGTCTGCAAAGCGCGATTCACGATCACGCCGCTGTTCTTGTATTTAACGCCAGCATTTTCGAGACCATAATCTAGAGTTGGTTTTGAGCCAACGGCGAGCACGATCGTATCAACGCGCACCATTCGTTCGCGGCCATTGTTCATAAAGATTACGCGTTTACTTAAGCTGTCTTGCTCAACTGCAACTACGCGGGAATCGGCGAGCACCATCATGCCGAGCTCATTTTTGAAATAAGCCAACATAGTGTCGCCAACGTCTTGATCTTCGTGAGGCAAAATTCTGTCAGCCATTTCAAATAAGAGAACCTTGGTGCCAATTTCGCTAAAGTATTCGGCAATTTCACAGCCACTAGCTCCAGCGCCTACCACAGCCACAGCCTTAGGGAAGCGTTTGAGTTTCAAAGCAGTTTCTGGATTTAATACATCAACATTTTCAACACCAGTAATGCCGCCATCACTTGGACGAGAACCAGTAGCAAGTACAATGCGAGCAGCGGCGTATTGTTTGTCTCCTACAGCCACCGTGTTGCCATCAAGTAAGTTTGCATAGCCCTTGATGCAAGTAATGCCAGCATCTTCAAATTCTTTTTTGGTATCATCACTAATTTTTGCGAGAACTTTGTCACGCCAAGAATTTGCGGAAAGGAAATTAAAGTGAGAATCAAGATTCGAAAAACCAAACTTTGCGCCACTTTGGGAATCATAAAAAGTACGGGAAAGTTTATGGCTTGCAATATATGGAACATCTCTTAAATTAATGTTTGAGCCGCCAAAACTATTGTCTTCAATTAGGCCAACTTTTTTGTGGGCTTTAGCCAAGGTCAACGCAACCGCACTACCGGCTGGGCCGCTACCGATTACGATATATTCAAAATCAAATTTTTTTCCCATATGTATGTATTCCCACTATCTTATATTATTTTATCACGGTTTTCATAAACATAAGCTAAATCAGCGTTGTAGATATTGAGCTCTTTCAAAACGGCGCGATTCAAATCGCTTTCAGTAATTATCTTTTTGTTTTTTAAAGTTTTACTAACGTTTTTTACGATCTTGTCGACAAAAGTTCTAGCCGCACCACTCGGAATGCCAAGCGCTTTCGCGTTGATGAGCAAATCTCTTTTTAATGCTTTTTCGTTAAATGTTTTCATCTAAAAAATCCCAAAATTATAAAGTCCCGCCGCCAGTAAAATGAACAAGAAGCAAAGCATTAAACGATAAAAATCTTTGTTGCGAACTCGCATGCGTTCGATGTCGGCAAGATTACCGCCGGTGCGATACATGATCATAATTACGATAAATGGCACGATGGCTAGAAGCACTTCAATCGCGACTAAACCAAATTGAATGATGGCGGAATCAAAGGTTTGGATTTGTAAAATCACCATGATGGCTAGTGGTACAGTGAACATAATTTCCGAAAAACCAGTGATGATGCCAAGTAAAAATGCATCGAGCGCGCCACTGACGTTACGGGCGCCATTCAAAAGGGCGCGGGCTAATTTGCGCGGTGTATAGAGCACAGAACCAGCACCTTTACGGTAATAAAACACGCCGCCCACCACAGCAAGCGCTACGAACACGCCAGCCAAAACTGCGCGAAGAATTTCAGAATCTTTAGTAATGCAGGCTACGGCTATAAAAGTAGACACGTTAGTAAGTAGCACGCCGAGAATGAAAAATGGGCTAAGGAGATGAGCTTTTTTAAAAGAATGTTTACCAATAGCATAATGGTAAAAATATGCAAAAACGCCCGGCGCAACTTGCAGAACGCCAAAAATAAGCGCAACCATCAACAAAATTCCCAAAGAGGTGAAGATGTTCATGCTTACATTATAGCATGGCGGGGGTTGTAATTCCAGGGTGGTTCTGTTAGGTTGAGGGCATGAAAAAGTTGTTTATAATTTTAGCGATTTTACTAACAGCAGGCTCGGCCGGATTCTTGCGTCAAACATTGGCAATTGAAGAATCCTCTGAGCCATTTTTATTGCCAGAAATTTATATTAAAGCCATCAGTCCTGGCTACACGTTTGATGGCAAAACCAACGTTGGAGAGTTTATTGAACTTGGTAAATCTCCCGACGTCTCATCAATTTCGCTCGCTGGCTTTGTCCTCAGCTACACTAACTCCAGCGGTAACTCAGTCATATTATATGAGTTTCCGGAAGGCAGTTGGATGACCGGCGAGAGCATACTCCTTCGTTTAGCTAGCTCGTCCGGCAGCGAGCTAGCTAATCTAACTTATTCAAAAACCTTGGCGTATAAAGCCGGGCCTTTAATGATAACTAAGGGCGAAGCGATCGTTGATCAAGTTTGTTGGACTGATAAAGATGGATGCTACGCAGA
>JAFZBJ010000040.1 GCA_017561835.1 Candidatus Saccharimonadota bacterium | reverse complement strand
GCGAAGGTAGCTCAAGTTGTTGCGGCGAACCTTCGAGCGTTTGGTAATTTCAATTTTCTCTACGAGTGGGCTGTGAAGAAGGAAGGATTTCTCGACGCCAACACCAGAAGTGACCTTGCGGACCACGATGCGAGCAGTGTGAGATTCTTTGCGATCTACACGAATTACAACACCTTCAAAAACCTGGAAGCGGAATTTATCGCCTTCTTTAATTTTTTGAGTGACTTTAACGGTATCACCAGAACGGACGTCAACAACAGCTTTCTTCTTTTGGGCGTCACCGATTTGTTTTAAAATTGAAAAACTCATAATTTAACCTTTAATATTAGACAATTACCCGTTATTTTAACACAGTTGTTTTATTTTTTCAAGGCTAATTTGATTCTTTCTTCGGTAGAAAGTGCCTTATCGATGCCATCAAGCGCTGCGGTGGCCTCTTTGAGCGGGAATCCGAGAGCGATAAGGGCGTCCAATGCCTCGTCATCGGCCGTATTAACAGGGGTAGTGACGGTGGCGCCATAGTGAGATGGGATGCCAACTTTGTCGCGAAGGTCTACAATCACGCGCTCGGCAGATTTTTTACCTACGCCACTGGCTTTGGCTACAAAGGCGGCGTCGGCGTTGGCGATGGCGTTGCGCACTTCTTCAGGGGCGGCTAAACTCAGGATTGCCATGGCAGCCTTCGGGCCGATTCCCTGCACGGAAATTAGGAGTTCGAAGAGTTTTTTGGCGGCTAAACTAGAGAAGCCGTAGAGTTCTTCGGAGTTTTCGCGGATAGAATGATAGGTGTAGAATTTGATTTCGTCACCGAGGTTGATGTTTTCAAAATCGAGCGCAGTGAGGGCGATTTCGTAACCCACGCCATTAACGTCGACAATCACGGAGTTTAGGAATTTTTCGGCCACTTGGCCCTTGATGTGAGCAATCATATTTATATTATACAACTCTTAACTAATCTTGGCCATCAGGCCGTGGGTGATAGCAGCGGCGAGAGCGTCGGCGGCGTCGTCTGGTTTTGGACGGGCATCGAGATTTAGGTGGAGTTTAACCATGTCTTGGACCTGACCTTTTTTGGCGGAGCCATAGCCGGTTAAAGTCTTTTTGATTTCGTTTGGCGTGTATTCAAAAACTGGCACGTTGTGCTGCTCGGCCACAAGCAAAACGATGCCGCGAGCTTCGGCCACGGAGATGCCGGTAGTGATGTTTTTGCTGAAAAAGAGTTTTTCGACAGAGATAACGTCGGGCTTCGAGGTTTCGACGATTTCGGTGAGGCCCTCAAAGAGCTCTTTAAGGCGAGCCGGGAGTGGCGCGCCGATTACCGTAGTAACCACGCCAAAATCTAGGGCTTGGTCGTTTTCGACGAGACCAAAACCGCAGATGCCGATACCTGGGTCGATGCCGAGAATTTTCATTTGACGTATTTGATTAAGGTTTCGCGGAGGTCTTTGACTGGAATTACAAAGGAATCTTTGGCTTTGCTTGGGGCGATGGCATGGGTGAAGCCAAGCTTTTTGGCTTCGGCGATGCGCTGGTCGGCGCGGAAGGCGGAGCGAATTTCACCGCCAAGGCCTACTTCGCCAAACACTACATAATTGTCATCGAGTTTGCGGCCGGCCACGGCGCTCGCGATAGCGAGACATACAGCGAGATCGGCGGCGGAATCGTTGATTTTGAGGCCGCCAACCACATTGATGAAGATATCTTTGTCGCTGAGTTTGAGTTTGGTGCGGCGTTCGATTACGGCAATTAAAAGATTTAGACGATTCAAATCAAAGCCCGAGGCTGTGCGTTTTGGATAACCAAAATTAGATGGCGTAGCAAGGGCTTGAATCTCAACCAAGATTGGGCGATTTCCCTCCATGGTGGCGAGAATAATCGAACCGTCGGTGTTTTGGCGCTCGGCCAGGAGCGCGGCGGATGGATTTTCGACTTCTTTCAAGCCTTTTTCGTTCATTTCAAAAATAGCGACTTCATTGGTGCCACCGAAACGGTTTTTGACGGCGCGCACGGTTTTGAAGCCGCCGTAGCGATCACCTTCGAAATTCAAAACTACATCCACTAAATGCTCGAGGGTTTTTGGCCCGGCCAACGTGCCTTCTTTGGTGACGTGGCCTACAATTACCACGGCAGTATCGGTGAGTTTGGCGGCGCGAATTAGCAAATTGCCACAGTTGGTGACCTGTGAAACGGTGCCCGGCGCGGAAGAAATTTCGTTCATGGTGAGGGTCTGAATGGAATCGACAATCACAAAATCAAATTCGCCGGACTCGATGGTTTTGGCGATGTCGTTGCCGCTAGTGCTGCTCGCGAAATTGAGATTATCGGAGCTAGCGCCTAGGCGCTCAGCGCGGAGTTTGATTTGGCCGGCCGATTCCTCGCCCGAGACATACAAAACTTTTTTCTTTTTGGCGATCTCGGCACAAATCTGCATGAGGAGTGTAGACTTACCAATGCCTGGCTGGCCAGCAAGTAAGTTCACCGAACCCTGCAAAAAACCACCACCAAGCACAGTGTTTAAATCTTTAAAATTCGTCTTTAGTCGCTCTTTGGCGTCGGACGGAGTAACAGAATTTAGCTTTACATAGTCGAGTTTTTTGCCGGAAACTTGGCCCTTGCTGATGGCAGCCTTGGCCTCGGGCTCAATTACCTGCTCCACCAAAGAATTCCAAGACTCACAATTAGAACATTGGCCAACCCACTTGGCATAAGTGGCGCCACATTGTTGACAGACGAAGTTGGTAGTCTTTTTCATACCTCTATTTTCATCTTTATTGTAAAAAAATGCAACCCCTTTGACGGGGTTGCACCTGGTTTTACTTATTTACGAACGTAGACCGTGTCGTTGCCAAAACTGTCGGCGATGACGAGTTTTTTGCCGTCATCCTCGAAATGATATTTGAGAGTGGTTGGCGTGGTGACGTTTTTGTACTGAATCACGAGCGTGTCGCCAGTGTCTTTGTAGGTGAATGGCTGATCTGGGATGTCAAACGCATCGGTGCCGTAGCCACCTTCGGTTTCGCTGGTGAAATTGTAATACCAGCTGCCTTTTTCGGCGACCCACTTGCCAATGAGTTGTTTTTTGTTGCCTAAAATAAAAATGAGAGCAATTACGACGCCAATAATAACAAGGGCGGCCCCACCAAGAATAGCAATAAGGCCACGTTTTGAACCTTTTCTGCTTGCTTTTTCCACTTTTTTACCTCCTTAATTATATATATTATATCACTTATGCTATTTTTTCGGGGCTGTAATGTTGGCTGGGCGGCCGTAGTCTGGCAAGATGATTTTGACTTGCTCGCCGTGATGGTTTTTGAGTGGGATATTGAGCTCGGACGCGAGCGTGTTAACCACGGCGGCGCCGATGCGAAGGCCGGTGAATGAGCCCGGGCCAGACATAAAAGTAATCTCGGTTAGATCTTGCCAAGTGGCGCCGTTTTCGGCGAGTTTGTCACGCAAAAATTCGTGGAGTTTTTCGGCCAAATCGCGACCGGATTCCCATTCGTAGGTTTTGTCATCGAGTTTCAAAATCGTGACCGGGCTTGAAGTGTCTAGATACATTTTCATAAGGTAACCTCGCGAGTGCCGTCGTCGTTATATTTAATTTCAATTCTCTTTGTATCGGCTGGCAAAATATTTTCAACAGAATTGGCCCATTCAACGAGCACGATGGCGCGCGGGTCGCTAATGGCCTCATCTAAATCTTCGGCCATCAGGCCTGGATCTGGCAAACGGTAAAAATCATAGTGCACGAGGCGGCCGCCATCAAAGGCATATTCTTTAGAAATCGTGAAGCTAGGTGACGTGACGGGCGTTTTGATACCGAGACCTTCGGCCAGGCCGCGCACAAAAGTAGTTTTGCCGGCGCCGACGTCGCCAATTAATTCGATCACTTGCGGGGCTTTGACGGTTTTGGCGAACTCGCGGCCGCAGTTAATCATTTCCTCTTCAGATGAGATTTTCATGGTAAAATTATAGCATGAAAATCTATATTTCAGGTATCTCTGGTACAGGGATGGGCCCGCTCGCGTTGATGGCAAAAAACGCCGGTTTTGAAGTGGTTGGCTCAGACCTCGCTGCCGGAGCAATTTATGATGAATTAATCGCAAATAATATCGAAGTTAAAATCGGGCCGCAAGATGGCGAGTTTTTGAAAAGCCAGATCGACAGCGTCGATTGGTTTGTGCATACTTCGGCTTTGCCAGCTGATCATCCAGAACTCACGCTGGCGCGCGAAGCCGGTATCAAGGTCACCAAACGCGATGATTTTACCGCATTTTTGGTTGAAAAACTCGGCCTCAAAATGGTGGCGGTGGCTGGCACGCACGGCAAAACCACTACTACGTCGATGATTGTATGGGGCGCACTTAAATCCAAGTTGCCAGTTGCCTACATTGTTGGCACTACGCTTGGATTTGCCCCGAGCGGCGCTTATCACCCGGGAGACAAATATTTTATTTACGAAGCCGACGAATACGATCGTAATTTCTTAAAGTATCATCCTTGGCTTTCCGTGATTCCATTTGTGAGCTACGACCATCCAGATATTTATCCTACCCAGGAAGATTACTTAGCCGCATTTGAGCAGTTTGAAAAACAGAGCGAAACTGTGGTCAAAAAGTCTGAGATGTTCACGCCGGATCAGTTCACTTTGGCCGGCGAAGCACGCCGCATTGACGCTAGCCTTGCAACCGAAGCGGTGCATAGAATGACGATGCAAGAGTTCGAGGATAAACACATTCTCGTTAATTACACTCCGGCTCCCCTCATTAGTGCTATGAACGAATTCCCTGGCGTGGGCCGCCGTTTTGAGCGAATTGCCGATGGCGCCTACAGTGATTACGCGCACCATCCAGAAGAAATCGCTGCCACGATCGAGATCGCTAAAGAAGAAGCGGAACTTCGCGGTCTCAAAGGCGTGGTGGTGGTTTATCAGCCGCACCAAAACACTCGCCAGCATGAGGTTTGGCCGGGCTACAAAGACGCTTTTATTGGCGCTGAAAAAATCTTTTGGCTCCCTACTTATCTCACCCGCGAGAATCCGAATCTTGAGGTTTTGACACCAGAAAAACTAATTTCTGGACTTTCAAATGCCGAAATTGCTGAACCAGCCGAGGCTAATGATGAGTTGGCTGAAAAAATCAGAAAATACCAGGCCGAAAACTACCTGGTTTTGCTCCTCACCGCCGGCCCTGCCGACACGTGGTTTAGAAATGTATTTAATTTGTTATAATAGATTTATGAAGAAAAAAGCCCTATCTTTCTATTGTATCACACTTATGCTTTTTTGTCAAATTCTTCTCTGTTCCGGTGTGGTTGGGGCTCTCAGCGAAAACGGCGCAAACTACATTGCGGACAACTGCGCACAGATTAAATCCAGGCTGCGCGACGTGCAGCACAGCGATTCGCGCACGCGCGTTTATCTTGGCGGTTATTACGAGAAATTCATCAGCAAATTTATCACGCCTCTTAATGTGCGCCTAACTCGCAACAATATCACCGACGAGCCAGCGCCTGAATTGATGAGCAACCAAGCGGCATTCGCCACAGCGCAAACCAACTTCAAGGACGATTTCATCGATTACCAAAAAGCACTCGAAGATTTGATTAATGCCGACTGCGGCAACGCGCAGGATTTTTATACTCAACTCGTGACAGTGCGCGAAAAGCGCCAAACCATGGTGTTCGACATCAACAAACTTACCGAGCTGACGAATAGACATCTCGAGCTGGTGCGCCAGCTGAGGGGGCGCCTATGAGCATGACCAAAGGCAGCCGCAACATCCTGATTTTGGGCGGGCTCACCATCGCAATTACGATTGTGTTGGCCTCAGTTTCGCTCACCATTTATCACCAATCTGGCGACGTGTATCTCGATCGCTCGCGCCCAGGCTTTTTGCCGGATGAAGAAGAAATCGAGGACGACAGCAAGATCGAAAAAACTGATTTTGAATTTTCGGATTCTGGCAATATCACAGGCGAAACAATTGATGAATATCTTGAAAACTTGCTAAAAGAAATCGAACAGCTAAATAAATTTGAAAAACCGTTTGATGCAAAAGCATTGACGGACGAAACCCTGGGAATTCCGGCCGAATAAAAACAGCCGCTTCAAGGCGGCTATTTTTAATTTCTTTTTAACATCACGGTGAAGGCTTCGGACGGGATGTCGATTTTGCCGAAGCGTTTCATGCGGGCTTTGCCGCGCTTCTGTTTTTCGAGCAACTTGGCTTTGCGGTCGCGGTCGCCGGTGTGAATTTTCACGGTCACGTCTTTACGGTAGGCGCCAATAGTTTCGCGGGAGATGATGCGGGCGCCGATGGCGGCCTGCAGTGCCACCTCGAAGTTTTGGCGCGGAATGACTTCTTTGAGCTTTTTAGTGACGTCGCGCCCGATGGCGTCCGCTTCGCTGCGGTGGCACATTACGGAGAGCGCGTCCATTTTGCTACCCGCCACGAGAAAATCCACACGCACCAAATCTTCGGCGCGGTAACCGCAGAGCTCGTAGTTAAAGCTGGCATAGCCAGAGGTGGCGGACTTCAATTGGTCATAAAAATCGGTAAGGAGGTTCGCCATCGGCGCCTCAAAGTCGATCACGGCGCGGTCTTCAATATAACTCAAATTGGTTTGATGGCCGCGTTTTTCGTTAATCAAATTCAACACGTTTCCAATCATGCTGCTTGGCACGATGATTTCGCCCTTCACCCACGGCTCGCGAATTTCTTTGACCACGGAAATATCTGGCAAGTCGGCGGCGGATTTGATTTCGAGCTCCTCGCCGTTTTGCAAAGTCACTTCGTAGTTTGTGGATGGGTTCGTAATAATAAGATCAAGATTAAATTCGCGCTCCAAACGCTCTTTGATAATGTCCATATGAAGAAGGCCGAGGAAGCCGATGCGAAGGCCAAAGCCAAGGACCGGCGAATTTTCTGGCTCAAACACTAAGGCAGAATCCGAAAGAGCAAGCTTTTCGAGGGCTTCTTTCAAATCTTTGTATTGGTCGTTTGAAACTGGGAAAAAGCCAGCATAAACGAATGGCAAAACGTGTTTGTAGCCTGGGAGCGGAGTCGAAGCTGGGTTTTTGACTAAAGTCACGGTATCACCGACTTTTGCTTCGCGCGTGGTTTTGAGGTTGGTTACGATGTAGCCAATATTCCCCTCTTCAAGCGCGTCTTTTGGCGACATTTTTGGCGTCAAAATACCGACCTCAAGCGCCAAACCGTTGGTGCCGGCAGCCATCATGCGAATCTCGGAGTTTTTTGGAATGCGGCCGTTGAAGGTGCGCACATAAAGCACCACGCCGCGGTAATCATCGAAGTAAGAATCAAAAATCAAAGCGCGAGTTGGGGTTTCGGCGGCAGAAGTAGTTTGTTCAACCACGCGTGGTGCCGGGCCGCGTTCGATAATCGCATCGAGAACCTGCTCAACATTTAGGCCGGTTTTAGCGGAAACGCCAATAATATCTTCCTTTTTGCAGCCGAGCAAATTGACGATTTCGGCGGAGACTTTTTCAACGTCTGCCGCCGGCAGGTCAATTTTGTTAATCACTGGCAAAATCTCAAGATCTTGCTCGAGCGCCAAGTAAACATTCGACAAAGTTTGGGCCTGAATACCCTGAGTGGCGTCCACTACTAGCACCGCCGTCTCGACGGCCTGAAGCGAACGCGATACTTCGTAGCTAAAATCCACGTGGCCCGGGGTATCAATCAGGTTCAAAGTGTACCCCTTCCACTGTATCGTCACCGGCGTCAACTTGATCGTGATGCCCTTTTCGCGCTCCAGCTCCATCGAATCCAGCAGCTGCGCCTTCATTTCGCGCTTTTCTACCGTATCCGTGAGCTCCATCATGCGATCGGCCAAGGTCGATTTACCGTGGTCGATGTGCGCGATGATGCAAAAGTTGCGGATTTTATCTGTATTCATAATCTAATCTAGGTTTCGCATAGTAAGCGAGAGGCGGCCTTTGTCGTCGATAGCGACGAGGCGGACGCGGATTTTGTCGCCTTCGTGGAGGGCGTCGGTCACCTTAGCGAGGCGCTTGTCGGAAATTTGCGAAATGTGAAGCATGCCATCGATGCCTGGCATGATGTTCACAAATGCACCAAAGTCTTTGATAGTGACCACGGTACCTTCGTAAATTTTGCCAACTTCTGGCTCTTCGGTGAGCGAGCGGACCCAATCGAGGGCTTTTTTGATGGCTTCTGGATCTTTGCCGGAAACGGTAACAAGACCAGAATCTTCGATATCAACTTCGGCGCCAGTTTCAGAGGTAATTTTGTTGATGGTTTCGCCACCTTTACCAATTACAGCACCAATTTTGTCTGGGTTAATCATCAATTTTTCGATGCGTGGAGCATACTTTGAAATCTCGGCACGTGGTTTATCAATCACAGAAAGGATGTGGTCAAGGATGAACATGCGGCCATCGTGAGATTGTTTCAAAGCTTTTTCCATGATTTCAACAGGGAGACCGTGGACTTTCATATCCATTTGAAGAGCGGTGATACCCTCGGTCGTACCGGTAACTTTGAAGTCCATATCGCCGGCAAAGTCTTCGGCATCCATCAAATCGGTGAGGACGTAAGCTTTGTCGACATCAGCGGCGGTGATTTCCTGGCCTTTTGGCACATCGACCATGAGACCCATGGCAACGCCAGATACTGGGCGCTTCAAAGGCACGCCGGCATCCATCAAAGCCATACATGAAGAACAGGTAGCAGCCATAGAGGTGGAACCGTTTTGAGACATAATCTCGGTGACGCTACGGATAGCATATGGGAATTCTTCTTCGGTTGGGAGCACTGGCATAAGAGCACGCTCGGCGAGGTAGCCGTGACCAACTTCGCGGCGTCCTGGAGAACCAAGGCGACCACATTCACCAACCGTGTAGGAAGGCGCATTGTAGTGGTGCATATAGCGGCGTTTGCCGTCAGTAACTTCCATAGTATCAACATCTTGTGAGTATGAAAGTGGAGCGAGAGTAACGATGTTCATAGCCTGAGTAAGACCACGAGTAAAGAGTGATGAACCATGAACACGTGGCAAGATACCAACTTGGGATGAAAGTGGGCGAACTTCGG
>JAFZBJ010000039.1 GCA_017561835.1 Candidatus Saccharimonadota bacterium | reverse complement strand
GCCATTCTTTGCTGTACTCGTTGGCAAGGCGAACCATCGGTAGAAGGGCGCCAAGGTAATTACCTAGGGTTAGTATTCTGTTTGTGCGGATGCCGGTGAGAATGGTTTTGTTCATATTTTTCCTTTCTGTATTGATTATAACACAATAGTTATGATATAATAATGGTACCCAGTTGGGGCATTAGCTCATTTGGTAGAGCGCTTCCATGGCATGGAAGAGGTGAGGAGTTCGAATCTCCTATGCTCCACCATTTTTTGTGGAACAAAAAACTCAAAAAGCGAGATTCGGATCTCACTTCGTTCGATGCGAATCTCCTATGCTCCACCATTTTTTTGTTGCTAAAATTAGTTAATTCTGTTTGCGAAAATCACAAAGCGCTGGGTCGCGTCACCGCCGCCAAGCGATTTGCCGTGACAGGTCATAATAGAGAGGTCGTATTGAGTGCCGCCAAATTTGGCTTTGGCGACTTGGCCCATGTAATTCACACCATCGCCAAGCTCAATCGTGCCTTTTTCTACATTTTTATCAAAGATCACGGTTTTGGCGATTCTATAGATATGGGTTACTCCTTCTAGAGTAACCTTGAAAGTGGCGCCAACGCCAAGGTTTTTTAATCCGCCAAAAACGCCGGCGCTGTTGTGGCCATAGAGAAAACGACCATCGTAGCTGCCTTTTTTGTAGCGGTTTACATGGTTGCCAGAATCTACGGTCGTATCCGAAACAGTAGTGATGCTCAAAGTTTTACCGGCGATCGTGATAGAGTCCCTAACAGGTTCTGGGGACTTTACAACAGGGGTAGTACTTGCTTTTGGAGCCTGCGTCACTGGCGTTTTCGCTACGGTATTTTGTACTACAGGCGCAGATTCTACCTTAACTTCCTGTTCAACAACTCGTGTTTCGACGCCCGCATCAGCTATATCAGAGATAACTGGAGTTTGATCGGCCACTGAAAAAGCAGGAGTCAAAACTCCGGTCAAAATTACAGATAGTATCAAAAAAAGGTGTCTTTTCACCTCTCAAACACTCCCAGTGATTACTATCTATAATTATAGCACACTTTTCGCAAAAAGTCAATATAGCACCCCTTAGGGGGCCTGTGTTATAATCAAAAACAAGGTTAGTGTGGCGCTCTTTAAAATCTCTCTTAAGGAGGTGATTTTTTGCCAAAAATAGCAAATTATAACCAAATTGAAGCCCATAATCGCGGAAACGCCGTCTATGAGATGTTCGCAAACGGTCCCTACATTCAGGAGCATGTCAAACGCTCTGGCAATATCATATCTGGGATGTATGGCGAGGCAAATAGACGCAAATATGAGCTCAATCCTGAATCCCGATTTCCTTCCACGCGTGAGCAATCCGTTGCTGAACACGAACATGAAGCCGTAGATCTCTTCTTTGATATTCGAGATATCTATGGCGACGAGGTTTTCGGTGGCATCGATTTACTTCTGCTCGTTGAGATTTTGCATCGTCACGATGCTGGCGAAGCCGTTCACGGTGATATTCCCGATGATGGCAGCCAGCGTCAGGAGTCGGCAAATGACGACGAAAATGAGTTTATGGACAAGAATATCTACAACAACATTGAGGTATATGGTACAGGAGCTGCCCATGCAAATGAGCTGAGATCTGGCCATATCGCTATGGAGCACAAATCCAGTCTTCTTGGCATCGTTGCAAAGTTGATCGACAAGACAGTTGCAGTATTATATGATCTGAAAGCACAGGAAAGCGGCCACGGTGGCGATCTCAAAAACAAGAAGAATCTCTCCGATCTCGATAAGCTCAGCATCAAAATTACTGGTTCAACTCGCGTTGCCGATGTTTGGCTTTGTAGCTCTTTGCTCGGTCACCCCGAGCTGATGACAATCCCGTTAACCCTGGTTTGCTTTGAAATCATTCAGGCTGCTTCGATCCGCGTTCGTGGAGAAAAGATGGCTTGGCTCAATGATTTTCTAGTCGAATGGTTGCTCAACGGCGAAACATTTACACTAACCTTAAAGGCCTAGGCTATTGCCTGGGCTTTTTTTATGCTAAAATAGTAAAAAAGGAGGTTAAATGAGCAAATTTGATGAGCAGTATCTGGACCTGTGCGAGAGGATTCTGAAATATGGTGAAAAAATCACTACCGATCCGACTGTTTTGAATAAGAAAACCGCAAAATCTACCGGCACCAACATGCCAACACACGTGGCACAAACCGCCAAACCAACCACGACTTATTCCTTACCTCACCAGGTTTTGACCTTTGATCTAGAGGAAGAATTTCCGATTTTGACCACTAAATTTGTAGCCTTTAAAACCGCTGTTCTTGAGATGCTTTGGATTTATCAGGCCATGAGCAACGATGTGCGCTGGCTACACGATCGCGACATTAAAATTTGGGACGAATGGGAGATCGACGAAAACGGCGATTATATGGGCAAACATTTCGGCAAAGAATATGCCCATACCATCGGTACCGCCTATGGCTGGATTGTTAATCGCTATCAATTGACCTCATCTCTTATCGAAACCCTAAAAACCGACCCGGCCAACCGCCGCATGATTATGTCACTCTGGCAAAACGAATGGCTTCCTACCGCCGCTTTGCCTTCCTGCGTCTGGAATTCTCAGTGGAATGTCACTGGTGGCCGTCTCAACATGATGGTTACCGTACGTTCAAACGACGTACCACTCGGCATGCCATTCAACGTGGCTCAATATGCGGTACTTTGCCATCTCTTAGCCCAAGTCACCGGTCTTAAACCTGGTCAATTTACCTATGTAATTAATAATGCTCACATTTACGAAAACCAAATCGACGGCATCAAAGAACAACTTGCCCGCCGCGACGAAAAACTCGCAAAAGACGGCAAGCTATTTGATGCACCAAAGCTTTGGATTAATCCAGAAATCAAAGATTTCTTCAAATTCGATAACTCCAAAGAGCTCAAAGATATTAAACTAGAAGGCTACGAGCATCAGGGCAAGATCTCGATGCCAGTTACGGAGTAAAATGTTTAGTATTATTGCGTGCATTGGAAAAAATCGCGAACTCGGTAACCAAGGCGGACTGGTTTTTCACATCAAAGAAGATATGCAATTCTTTAAAGAAACTACTATGGGCCACCCGGTAATTATGGGCGACCGCACTTTTGCTTCTTTGCCGCATGCGCTGCCTGGCCGCACCAATTATGTATTAACTCGCCATCCAGAGCACTTGCCAGAAGGCGTTATTCCAGTTAGCGACATCGAGGCGTTCATAAAAGAACACTCCGATGAAGAAGTATTCGTGATCGGCGGCGGATTTGTTTATAATGAGTTCCTGCCATATGCTGATAATTTGTATTTGACAGAGGTAGACGCTGAGGCTGAGGCCGACACGTTCTTCCCAGAATTCGATAAGTCAAAGTATGAGAAAACTATAATCAAGAAAGGTCAAAGCGATGATTTAACCTATTCCTTCGCCAAATATACCAAACTTAATTAAGGAGCTAATATGGATCCAGTATTTAAACTAATTGAGGGTGAGAAAAAACGCCAAAGCGAAGGGCTGGAGCTAATTCCAAGCGAAAACTACGTTTCTGCGGCGGTATTAGAGGCGATGGGGTCGGTTTTAACCAACAAGTATTCCGAAGGTTACCCAAATTTTGAGGGTGTTCCTGGTTGGGATGAAGATAAAATCGCAACCGAAATCTTGCCAAACTACCGCTATTATGGCGGCCAAGACAACATCGACCGCATCGAGCGCATCGCAATCGATCGTGCCTGTCGTTTGTTCCACGCCGACCACGCCAATGTGCAACCACACTCTGGCGCCCAAGCTAACAACGCCGTCTACTTTGCCTGGCTAGAACCAGGTGACACCGTGCTTGGTATGTCCCTACCTGCGGGTGGTCACCTTACTCACGGTGCCCCTGTTACTTTGTCTGCCCATATCTACAATTTCGTTGGTTATGGTGTAGCCGAAGATGGTGATATTGATTATGATGATTTTGAGAAGAAGGCCCTTGAATGTGACCCAAAAATCATGCTTGTTGGTTATTCTGCCTTCATGAAAATCCCTGATTTCGACCGTGTAGCCGAAATTCGTATAAAGGCCGTTGAAAAATTTGGTCATGAAATTCTCTTGATGGCCGATATGGCTCACGTGGCCGGCCTCATTGCTGGTGGTGCCCATCCAAACCCACTCGATCACGGCTTTGACGTAATGACCACTACTACCCACAAGACTTTGCGTGGTCCACGTGGCGGTATCATTCTATCCAAAGGCAACGTTGCTTCCCCACTCAAAAGGCCAGAGAAGACTTTGGCCAATATCCCAATCTTGATCGACCGCGCAGTGTTCCCTGGCACCCAAGGCGGGCCTTTGGAACATGTAATTGCCGCGAAAGCCGTGGCCTTTGGCGAAGATTTGAAACCAGAATTTAAAGAATATGCCGCAAATATTGTCAAAAACGCTAAAACCTTGGCCGCTGAACTCATGAATTATGGTTTCGTGCTTCAGGGTAATGGCACCGAAAACCATTTAATTCTTGCCGATGTTAAAAAGAGCTTTGGCTTTGATGGCAAAGTCTACGAGCGTGCGCTCGATATGGTTGGCCTCACTTTGAACGCTAACGCTGTTGCTTCAGATAAAGGTGGCGCCTTCCGTCCATCTGGCGTACGCCTTGGTACTCCAGCCATGACCACTCGTGGCCTCGGTGTTGAAGAAATGAAGACCCTGGCCGGTTGGATGAAAAAGGTCGCCGATATCTGCGTAAAAGCTGGCGATGAGGAAAAGCTTGCCGACCACAAAGATGAACTTGGTGCTATTTGTGAAGAGGTTCGCGAACTCGCACTCAAATTCCCTGTTCCAGGCATCTAAAACCATAAAAATAAGCCCTGCGGGGCTTATTTTTTTTGTGCAAAAAATAATGGAGCGTGCGGGAAGAGCTCCCTGACGCTTCATCCGAAACAAAAAATATGAGAGTAAACTCTCAATTTTTTGTTTCGTGGTGGAGCGTGCGGGAATCAAACCCGCGACCTCAGCAATGCGAATGCTGCGCTCTATCAGCTGAGCTAACGCCCCGTGACTATAATTTTATCACATCTGATTTTCAATACCAAGGAAAAAGCCCGCCAATACTCTGGCGGGCTATAGTTTAGGCGTTCGGATCTTTCCGAGTGCCTGCTCTTCTGATGCGTCCATAACCAAACTTTCTCCATTCAAGATATGCTTCAGTGAAGCCATCATCGCCTTCGATGTTGTCTGCAATCTGCAGATGCTTAAGCATTCTCCTGATTATTATCTCTTCCTCTGTAGGTTTACGGTAATCAACGGGTACCGTTAAAAAAGTTCCACGACAAATCTCGGGTTTTTCACTGAAAAGTTCGGTGCTTTTGCCTGATTCGTCGTACCAACGGACGAGCTTTCCGGCGTTGTATTTATGCCTTTTACTGAAGCCATAAATTACCGGCGGAAGCAGATCGCTTCCATCGCTCTTAGTGAACTCAGTGTTGCTGATGTAAAAGTCAACACGCTTACCGGTGTCTCTTCCGAATATCAGGCGATAGATATCCTGACCGGTGAGTTCGGATGCTTTCAAATCTTTTACGCGGCCAAACAAATCGCCGGTATCCTGATTGAACAGCATATACCCGAGGAACAGAGCTGCGTCGTCTAAGGAATTTCTGTTAAGGATGCATTTGAAGAATCTTACGTTCTTCGATTTTGTTTTTTTACCACTCATTTTTGCCCGCCTCCCTTGTAAATTTTTTGAGCGATAGAGGTATTATAGCACAAAGTCCCTCTTTTTTCCAGCCCCCAAGCATGAAAAAGCCCGCTACTGCGGGCTTTCGGTTTCCGGATCGTCAAGCGAAGAAAAATCTTCAGCAACCCACAAATCGTGGAGTTTTTTGTCATCAACTTCCGGAAGTTGTGTGGAAAATTTTTGCAGCAATCTTGCAATCTCTTTCTTATCTTTAACCGGAGTTACATGGATATATACCGGACGTTCAAGATACTGACCATTTTCCATCTGGGAAGGTTCGAAGAATTCTCTAAGTGTACCACTTTCGGACAGCTTATTGCCACTATAACCAAAGATGGTTGTATGCATAAAGCAGTCTCCAGAGATAAAGAATCTGATGCCTTTTTTGAAAAATTGCGCATACAACGTTCTTTCGCATCTCATCGCACCCGTATAATACCCTTTTTTACGCTTACTATCCGTAGATTCTGACATCTTACGATACTCATCAATAGCGTCATTATCACTAACGTAACCTAAAAACCTTCTGCCCTTAACAAGCGACATGAACCCGTGCATATTTGCCTTATCTTCTTCAAGATTGGGGTTCTTTTTGAAATACACCTTAAGCTCATAATACTCATCCATAAGTACCGCCTCCCTGTAAATTTGTAAAGAACTGGTGCAATTATAACATAATTTTATAATTTTTGCTATACCCTCTTTACAAATTTTTAGTTTTGTGCTATAATTATTAGACAACAGTAATGTTGGAGATGATCGTACTCAATTGAACCTCGGTTCACGAGTAGCTACGATTATCGACCGCACCAACGCGGAACGTTGGGAATTAACCTCAAACAAGTAACCGGGATGTAAGCCCACGAGGTACTCGTTACTTACGATGTTCTTTAACGAGATGGTCCTCTCAAGAGCGGTTAGATAATTTTTCCTCATGTTTAACTGTCTCTTGAGAAGAAGGGAGGACAAATGCGCCGCACAGTTAATACGGTACGCACAATTCTACCCTTTTAGAACATTCAACTCGCGGAGTTCGGTTTAGACTCTAAAATCCCACTTAGCCTCTAAATGACCGGATATTCCGCATTACGAGTTGACGCACTTTAAGGAATCGCACGCCCCGCGCTCGAAAGGCGCCTAGGTCCTAAATGGATTGATGACTAGCGATGCGAGAAAAAACGTCTGGCTGAGAAGCCAGTGACCACCTCCAAAATGTAAATTGAGATAACCCCGCGTCACCCCGCGGGGTTTTCCCTTGCCAAAAAAATAATCCCCGAAGGGATTATTTTTCTTGTCAACAGATTAACGCTTGCTGAACTGTTCTTTCTTGCGGGCAGAGCGCAAACCATATTTTTTGCGTTCTTTTTCGCGTGGGTCGCGTTTCATCATGCCAGCCTTCTTGAGCACTGGACGTAGGTCTGGGGCTTCAAGAGTGATAGCTTTAGAGATAGCGAGCTTAATTGCGTCAACTTGGCCAGCCAAGCCACCGCCTTTGACTACGATGGTAATATCGTAATCTTTTTGCTTGCCAGCGATGGCAAGTGGATCGGTGATCTCAGCGAGCTGAGTTTTGTTGCCAGAAAGATATTCTAGAGCAGGCTTGTCGTTGATGGTGATTTCGCCTTTGCCTTTGTAGAGGCGGGCGGTAGCGGTCGCAGCTTTGCGACGGCCAAGACCATAGGTATATTTCTTAGTAGTAGCCATTATTTAATCTCCTTTGGGTTTTGAGCGGCGTGAGCGTGCTCGGCACCTTCGAAGATGCGAAGGCGAGCGAGGCGGTCAGCAGCTAATTTGTTCTTTGGGAGCATACCCTTAACGGCTTCGCGAATTGCGAGGCTTGGGTCTTTTTCGATGATCTCTTCAAGTTTGAGTTCACGAAGACCACCTGGGAATCCGCTGTGGCTGTAATACTTTTTATCGGTCATTTTGTTACCGGTAACCACAAGATTCTTGGCATTGGTTACTACGACGTAGTCACCGTTGTCGATATGTGGGGTGTAGGTAACTTTAGATTTGCCCATCAATTTGTCGGCAATAACGACGGCGAGTTTGCCAAGTGGCAAGACGGAAGCGTCGATTACCCACCATTCGCGGCTAATTTCTGAGCCTTTTTGTGAATAAGTCTTCATTATTTAGCCTCCTTTTTAGCGGCTTTCTTCTCGAGTGAGATTTCATCTACAAAAGAGATGGTACCCATTTCGGAATTGTCGCCGCGACGGAAACCGGTGTGCTCAATTTTGAGATAGCCAGAGTCACGTTTGATTTGTGGGGCGATTACATCTACCAAGAGGTCGGCAGTTTCGATGTCGTTGAGCCTTGCGATAATCAAGCGACGGTTGGCTAGGCCACCTTTTTTGGCGAGAGTAATTAATTTCTCAGTTGAGCGACGGATTTCTTTGGCACGCGCGAGCGTGGTTTCGATAGATTGATATTTAATCAGAGAGCACATCAGCCCACGAGTGAGTGCTAGCCTCTGATCGGTTTCGCGGCCGAACTTGCGGCCTTTGTATCCGTGGCGATGCATATTAAATATTTAACTCCGTTAACTTTTCTTTAACTTCGTCTAACGCTTTAGCACCAAAGCCTTTGAGATCTTTAAGATCGGTCTCGGAGAGCATGACGAGGTCACGCACGGTTTTGATGTCGTTGTTGATAAGAGCGTTAGCGGTGCGAGCGGAGAGGTCGAGCTCTTCAATTGGGAGCATCAAACCAGATTCATCTTCTTCGCTCTTGGTGCCTGGGGCTGGAGCAGATTCGACAGTAGTGCTGCCAGCGAGGGCAGTATATTGATTGACGAGGATAGCAGCAGCTTCTTCAAAGGCTTCCTTTGGAGTGATGGTGCCATCGGTATCAATAGTGATGGTGAGTTGTTGAAGGTTGGTATCTTGACCAACACGAGTATTCTCAACTTTGTAGCGTACGCGAAGAACTGGAGTAAAGACAGCATCGAGAGCGATCATGTCGCCATGAATGCGTTCTTCACCAGACTTTTCAAGTGAAAGATAACCGCGGCCAGTTTCGACGACAAAGCTCATCTTAAGGACGAATTTTGGATCATCGATGTGGCAGATAACTTGGTTTGGATTGGCGATTTCAACTTCGGCTGGAAGTTTGATATCACCGGCAACCACGCGTTTGTCACCATCTTTTTCAGATTGATCAGAACCTTTGATTTCAAGGCTAAGTTCAACTGGAGCATCGGTGTGGCATTTGAAGCGAATATTCTTCAAATTAAGCATGATATCAACGACGTCTTCGCGGATGCCTGGGATGGCTGCGAATTCGTGGGTTGAACCAGCGATGCTAAAGGAGGTGATAGCGGCGCCTTTAATGCTAGAAAGGAGAACACGGCGAAGTGAGTTACCAAGAGTGTTACCATAGCCATAGTAAAGTGGCTTGATGACAAACTCAGCACTGTTCTTACCTAGCTCTTTAACTTCAGCAAGAGCAGCTTCGTGAATAGTTTTTGTAGTCATATTCTAGTTTCTCCTTAGCGTGAGTAATACTCAACGATTAATTGTTCGTTAATGCCTGGTTCAGCCTCTTCGCGTTTTGGCAAACCAGTAATTTCGATTTTCATTTTCTTAGCGTCGGCTTTCAACCAGGAAACTGGAGTAGCGCCGGCTGCGCTGATGATATTTGGGAGATTCTTGAAATATTCAGAAGTAGTAGATTTAGAACGAACCTCTAGAACATCACCCGGGTTCAAACGAATTGAAGGAATATCAATTCGACGACCGTTCAAGAGAAAATGTCCGTGCGAGACGAGTTGGCGAGCTTGGCGGCGGGTAGTCGCAAAGCCAGCACGAAAGACGGCGTTATCGGCGCGGCGCTCGAGGTACTCGAGCAAGTTTTCACCGGTAAGGCCTTCAGCTTCAGTAGCCTCTTTCATAACTTTTGCAAATTGTTTTTCAAGAAGACCGTACAAACGGCGGACTTTTTGTTTTTCGCGGAGCTGAGTAAGGTAAAGGCTGCCGCCACGTACGCGCATATCGCCATGCTGACCTGGAATACCAGATTTCTTAGCCATGACTTTATGAGCTTTTGGAGCGAGAGCGAAACCTTCACGGCGGCTCTGTTTGACGATTGGAGAATGATCACGTGCCATATTACGGTTTCCTTTCTCCCTTTGGACGCACACCACCGTGCGCGATTGGGGTTACATCAGTAATGCTATCAATTTTAATGCCAACAGTAGAGACGGCGCGGATTGCGCTATCGCGACCAAGACCAATACCTTTAACGTAGACATCTACGGAATTAAGAGCGTGATCTTTTTTGGCGGCGCTCAAAGCTTTTTCAGCTGCAATTTGAGCGGCATAGGCGGTACCTTTTTTAGAACCGCGGAAGCCGTTAGCACCAGCTGATGAAGCGGTGAGGATTTCGCCTTTTTTGTCGGTTACACTAATGATAGTGTTGTTAAACGTAGCTTGAATATGCAATTCACCTGCGTTAACGATTCTTTTACCTTTTTTGCCAGCTTTGGACTTTTTAGCTTCTGGAGCTTCAACAGCTTCAGCAGTTTCAGGAGCCTCCACGGCAACAGTTTTAATTTCTTCTTCTGCCATGATTTATCCTTTCTAAGTTTTACTTGCTGCTTTAGGTTGTGTACCACCGACCGCGATCGCCTTACCCTTACGTGTACGTGCGTTCGTACGAGTACGTTGGCCGTTGACTGGCAATTTTGCCTTGTGGCGGATACCTTTATAAGAGTTGATATCCTTTAAACGTTTGATATTGTTGCTCACGAGGCGTCTCAAATCACCCTCAACATGATATTTCGCGGAAATAATGTCGTTGATTTTTTGTTCTTCAGCCTCGGTGAGATCTTTCACCCGAGTGGTAGGCTCGATTTTAGCCTCCGCAAGGATGGCTTTTGAGGTTGTACGTCCAATTCCGTAAACGTAAGTCAGGGCAATCCAGACTTGTTTTTCGGAAGGGATGACAACACTAGCTATTCTAGCCATATATTTTTAACCCTGCCTTTGCTTATTCTTAGGTTTTTTCTTGTTGATAACACGAAGTACACCTTTGCGGCGCACAATAATGTCATCAGGGGAGATTTTTTTAACACTTGCACGTACTTTCATAGTGTCAAAATATCCTTTCCTGTTACGTTGTATTTTTTACAACACGCGCAATACATGTTGCACAAAATTACAACAGTTGATATTAATCTTTGAGACGAAAGCTGATTCTGCCCTTTGTAAGATCGTAAGGGGTTAACTCAACCTCGACTCCGTCACCCGGGACAATACGAATGTAATTCTTGCGCATGCGTCCGCTCATATGGGCAACAATAATATGACCATTCTCGAGTTCAACCCGAAATTGGGTATTAGACAAGGCCTCAACGACCTTACCCGTGAGTTTAATCACTTCTTTTTGACTAGCCATAAATTACCTTTCAAGTGTAGCACATAAAAGCGTTATTGTAAAGGGTAAAATTACTCAATAACTGCTCTTAGGAACTGCCTTGAAAGGTAAGTTTTTTGCACATCAGACCACTCGCCGGTGCAAGTAATAATCGTGATTGATTCTTTGCCCGCTACTGGGGATTGTTGTGCGGTGCGCATGTAGGCATCGGCCTCTGATAGTAAGACAGATTTGTTTTCAACGACTTTGTACTTAAAAATGGCGCCGTCGCCACGTTCGATTTCAATAATGTCGTCTTCGGCTACCGCCGGGAGATTCTTAAAAATCCCCACTTTGGATGGGCCACCGTTGTGGCCGTCAATTAAAAGGGTGCCGCCTTGGCCTGGTTTGCCAGAGCCGCCATACCAACCGGCATCAAAAATGTTAGCCGGGGTGCCGAGCTCGCCGCTTGCTTTAACCCAAACGGTGATCACGCGGGCCTTATAGACGCCAATTTTCGAGATCGTAAGATAGCGTGGCTGGTCTGCTGGCACGGTGTATTCGGTAACTTCTGGCTCGGTTGGCTCAGTTTCATCAACCGGCTCGATTACCTTTTCAACGCTGCTCACGCCTTCAACTTGGGCGCGCTCAGAGCCTTCTTTTTCGTTGTAATACTGAGCTTCAAAAACCGATGTCTTGATGATAAAAATCAACAAAAGAAGCCCAATAATGCCCCAGATAACGTATGGAATGAACTTTTTCCAATTATTTATCTTCAGGTTCGTCATTGTTGTAATCGTCATAGGTTACCATTAACGCGCGCGAGTCGAGCGAGCGGAGGTTCTCGAGTGCCACCGTCACTACGATAAGAAGCCCAGTACCAGAGATTGACAAACCAATCGGATAACCGATAAACATAATAAAGATATAGTCGGTAATGAATGGCAACATGGCGATCAGGCCAAGAGCAAGTGCGCCAAAGAAGTTGAGTCGGTTCACAACCTTGCTGAGGTAATTTGCTGTAGTCATACCTGGGCGGACGCCTTCGATAAAGCCACCTTGTTTTTGCAAGTTGTCGGCGATTTCTTTGGTATTAAAGATAATTGAAGTGTAGAAATAAGTAAAGGTAAATACCAAGATAAAGTAGACAATTGGATACACAAACCATTGGCCGGTAATGCCATCTGGATAGGCGGTTTGGAAGTTGTTAGCCGATGGTGCCGTAAATAACGTAGTAAGAGTGGCACCAAATTGGTTGTCTGGGTTAACCGTAGTAATCACTTGGCCAACGAGGGCTGGGAGTGACAAGAAGGCAGTCGCAAAGATCACGGGGATCACGCCAGCAGCGATCAATTTAATCGGCAAGATCGATTTAATACCGCCATATGACGAGTTACCATGCACGCGCTTGGCGTAATTGATCGTGATAATACGCTGTGCTTCGTTAAGCTTCACCAGGAAGTAAATCACTACAATAAGAGCGATTACAAAGAATAACAAGATCCAGAAGATTTCTGGGTTTACAGGGAGCTCGAGCCAGCCAAACAAGTTGAGTGGGCCGGTAGCGGTAGTATCAAAGAGAGCCGCGCCGAGCGAAGCCAAAGTGGTAGGAAGCTGCGAAATAATCGAAGCAAAGATGATCATCGAAGCACCGTTGCCAATTCCCTGCTCAGTAATGAGTTCGCCGAGCCACATCAAGATGATAGAGCCGGCCGTCATGGCGGTGACCGAAAGTGCCCAGTCGCTCATGGTTGGCACAAAATCGGTGGCGATGTTAGCCGAAACGGTAGACTGATAAAGAATAAAGATGTAAGCAATGGATTGAACGATGGCAAGAGGCACCGCGATCATACGAGTCCATTGGTTGATCTTGCGGCGGCCAGTTTCACCGTCTTGAGAGAGTTCTTCAAGCGACGGAATCGCCTTAGTTAAAAGTTGGATAATAATGGAACCGGTAATGTATGGCGAAAGACCAACGAGGATAATACTAAATGAGGCGAGGCCCCCACCAGAAATGAGGTTCAAGAAACTAGAGAAATCAGACTTTTCAAGCAAGTTCGAGACGGCTTCTTTAAAGGTAGAAGCGTCACCCATTGGCACTGGAATATGCGCAAGTAAGCGGTAAGCCACAAGGATGCCAAGGATAATAAATATGCGTTTCAGCATATCTTTATTTTTGAACGATTTGAAAATAGTCTTGAAATGCATAGAACCTCTGTCAATTACTCTAATTATCATATCATAAATCTTTTCGAAAATAAACAAAAAACAGCCAAATTCCTTTTCGGAGAGAGTAACCTTGGGCTAGCGCCCTTGAGCGCTCTCTCCGGAAAGGTGATTTGGCTGTTTATTTGCTTAGCTTCGCATTAGATTTCGGCAAGTTCTTCTTCAGTTGGCTCCTCTTCGGAAGCTTCAACTGGAGTTTCGATTGGCGTAACGCCGGTACCTACAGGGATCTTGCGACCAATGATCACGTTCTCCTTGAGACCCTTCAAGTGGTCAACACGGCCGTTGATGGCAGCATTGATAAGCACACGAGTTGTATCCTGGAAGGATGCAGCTGAGAGGAAGGAATCTGAGAAGATAGATACTTTGGTGATACCAAGGAGCAAGTTGTTGTAGGTGGCAAGTTTCTTGCCAGCAGCTTCGAGCTCTTTGTTGGCGGCCACTGCAGCAGCTTTCGAAATCACATCGCCAGAGACGAATTCAGAGTCACCCGGGTCAACGATTTGAACGCGTGAGAACATTTGGCGAACCAAGATCTCAAGGTGCTTTGGAGAAATCTCATGGCCCTGAGCAGCATACACGTTAAGAACATCGTTCATAATGTAGCGTTCAGTGGCTTCGATACCTTTGTACTTCATGAGGTCTTGGAGGTTCAAAGAACCAGAGGTGAGACGATCACCAGCGGTGAGAACGTCGCCAGACTTCACGAGCATTTCGGCGTCACCAGGGATTTCAACTTTCACTGGTGCAGATGCAGCATTTACAACGATAACAGCATCTTTGGTGATTTGAGCGTTACCATCGTGGGTAGCTTTAGCGATAACCTTGCGGCCTTTCTTGATGAGGGCAGCACCGGCTTTTACGGCTTCACCATCTTTAACGGCAACAGTGCCATCTTCAATAGCAAAGCGTTCTACGGCGCCAGAGGTTGGGGTGATTTAGGCCACATAGTGGTTGCCATCTTCCCAAACTTCCACAGTACCATCGATTGGAGTGATGTAGGCTTGGCCTTTTGGTGGACGAGCCTCGAGGAGCTCCTCAACACGAGGAAGACCACGGGCGATAGCACCAGAGCCAGCAACACCAGAGCCGTGTTTGGTATCGAGGGTAAGCTGCGTACCTGGTTCACCGAGGGATTGAGCGGCGATAACGCCGACTGGTTCGTTAGCGGCCACGAGTTCGCGGGTAGACATATCTACACCGTAAGCCTTGCGAGGCACGCCATCCACAGCGGTGGTAGAAAGCACGGATTGAATCTTTACAGAATCAATGTTTTCGTCAGCTTCGATTTGCTCAGCAATTTCTTTGGTGATGAGTTGATCGTTTTCAACGTAGCCAGGAACCGCTTCAGCAGTGTAACGACCGGCGAGGCGAGCGGCAAAGCCGATGCCAGAAAGCTCGGTTTCGTTGCGGAATACGGTGAACCCTGGGTCTTCAGCTTCTTCATCAGTAGTGAAGACGTCTTGAGACACATCTACGAGACGGCGGGTGAGGTAACCAGAGTCTGCAGTACGAAGAGCGGTAGACACCTGACCTTGACGTGCACCACGAGTGGCGATGAAGGATTCGAGGGTGTTAAGACCTTTCTTGTAGCTAGACTTTACAGGAAGCTCGATTTCGTTGTTGTTGATATCCACCATGATACCAATTTCAGCAGATGCGAGCTTGATGTTAGAAATGTTACCACGAGCACCGGAGTTAACCATCACAGCGATATCGGTATCCATCTCGGCAAGTTTACCCTGGAGGAATTCCGAAATCTTCTTATCGATGTCACGCCAGTTAGCGATAGTAAGCTTGTAGCGCTCTTCTTCGGTAACGAGACCGTCGGCGAATTGGCCTTGGATAAGAGCGGTTTTAGCATCACCTTCGGCGATGAAGTCATCAATTTCTGGGTAGGTTGGGTAATCACCTTTTGCGGTAGAGATAGAAGCGATAGTTTCATACTCAAAGGCCAAATCCTTCAAAGCATCGGCAGTACGAACGGTAACGTCGGCGCCGTACATATCAAAGATGTTAGCCATGACCTTAGAAAGGTGTTTCTTGTTTTGCACGGAGTTATCGTATGGATAATCAGCTGGCAAAATCTCGTTGAAGATCACACGACCAAGAGTGGTGGTGCGGATTTCTTTCTTAGCAAACACGCGAATTGGGGTCTGCAAGTGGATCAAACCTTGATCGTAAGCAAGCTCAGCTTCGTAGACCGATGAGAATGGCTTTGGTTCACCTTGATCGGTACCTGGCTTGTCGTAGGTAAGGTAGTAAGCACCAAGCACGACGTCCTGGTAAATAGCTAGCACTGGCGCGCCATCAGCTGGCTTCAAGAGGTTCTTGTCAGCAGCCATAAGTTCGCGAGCCTCAGCCTGAGCAGCGTCAGAAAGTGGCAAATGAACGGCCATTTGGTCACCATCGTAGTCAGCGTTAAAGCCGGATGCTACGAGTGGGTGCAACTTGATAGCTTTACCATCGATGAGGCGTGGTTGGAAGGCCTGCAACGACAAGCGGTGAAGCGATGGTGCACGGTTAAGGATTACATATTTACCCTTAATAACCTCATCAAGAGCATCCCAAACCACGGTTTCTTTAGCCTCGATGAGGCGAGAAGCAGCGCGGATGTTGTTGGCGTGCTCGTTAGCGATGAGCCAAGAGATTACGAATGGCTTAAAGAGCTCAAGTGCCATTTGTTTTGGCAAACCACATTCGTGAAGTTTGAGTTCTGGGCCTACCACGATTACGGAACGACCAGAGTAGTCGACACGTTTACCAAGCAAGTTCTGGCGGAAGCGGCCTTGTTTACCTTTCAAGAGGTCTGAAAGGGATTTCAGGCGACGGCGACCGTTTTGAGAACTGGCACCGTGAGAAGCGGCGTTATCAATCAAAGCGTCAACAGCCTCTTGGAGCATGCGCATTTCGTTGCGGCAGATAACTTCTGGAGCATTGAGATCGAGCAACTTTTTAAGGCGGTTGTTACGGTTAATCACGCGGCGATAAAGATCGTTCAAATCGGAGGTAGCGAAACGGCCACCAGGAAGGGCGATCATTGGGCGTAGGTCTGGTGGGATCACTGGGATAACAGTGAGTACGAGGTCGGTTGGCTTGATGCCAGCGGCTTGCATACCTTCGAGAGTCTTCAAGCGTTTTTGAATTCTCTTCTCTTTTTGACCTTTGGCGTTTTCGCCTTCAGCGTGAAGTTCTTCAATAAGTTTGTCGAGGTCGATTTCGTCGAGCATCTTCTTGATTGCAGTTGCACCCATTTCAACCGTGATCAAATCTTCGTATTCCTCTGGGAGGTTACGATATTCAACTTCGGTAATGGTGCCGCCTTTCTTGAATGAATCAAGAGTGGCTTTTCTTGCAAGATAGTCGCTTTCAACTTCGGCAAGTTCTTTGGTTTCAGCTTCGGCGAGGGCTTTTACATCAGCGCCTTCGGCCTTAGCTTCTTTGCTATAGCGGATTTTGATGGCTTCGCGGGCAGCGTTGGTTTGGTTTTCCAAAGCTTCGAGCGTGCTTTCAATTTCGGCAGTTTTAGCATCAGTAATGAGGTAAGTAGCAAAGTAAACTACTTTCTCGATATTTTTAACAGTTACATCCAAGAGCAAGCTGATTGCAGATGGAGTACCGCGCATAAACCAAATGTGAGCAACAGGAGCAGCCAATGAGATGTGGCCCATGCGTTCACGGCGGGTGATAGATTTGGTAACGAGGTTACCTTCCTTATCAACAGCAGCTTCGCGGGAGCGGACACCTTTAAGCTTGGAGTCGTGTGGGTTGATATCTTTGGTTGGACCGAAGATACGTTCACAGAACAAACCATCACGTTCTGGTTTTTGGGTGCGGTAGTTAATGGTTTCTGGTTTTGTGACTTCGCCGTAGCTCCAGTTCAAGATATCGTCGTGGCTTGCAACAGTCAAACGAATTGAATCGAAGTCTGAGGCGCTAATGAAGTTATCCATCCAGGCCATATTAGAACTCCTCTCCGAGGTCGATTGTACCATCGTCTTCATCGCCCTCTGTTATTTCGATACCCTCCTCATCGAGCATGGCCTCGGTTTCTTCGTCATCGAGGTCGACGATTTCTGGCTCGGTATCTTTCTTGTGTTGATCGTAGATGGATTGATCAT
>JAFZBJ010000038.1 GCA_017561835.1 Candidatus Saccharimonadota bacterium | reverse complement strand
TCCGATTTCATTAATGTTAACGCTAACTCTACTAACCTCAGCGTAGTTAATAACCAGCCAAATTGGCAATAATAATATACCTCTGGTGCGACGCCAATTCGCTCCGCGAATTGGCTAGGGCACCAAACACGCGAGTCAAACAAAAAAAGGAGCCTTTTTGTTTGCTCGCTTAGTTTGGTGCCCGGAACAGGGGTTGAACCTGCACAGCCTTGCGGCTACTAGCACCTGAAGCTAGCGCGTCTGCCAATTCCGCCATCCGGGCATAGCCAAATTATACCATATATTATGGTATAATACCTGTATGGATAAGCTACAGTTTGATGGGCCTGTAGTTCTTGCCATCATGGATGGCATCGGGCTTTCAAGTAAGCAGGAAGGCAACGCATTGGCGCGCGCCCGTACTCCTTTTCTTGGCTGGGCATCAGCTGTTTTTCCGCATATCGCCATTAATGCTTCCGGCGAGGCGGTGGGCTTGATGCCGGGCCAAATGGGAAACTCCGAAGTTGGCCACCAAACCATGGGCTGCGGCCAGATTTACAAACAGGGTTTGGCGCATATTGAAGAGGCTTTTGAGGATGGCTCGATCTGGAATTATGAAGCTTGGATGAGCGCAATTAAGAACGTAGTTTCAAATGATTCTACCCTGCATTTTGTGGGGATTTTGTCAGACGGTGGCGTGCATAGCCACATCAAACATCTCGAAAAAATGATCGCGAGAGCCTATATGGAGGGCGTTCGTAAAATCCGCCTGCACGCAGTTTTGGACGGCCGCGATGTACCGCCGCAGTCCGCCGAAAAATACATTGAAGAAATCGAGAAATTCTTTACCAAGTTCGATTATGCCGATTTTAGAATCGCCTCGGGCGGTGGTCGCATGATTACGGTTGCGGACCGCTACGAAAACGATTGGCAAGTGGTGGAGCGCGGCTTCAATATGATGGTCAAAGGTGTAGCCGATAATTATGTATTTAGTGCCGCAGACGCAATTGAACGTTTTCGCCGCGATGATCCAGAGATCCAAGATCAAAATCTACCAACTTTTGTGGTGGTAGACGACGCAGATCGCCCGATTGGCATCGTTAAAGAGGGCGACTCAGTGATTAATTTTGATTTTCGTGCTGATCGCGCCATCGAAATTACTCGCGCCTTTACTGAACCAGATTTTGCGCCGTTTAACAGAGGTAATTTTAAGCCAGAAGATATTTACTTTGCCGCTCTCACCGAATACGATCAAACCAAACATTTGCCAGAAAACTGCTTGGTGCCACCATTCAAAATCACGAATACTTTAAACCAATTCTTGGGTGGCCGCGGCATTAGCCAGCTGGCGGTTTCAGAAACTCTTAAATTTGGCCACGTCACTTTTTACTTTAACGGCAACAGCAGGGAAACGGCCGAAGGGGAAGATAGTATCGAAATCCCGTCCGGCACCGAAGAACCGGCAACTCGCCCGTGGATGAAAGCAGCCGAAATTACCGATGCCGTGATTAATAATCTCGAAAAATATAAGTTTATTCGCCTCAATTATCCAAACGGCGACATGGTGGGCCACTCTGCTGACCTTGAGGCTGCCACGATTGCAGTAGAAGCAGTGGATTTTGAGCTAAATCGCCTATACAGGGAAGTTGAAAAGATCGGCGGCGTTTTAATTGTTGTGGCAGACCACGGCAACGTCGAAGAGCTCCTGGATGAAAAAGGCGAACCAAAAACCGCGCACACCACTAACATCGTGCCATTCATCGTTTGCAGCGACAAAGTTTCAACTTCCGAAGTGGAAAAACCAGGCCTCGCTAATCTTGCCGCAACCGTCGCAGTTTTGCTCGGCGAGACCGATTACCCAGACGCTTGGCAACCGCCACTTGTGCGTGCCTAAATTAAGCTTTTTGTGCTACAATATGTCTATTATGATTACGAAAGCAATTATTCCAGTTGCGGGATGGGGGACGCGACGCCTACCAATTACTAAGATTATCGAGAAGTCTATGCTTCCGGTCGGTAACCGTCCATTGGTAGATTATTCAGTGCAAGAACTAATCAAAGCTGGTGTGAAAGACATCTATATGGTGATTTCGAACGTTGAACCATGCCAGGTCCGTGAGTTTTATCAAGAAAACCTCGCGCTCAATATGTATCTTGAAGCGCGTGGCAAAAAGGATCGTCTCGCCCTCGCGCAAACTTTGCCAGATGGCGTCAAAATCCACTACACTTCACAAGATCCATCTAAAAAATATGGTACCGCTGTGCCAATCGCGATGGTCGCAGAAGAATACAATTTGAATGAGCCGGTCTTTGTCTTCTTTGGCGACGATTTTATTTGGAACCCAGACGGCGAATCCGCTGCTGAATCTTTGCTTAAGGCTATCAAAGATCCAACCGATTCTGCTATCCTTGGTGTTGAAGTCCCACGCGAAGAGGTGCCAAAATATGGCGAAATTACTTCTGAAAATGGTATTTTGACCAAGATTGTCGAAAAACCAGATCTCGCCGACGTTAAATCTAACCTCGTTCATGTTAGTAAGTTCATCATGTCCCCTGCTCTTATGCAAGAGATGGTTGAATATGTTAAAAACAATGACTTTGGCTCGATGGACCAAGAATATATGGCTACCGATCCACTCGAAACCTTCGTGAAAAAAGGCGGCATCGTGCGCATCGCCCCAACCACTGGCGAATACCTCGATGGTGGCTCTGTCGACGGTTGGCTCCATGCTAACAACGTCGTTTGCGGCAAGAAATAATTAAAAAAGAGACCTTTTAAAAGGTCTCTTTTTGTTGGCAATTTTAATAGTTAGTAGCGCGGCGCTCAAAGTAAGACTGTGGGTGCGCACAAACCGGGCAAACCTCTGGGGCTTCTTTGCCGATTACAATGTGACCACAGTTGCGGCAGACCCAAATCGTGTCGCCCTCGTCAGAGAATACTACCTTGTCGTTGATGTTTTTGAGTAATTTAAGGTAGCGTTCTTCGTGAGATTTTTCGATCGCGGCGACGCCTTCAAATTTGTCGGCGATTTCATCAAAACCCTCTTCGCGAGCAACTCTAGCGAACTCGGCGTACATGTCGGTCCACTCGTAGTTTTCGCCGGCAGCGGCAGCGGCCAAGTTTTCTGGGGTGGATTTTACCTCACCACCCTCGAGCAGTTTGAACCACATCTTGGCATGCTCTTTTTCGTTGTTAGCGGTTTCTTCAAAGATAGCAGCGATTTGCTCGTAGCCATCTTTTTTGGCTTTGGATGCAAAGTAAGAATATTTATTGCGCGCTTCGGACTCGCCGGCAAACGCAGCCTTTAAATTTTGCTCAGTTTTGGTACCTTGTAAATTCATATTACTCCTTTTTTCTATTATATAATAATTAGTATGAAAAAAATCATGGAGCCAAATCTCAAAAAATGTTGGGTCGGTGAAACCGAGAAAATCGTCTACGACACCCGCGAGGAAGCCGAGGTGGCAGCCAAAGTTGCCGAGTACGACCACGGTGGCAAATTTGGGGTTTATAAGTGTGAGTATGGCGACCATTGGCATCTGACAAGTCTTTTGCATTAGCACTCTTGCACAATGAGTGCTAATGTGCAATAATGGGGGTATGCAAGAAGAATTTAGTGAAATAATGAACAAACTCTCTGAGAATGCTCGTTTCGCACTCCAAAAAGCCGACTTCTTTAGCAAAAAATACAACCGCGGCTTTATGGGCACTGAGCATCTTTTGATGGGCATTTTAGCAATGGATATTTCAACTGGCGCCAGGATGTTGCGCGAGCAAAACGTTACTTTAGACGACGTAGAAAAAGCGCTCGGCAAACCAGCCGCCGATGTGCCGGGTTCCGACATGGCAATGATGTCACTTTCTGAATCCGTGATTCTGACTCTTCGCGTGGCGCGTAATTTCACCAAAGAGCAAGGCCTCTCCGTAATCGGCACCGAGCACTTGCTTTACTCGCTGCTTTCACAAACCAACTCCCGCGCGGCGCTGATCTTGGCGGATCTAAATGTTGATATCGAAAAAATCTTGAACGAGGTTGAGATTTTGACCGAAAAGCAGACCAAAGAAGAAAAGCTTAAAAACGAAAAAGCCAAGTACCTTAGAAAGGCGCCACTTAAATTTCTCGGCCGCTACGGCAAGGATTTAACCGAGGAGGCGCGCGCCGGTAAACTCGATACCGTGATTGGCCGCGAAAACGAAATCGAACGCGTGGTCACCGTGCTTTGCCGCCGCACCAAATCGAACCCAGTTCTTATAGGCGAGGCCGGCGTAGGTAAAACCGCCATCGTCGAGGGTCTAGCTACCCGCATCGTTAAAAACGACGTCCCGGGTGCTTTGATTGGCAAGCATATTTACCAAGTAGACCTTAGCTCGGTGGTAGCTGGCACTAAATTCCGTGGTGAATTTGAAGAGCGCATCAAGGGAATTATCGACGAAGCCACTGGCGACGATTCGATTTTACTCTTTATCGATGAGATTCATTTGCTCTGCGGCGCTGGCTCTTCCGAAGGCTCGATGGATGCCGCAAATATCTTGAAGCCAGCCCTGGCCCGCAACTCCCTTAATCTGATTGGTGCTACCACGCTTGATGAATACCGCAAGACTATCGAAAAGGATAAGGCTCTCTCGCGCCGCTTCCAAACCGTGATGGTGGAAGAGCCGAGCGCTGCCGTGACTCTTCGCATTTTGAAGGGTGTCAAAGGCGCCTACGAAAAGCACCACGGCGTAGTGATTCCAGACAAAATCCTTGATACCGCCATCAACATGGCCTCGCGCTATATTAACGACCGCTTTATGCCGGATAAAGTCATCGACATTATCGACGAAGCTAGCGCCATCGCCAAGGTCGCGGCCGATAAAAAAGGCGGCGGCGTGTATAAAAAGCTCAAAATCGAGCAATCCACCCTGCAAGATAAGATTGCTGCGGAGGCCGAAAAGGAAAACTACGAGGCGGCCGCCAACTACAAGACTGAGCTGATTAGAATCGAAGAGGAAATCAAAAAACTCGAGAAAAAGGGCATCAAAAAGACTGAAACCCCAACCCTTACCGAAGAGAATTTGGCTACGGCCGTATCTCTTAAAACCGGCATTCCGGTGTCCAAAGTACACGGCTCTGAGCTCAAGATGTTGCTCAACCTAGAAGATCATTTGAAAGAATCTATTATTGGCCAAGACGAGGCTGTAGAAGCGGTGGCCAAGGCTGTGCGCCGCGGCCGTTCCGGCATCGCCGACCCACGCCGCCCGATTGGTTCATTCATCTTCATGGGCCCTACTGGTGTTGGCAAAACCGAGCTCGCCCGCGTGATTGCGCGCGAAGTCTTTGGCGGCGAAAACGCCCTGATTAAGATTGATATGTCTGAATTTGGCGAAAAACACAACGTTTCGCGCCTGGTCGGCGCCCCGGCCGGCTACGTCGGTTACGACGACGGCGGCAAGCTCACCGAAGCCGTGCGCCGCAAGCCATATTCCGTAGTGCTTTTTGACGAAATCGAAAAGGCCCACCCAGACGTCTTTAATATGCTCCTCCAGATTCTCGAGGACGGCGTCCTCACCGATGGCCAGGGCAACAAAGTCAAATTCAACAATACCATCGTAATTCTAACTTCCAACCTCGGCTCTGCCGATATGTACCGCGAATCCGAGCTTGGCTTTACCGCCAAAACGCCAAAAGATAAGAAGGCCCTGAAAGAAGAATACGAAGAAAACAAAGCCTACGCCATGAAGGCCCTCAAAAAAACCATGCGCCCAGAGCTGATTAACCGCCTCGACAACATCGTAGTCTTCCACGCCCTCACTAAAAAAGACGTTGAAAAAATCTTCGACAACCTGATTGATGACCTCAAAGTCCGCCTCGCCAAGAAAGGCATTGGCCTTAAAGTGGATGCCGCCGCCAAGGAGCATCTCATCAAGAAGGGCTATGATCCAAAGAATGGCGCCCGCCCGCTTCGACGCGTCATCGAAGACGAAGTCGAATCCTTGCTTTCCGAAGCCATCATCGGCGAACGCCTCAAAAAAGGCGACATTCCAACTCTTAAACTCGTTAAAAATAAGCTAACATTACAAAAATAAGGAGACGATATGAAAGATTATCTAGTACCAACCATCATTGAGGAGTCTAACCGCGGCGAGCGCGCGTTTGACATTTACTCGCGACTTTTGAAAGACCGCATTATTTTCCTCGGCGAAGACGTGAACGCCCACACCGCCAACCTCGTGATCGCGCAGCTACTTTACCTTGCGCACGAGGATCCAAAGAAACCAATCAAACTTTACATCAATTCTCCTGGCGGCTCGGTTTATGACGGCCTCGCCATCATCGATACGATGAACTACATCGAGCCAGAGGTCGAGACCATCGGCATCGGCTTGCAAGCCTCTATGGGTGCAATGTTGCTCTCTTGTGGCGCCAAAGGCAAGCGCTTCTGTCTCGAGAACTCCCGCATCATGATTCACCAGCCATCTTCCGGCACCGAAGGGAAGATTACCGACCAAGAAATCATGCTCAAAGAGGGAATTTTCCTCAAGAAACGCCTGGCCGAAATCTTCGCCAAAAACACCGGTAAATCTCTAGAACAGGTCGAAAAGGATATGGATCGCGACCACTGGATGTCTGCCGAAGAAGCCAAAAAATACGGTATTATCGATAAAATTATTAAATAAAACAGGGAAAAGTTAGACCACCATCTTGCCGGATGGTGGTTTTGCTTTCTTGACTTTTTCTGGATTTTGCGGTATAATAATAAGATAGACCTAATCTAGGTCATATTTTCAGGGCCCCAAAAGGGCTAGTATCTATTTTTTACAATTTGGAGGTGCTTTATGAGACAGTACAAAACTTTACCGGATATCTTTGGGCATGCAACTTTGGCGGACATGTTTTTTATGCCACCGGAGATAATGCTGAAAGATTTGCCGCCCGAACAGCGCGAAGCATTCATGGATGTTCTTGAACACCCGGATTTCACAATTCATGGTCTCAAGAAGGAAGACGCCTTTACGAAAGTTGCTTTTAAGCATCCCTTTGAAGGCGAAAATGAATATCCGTTAACACCCGAAGCCGCAGAAGCCGGAGTTCAGCCCTTAACAGGTGTGATTGGCTATATGCACTCTCGCTACCATCTGGAAGATACTCTGTATGCTCATACCGCAATTGTGGTTGGGCAGATGAACGAAATGCTTTACCAGGTATGTAGCTGTGGAAAACGGGGATACGGAGAGGATGACGTAGTCATTCCTACGCCGTATGTAATCTGCGCCTTTTTCCATGATATTGGAAAGAAATGGTGCGCATGTACCAATATCAATCGCGAAATTAGCTCGTACGGGCATGCTGAATGTTCCGCGTACGTGGCAAATTATTGGCTGAAAAAGGTCAAGAAGCTGGAACCGGAAATGCGCCAGATGATTGTATCGGCAATCTACGGACACGACCTGATCAAGAGATGGTCGCCGGATTCCGATTACAAGCTTAGGGTCTATCAGGAAACGATGGGCGGCATTGCTGGCGATGAAGCTAAGAAGGACGGTGAAATCCAATTCCCCGGTTTCTTTAAGGGTGGCCAGAACCGCATTATCCAGCGGTACACCGAAACGCTTGCTGATGCCGACCTCGGAGTTAGCAAGATTATGCTCGATTCTAAGGCAAGGGAAAGCGGGTATATCTTGTCCGGCGAACATTTCTCTCAGTACTCCGGTAAGGCCGAGCCTAAAGTCGAAACGGTGACCAATGACGAATTTACCAAGCGTATCGACGAGGGTATTAGCCTCGTTGAGAAAGTCTTCAAAGACGAAAACCAGCACTAACACTTCCAAACCCCCTGGGCCATTTGGCCCGGGGGATTTTTGTGCTATCATAAAAATATGAAAATCTTATGGACCGATGGCAGCGCTTCCCCGAACCCGGGCCCGGGCGGTTTTGCCGTACTTGAAGAAATAAACGGCGACTTTCAGCCGGTGGCGCTGGGCAGAGAATCACAATCTACCAACATCCGCATGGAAGGCCTTGCCATGATTGCTGCTATTAAATATGCCGGCGAAGAACCTCTAGAAATCCACTCCGACTCCGAATTTTGGATTAACGTGCTCACCAAGTGGGCGCCAGGCTGGCAAGCTCGCGGCTGGACCAAATCGAAAGGGGAAATCCAAAACCTCGACATCGTCAAGGAGCTTTACGGCCTTTATACCACACACGACGTTTCCCTGATCTGGGTGCGCGGCCACGCTGGCACCAAGCTCAACGAGCTCGCCGACGAATGGGCGAACAAGGCCCGCAAAGGTGCGACTTTGTGATAAAATAACAGTATGAACCTATCTGAAGAACTAATTTATCGCGGCTTTAACGCCAAAACTACCATTAAAGATCCTGCCGAGCTCGATACTCGTGCCTCCAAAAAGTTCTATTTTGGGGCCGATCCATCCGCTGATTCCCTCACAATTGGTAATTTGGCGGCGCTCATGATGTGCGCCTGTTTTGCCCGTCACGGCTACGAGCCATACATGCTCGTGGGCGGTGCCACTGGCCAGATTGGCGACCCAAAGGATAACGGCGAGCGTGATCTCAAATCTATCGAAGAAATCGAGCACAACAAGGCCTGCATCAAGGCCCAAATCGAGCGCGTGATGAACGTCGAAAACGTTACCCTGCTCGACAATTATGATTGGTTCAAAGATATTAATTATCTCTCTTTCCTGCGCGAAGTTGGCAAAAACTTCTCGATGACGCAGCTGCTTGATCGCCAGTTCGTCCAAAACCGCATCGGTGAAGGCGGCTCTGGTATTTCCTATGCTGAATTCTCCTACACCTTGATTCAAGGCTACGATTTCCTGCATCTTTATCGTAAATACGGCGTTAGCTTGCAACTCTGCGGTGCCGACCAATACGGCAACTGCACTTCTGGTATTCACTTGATTAAGCGCCTCGAAGATGCCGACGCCGACGTTTGGTCTACCCCACTCGTGATTGACCCAGTCACCGGCCGCAAATTCGGCAAGTCCGAGGGCAACGCCGTTTGGCTCGCCAGCAAAGACAATGGCTCCGGCAACTATACTTCGATCTTTGATTTCTACCAATTCTGGATGAATCAACCAGATGAGGCTGTGGAAAACCTGCTCAAGATCTATACCCTGCTTGAAAAGCCAGAAATTGAAGATATCATGGCTCGCCACCAAGCTCAGCCAGAGCTTCGCATCGCTCAAAAGGCCTTGGCAAAAGGCGCTACCGAAGTTGTTCACGGCAAGTCGGCCGCCGAAGCCATCATCAATCTTTCTAACTTGCTATTTAGTCGCGATACCGATTTTGCCGCCTTTACGGCTGACGAAATCTCCGAATTTGCTACTTACCTCCCAACCGTAAGCTTTGGCACCAACCTGGTTGATGCCCTAGTTGTTACCGGCCTCGCCGACTCTAAGAAAAAGGCCCGCGAGTTTATCGCCCAAGGCGCCATCTCTATTAATGGCACCAAAGTCCAAGATGAAATTGATCTAAACCAAATCGCAATCATTAAAAAAGGCAAAAACAAATTTGCCGTAGTAAAAGGAAATTAAATGAAAAAAGTTCTAGCATTTGACATCGACCAAACTTTAAACATCGCCAAAACCCCAATTCCAGACGAAATCGCCGAGCTTCTTACCCGCTGTCTAGATCACTTTGAAATCTGCCCAATTTCTGGCCAAAAGTTCGACCAATTCTTGATTCAAATTGTCGACCGTTTAACCGATGCTACTCCAGAGCAGCTTTCGCATTTGCACCTCTTCGTAGCTCAAGGCACCCAGTATTATCGCTACAATATCGAGAAAAAAGATTGGGAGCAGGTCTATAACTTCCCTCTTACCGAAGAACAAGTTGCTAAGATCACTAACGCTATCGAAACTGCCGCTAAAGAACTTGGCTACTGGGAAGAAGATAAACTCGCTCCTGGCGATGAAATTATCGAAAACCGCCTCTCACAAGTAACCTTCTCTGCCCTTGGTCAAAAAGCTGGCACCGAAGCCAAGTACGCTTGGGACCCAGACTGCAAGAAACGCGAAAAAATCTGCGCCCGCGCCAAAGAACTCGCCCCAGAATTTGATTACGAAATCGGCGGCACTACCTCTATTAACGCTATCACCCCAGGCATGAACAAAGAGTTTGGCATGAATCACTTGCTCGAAGAATTGAAAGTTGAGAAATCTGATATTCTCTACTTCGGTGACATGACTCAACCTGGCGGCAATGATTATCCAGTCGTTCAAATGGGTATCGATACCATCACGGTGCGTAGTCACGAAGATACCGCCTATGCCCTACGCGGCATTCTCGGTGTCACCGAATAAAAATAGACAAAAAAATAATCCCCGGCTGGGGATTATTTTGTTTTAGCGAACTTCAACGCGAACGCGTGGTAATGATTTACCGGAGAAGTGAGATTTTTTGGTCTTCACAAAGGTAACCACACCATCCTGGGCTGCATGAATCGTAAAGTTGCGAGACATGTAAGTGCCAGGGCCAGCAATTTTGGTTGCACCAGTTTGGCGAACGATAACTTCGCCGTTTTTAACTTTTTGGCCACCAAAGCGCTTAACGCCAAGGCGCTGGCCAGCATTGTTATGGACGTTCTTGGCGGTACCGCCAGCTTTTACGTGTGACATTTATTTCTTCCTTAATATTATTATATCTCGCGCGACAACTTGGTCTTCACGATAGTAAAGAAGCCCCTCGCGCGACTTATTCAATTGATTATACCCTAGTCTCTCTATTTCGTCAAGGATTTCAAGGCGAGAATATTTGCCGTCCGGCCTTAGCCATGCTGGCACCGCGATCACAACTGGCGTATTTGGTTTAATTTGCTCGGCTAGATTTTTCAAAAAGCCTACCACAATGGCTCCGCACCTCTGTTTTTCGGCTTTAAGTTTAATCTCAACTGGCGGCTGCGACATTGGTTGACCCAAAAAGCCTTCACAAGCCACAGCGTCAATCGGTTGTTCCCATTTAAAGTTCGTGGCGTCACCTTGGGAGAGAGAATAAACAGAATTATCACCATCCTTGATCAACCAATCAAGGTTTTTCTTGGTATAATCAATCATTCTCTGCTCGAGATCAGTGCCGTATGCCTTGTAGCCCATCAAAATTGCTTCTTGCAAAACTACACCGGTACCACAGAACGGATCGAGCACGCGGGCGCCGGCCGGCAGGGGACCGCAAAGATTAATCAAAATCTGCGCAAGTTTTGGTGGCAACATGCCAACCTTGGCATCGCGGGCTGGGCGAGCCTGGTCGCGTCTAGAATAAGCGTCAATATCTTGTACGCCGATTACCTTCCACCAGGTTTTATCAACCAAAATCAACTCAACTTTGTTTGGCTTGGCGCCAGAAAGTCCATTGTGAAGGGAAGTAGCAGTAGAAAGGGCTGCGGTCTTGTTCTCTACCACGCGCACACTGCGGCCGTGGCGAGTTAAAATCTTTTTTAGCTTCAAGGCTTCGCCTTGAGATTTGCGCGGGGAAGCGTGTTCAGAGTAATCCGAAACCCCCAGGGTGATCTTTCCCTCTGGCAAATTTTGTAAATATTCCAATGGATCAACATTTAATTCCTCGGCAAGTTTCAAGCTACCGCCAAGTCTAGCAATATCCGGAACGACATCTGCAGAAAAAGTGGCAAGGCCTGGCTTAAAACGATTCACGCGCGAAAAAACCGCCGCAAGTTCGGCAAAGGAAATTTCAGGCTGGCGCCCCAGCACGGCTAGGTATTTCATGTCTAAATTATAGCATATATGGTATAATTCACTCATGGCTAAAAAACCATTTAAGTTTTCTTTCCGGACGTTTTTGTCCATCGTCACGGTCTTCCTGGTAGCCTACATTATCTACCAAAACTGGCCTGACATCACGGAGGCAGTTTCCCATCTTCCCGAAGCAAACTGTTTTATCCTGCTACTTTTAATTCCAGAACAACTCTTCATGTATTATGCTTGCGGCCGCATCTTCTTTTCGTATCTCAAAAAATCCAGCAAGGTCAAAAAATTATCTATCAAAGATAGTGCGCGTATTTCCCTCGAGCTCAATTTTGTCAACCACGCAGTGCCAGCCGGCGGTTTCGGCGGGCTCGCCTTTTTGTCATGGCGCCTTCGTCCATACAACGTGACGGCTGGCCAGTCTAGTTTCCTTTACGTTTTCCGTTACGCCATCACTACAGTTTTCAATTACGTGCAGGCGCTCGTCGCAATTTTAGTTTTGTTCTTCTTAAATTTGATTCCAGACAACGCACACTGGGTAATCTGGGTTTCCCTCATCATGAATGTGGGCGTAGCGATTGCCTTGGGGCTCATCATTTTTATCGCCAGCGGCAAAAAACGCATCAATTTCTTTAGTAAAATCGCCACCAACTTTGCCAACTGGCTAGTTAGAACTTTTACTTTTGGTCAAAAACGCACCGTCATCACTTACGAAAAAATCAATCACTATTTGATGGATATTCATGAGAGTGTTTTAATCGCTCGTCGTGACAAAAAGAACCTTCGCCGCCCAGTTTTCTGGGGAATTATTTATAGTTTTTGTGAAATTGCGACCTATTGGATCGTAGCAATTTCGCTTGGCCGGCCAGAACTTTTGCCATATATCATGGTGGGCGAGGCCATCGGCTCGGTCTTTGATGGTATCGTGCCATACGGTTTGTATGAACTTGGTATGACCGGCGTGATGGTTGCACTCGGCATCGATTTTGGTACTGCTACCATCGTTACGATTATGACTCGCGTCGCTACTTTGCTTTTCACCATCGCCACCGGCTACTGGCCATACAACAAAACCATCATGCAGGCAGGAAAAGACGATGGAGCCGACGCTTAAGTTCTCCCCTACCGAACTCATTTCTGCTATCAACCAAACGCTCGACTATGCTTATTCGAGCGTGGTTTTGGTTGGTGAAGTTGCAAGCTTTAAAGTCAACCAAGGTAAGTGGGTTTTCTTTGATATTAAAGACGACGAATCTAGTGTCAACTGTTTTATGACTTTGTATCAGCTCAAAATGCCGCTTGAAGACGGCATGAAAGTGATGGTACGCGGTGTGCCAAAAATCACCAAGTGGGGCAAGTTTTCGTTTACCGTGCAGGCAATTCAGCCAGTGGGCGAGGGAAGCATCAAAAAAGCATTTGAGCTTCTAAAGAAAAAACTCGCCGCCGAAGGTTTGTTTGACGAAGCCAAAAAACGCCCACTCCCTGCCGACATTTCGAATATCGGCGTGATTTCCTCTACCCAGGCTGCTGGCTACGCAGATTTTATTAAGATTATTAACGAGCGTTGGGGCGGACTCAAAATCACTACCGCTCACACACAGGTGCAAGGCCTGGATGCGCCGGCGCAAATCGTGCGTGCCATTAAATATTTCAATGAGCATGGCGGCGTAGATGTGATCGCAATTCTTCGCGGTGGCGGTTCGGCGGATGACCTGGCTGCATTCAACGACGAAGAATTGGTCCGCGCTATTGCGGCCTCCAAAATTCCAGTTATTACCGGCATCGGCCACGAAGTAGACGAAAGTTTGGCAGATCTCGCTGCGGACGTGCGTGCATCAACGCCATCAAACGCTGCGCAGATGTTAACGAAAGACCGTGCTGCCGAAATTCGTAAAATCGAAACTACCTTAGACCGCGTCAAACAGGTAATTATCAACAACATCAATAATGCAATTTTTGAAAATAAGAACAAAGTCGAGCGCATCACGCGCGAATGGCAAAACAAAGTTGCAGCGCTCACGGAAAACGTTAAGCAAAAAATGAAACTGCTCGAAGCGTTGAATCCAGAAAAGGTTCTGCGCCAAGGCTACGCCATTTTATCCGGCAAAGTTTCCCCGGGAAGTGTTGTAAAAATTACAACATTTAAACAAGAAATTAATGCGGAGATTAAAGATGTCAGAGACCGACAATAAACCAAACCTAAATCAAAAAATTCAAAAGCTCGACGAAAGTGTGGAGTGGTTTTATGGTGACGATTTTAATTTGGAAAACGCCACCGACAAATACAAAGAGACTCTAAAACTCGCCAAAGAAATCGAGGGCGACCTAGAAAGCCTTAAAAACGAGATCGAAATTCTATCAGAGGACTTCAGTAAATAATTCTCTGTGTTATAATCAGGGCATGGAACAGGAGGTGAACGGTATTTTGGTGGCAGCCCACGAGCTTAAGGCTCCGCTGTCTGTTTTGCGCCAACTTGCCTTGTCTTTTGATTTTGAAGAATCAGAGTCTTCGCTTGAACACATTCGTTCTGAAATGGTGAGCGTGAGTGAACGCGCCATCAAACAAGTTAATGACCTCACTAAAATCGCCCGGCTCGAAGACGGCTTATTTACGATGGAGCCAGTTTCAGTGCGCGCCGTTTGCGACGACGTCACGCGCGAGCTTGATTACCTTTTCCGCTACAACAAGCGCGAACTATTTGTAAAATATTCCAACAAAGCCAAGCTCGTCACGGCCAACCGCGATTTGCTTCACAGTGTAGTCTATAATTTCCTTCTCAATGCCATGCATTATTCGGGCGAAGAAACTCGTTCCGAACTTTGCATTAATGATTGTCGCAACAAAGTCAAAATTTCCGTGCGTGATTTTGGTCCGGCTTTGCCGATGGATGTGTGGCGCGAGATGAAACGCGGCTGGATCAAAAAACCAACTTCAATTGCGATGCGTCCGGGCAGCTCTGGCCTCGGGCTTTATATTGCTTCTAAATTTTCTCGTTATATGAATGCCAACGTGGGTGCGGTTCGTCACCGCGACGGCACCAGCTTCTTTATAGAGCTGCCGGTCTCAACCCAAGCGAGATTGTTTTAATGATTTTTGTAATTGACGACGACGAAATCATGGCGGAGTGTATCGCGCGCGTCGTCAAAAAAGAAACCAAGATTTTTTCAAATGCCATCGCGGCGATTGAAGCGTTAAACGATGAAGTGCCAGAATTAATTTTTCTGGATATTTTGTTAGACGGTCCGGACGGCTTTACATTTTTAAATGAGCTCGCATCCTATCAAGACACGGCCAAAATTCCAATTGTGATCGTAACGTCGCTCGATGTTTCGAATGTAGATCTTAGTCAGTACAACGTGGTGGGGATTTTATCAAAAGATAATATGACGCCACAGGAAATCAAAAAATATGTCGACCAAATCTGACACCAGAACTCTTGCTTATGTACTGCGCCGCACTAACTACGGCGAGGCTGATCGCATTTTGAATTTGCTGACACCCGAAGGCAAAATTTCGGCGATGGCGCGTGGCGTGCGTAAAGAAAAATCCAAGCTCGCGAGCAACATCGAGATGTTTTGTTTGATCGATCTTAACGTGCATGAAGGCAAAGGGAATTTAGCCGTAGTGACCTCGGCCAAAAGTTTGAAGTTTTATCAAAACATCATCACGGATTACGCACGGCTTAATCTTGCTTCAGTGATTTTGAAAAAAGCCAACGCCGCTTCCGACGTTAACAGTAAAGAACTTTTTGATATTGTGGACCAAGCTTTGTCGGCATTAAACGAAAAACAAAGTTTGGAACTAGTTGAAACTTGGTTTTGGTTTAACTTCGCCAAAGTGAATGGCGAGCAAATTAATTTGTACCGTGATACGGATGGCGAAAAGTTAAAAGAAGACTGTAGGTATTTTTGGGACGTTGCCGAATCGGCTCTGCGCCCGGCAGAGAACGGCGAAATCGGTGCCAGCGAAATCAAACTAATGCGCCTGATGCTAAGCTCCAAACTCGCGCTAGTTTCCCGCGTGCGCGATATCGGGCCGGTGCTTGGCTCAATTTCCTATATTGCTAAAGCTTTGAACAAATTATGATATAATGCTTATTATAAAAGGAGTTATAAAATGCCTGACAATGGTAAAAAAAGTAAAAAACTAATCATCATCGCCATAGCTGCAATCGTTGCCATCGCCGCCGCTGTTGTCGCTATCATTATGATTTTGAAACCAAAAACCTTAGATAAAGATTTTTTCGTGTCTGACGATACCAAACTCGTCTACAACGTAAGCTCTGAAATCTCGGGCGAGCTTTACGAATCATCCGAAGTCTACATGGTCTACAACTACTCTGGTAATACCATCACCAAACTTACTACTTACTATGGTTACAAGGATGAAGCTACTGCAAAAGCAGTTCTCGAAAAATATTCCACCATCTTTACGCCAAACGAAGACATCGAGGAAGTTAAACTCGAAGGCCGCTACATCAGCCTCGTAGCCAAACCATATCTCTATGAAGGCGCCACGGTTGATAGCGTCCGCTCCATTATCGATTTCCAAGACAAAGGTGACGATGGTATCGTCGACTATGCCGAAGAAAATGTGATCGAAGACGCTGAAGTCAACGTTAACTGGAACTAAAAAATAAAGAGCCAGCCTGTTAGGCTGGCTTTTTGTGGTATAATTTTTATATGAGTAAATTAGATGACATCGTAAGTTTGTGTAAGCGCCGCGGCTTTATTTTTCCAGGCTCAGACGTTTACGGCGGCATGGCCGGCACCTGGGACTTTGGTCCGCTTGGCGTCATGCTTAAAAATAATCTTGTAAACACTTGGTGGAGCCACTGGGTAGATCAGCGCGATGATATGTTTGGTATCGACGCTGCCATCATCATGAATCCAACCACGTGGGAAGCTTCTGGCCACACGGCTACTTTTGCCGACCCATTGATTGAATGTAACGAATGTCATTCCCGCTTCCGCGCCGACAAACTTGTCGACGGTTATTCCGAAAGCATCACGACTGAAGAATTCAAAGCGATTAACCCAGCCTGTCCAAATTGCGGCAAAACCAACTGGGGAAGCATTCGCAAATTTAATATGATGTTCTCTACTCACGTAGGCGCTGTGCTTCCAGAAGACGAATCCGGTAGCGAGTCCGACAAAGAACTTGCTCGCCGCTCCATCGCCTACCTTCGCCCAGAAACTGCGCAAGGTATTTTCACGAACTACAAAAACGTCGTCGATACTATTTACCCATCCGTACCATTTGGCCTTTGCCAATTTGGTAAATCATTTAGAAACGAAATTTCGCCACGCGACTATATTTTGCGCGACCGCGAATGCTCACAATTTGAAATTGAATATTTTGTCCATCCAAATACTTGGGCCGAAAATTTCGAAACCATTCGCAAAGAATATTTGGATTTTCTCACGAATAAACTAGGCCTCAAGGCTGAGAACATTCATGAACTTGAAGTACCAGAAGAAGATCGCGCATTTTATAGCAAACGCACAATTGACATTATGTACAACTATCCAAACGGCGAAGAAGAGTTGATGGGTATTGCTTATCGCACCGACTACGATCTTTCAAACGTTGCCAAAGCTTCTGGCAAAAACATGGAATACCGCGACAAAAACACTGGCGAAACCTTCGTGCCACACGTGATCGAACCATCGATGGGCCTCGAGCGCGCCATCCTCGCCATTTTGTCCGAAGCCTACTACGAAGACGAAATGGACGGCGAAACTCGCGTAGTATTGAAGCTTCCTGAAAACTTGGCGCCATACAAATTCTGCGTTTCACCACTTCTCAAAAACAAACCAGAACTTGTAGAAAAAGCCAAAGCAGTCTACGCTAAACTAAAAGCCAAATATACTTTTGTGACTTGGGACGATTCTGGCAACATCGGCAAACGCTATCGCAAACAAGACGAAATCGGTACGCCAAAATGCGTGGTGATTGACTTTGATACGCTTGAAGATGATACTGTGACTGTGCGTGATCGTGATACGGCAGAACAAGTGCGCGTTAAAATCGCAGAGCTCTAATCTGGCAATGGGTATTTTTCGTTTGCTCGACTTATGAACCTGTAAAAAATACATCAATACGCGAAATCCAAAAAGCAAAATTGAACCCTCCTTTAGGAGGGTTCTTGCTTTTTGTATTCGGTATATGCTGTATTTTTTACGTTCATAAATCTGGTAAATGCAAACAAAAAACACCCATTGCCAGATTGGTGCCCCATCGATTTGCTCGACGATTAGAATTCCTTCATCAGTGTATATTTGGTAACTTCGCCAGTAGTTCTGGAAGTTTGTATCACTACGCCATCATCTTGCACGTCAAACCAGAAACTATCTCTCTGGCCAATGAATGCCCCATTCCCAGGATGCCAAAAAGCATTTATCCGGTTAATTTGTTCTTTTGCTTCATTCTCGACGCTTGCCCCAGCCCCGTCCACTGACCAATGTCTGCCATACCACCAGTATGATCCTTCATCATTATCTTTCTCGCCCGCCAAGTATTCCTCATTATAATCAGCTATATGTGGGTAAAATTTAAAACGACCACTATTTTTAAAAATAATCAACACGGATACTGTGTTGTCCTGGTTTACAGCCTTGTAGTACCCTGGTTTCAATTTTAACCCGCTATAAGTGTCCGTGTTTACGATGTTGTCATCCGCTATTTTAGAATCGTTTGATGTGTTAGCGTTATTAGTATAGCCAGCTTCACTATTTGTTTTAACTAAATAACCCAAATAGAAAAATGACCCACATAGAATAATAGCTACGATAATAAATGTAATACATTTGTAAATGTTAGCGTGCTTATTTTTGGACTTTTTTGACATAGCTAAACCCCATTAATTATTTATATTATACTACACTTAAATAATGGGTTGCGAAGCCAGAACGACCGAGATATAATTGTTGATAACAAGATAGGACTTGCCTCGGAATAGGCGAGTCCTATCTTTTTTCTTAGGGTTATGGTTGGTTGATTTTAGCGCTGGTTTATGTTATAAATATATCAGCAACTTTTGCGTATTTTTTTCGACGCAACGTAAATTTACATTTTGTTTTTAGAAAGGAGTGTGCACTTTATGATGTCTGATGAAATTGAGTTCAAAGCCCCCGAATTTTCTAAAGGTGCGGTGAACATGTGTGGAGCTATTATCGCCAGCGGCCTAACAAGCCAAGATATATTGCTGTTAGCTCGCGCGTGTGGCGATGATGTTGTAGCCTGGAAAAAATACATTAAAGAATGTGAAAAAGACTACAACGGCTTCAATGACTGGAAGTTGGTAACGAAGAGAAATATTACAAGCGTATGTAAGACTTTGAAGACAAAAGGTTTAGTTAAGGAATTCGATGAAAGCTTTTTCCTTTTGAACTATTTTTTGAAGAACTTTCCGAGCGAGATTAATGTGATACATGTTAACTCAGCCGGTGAAACAATTCAAGATTATTGGTTTCATAAAGCAACCGGAATAAGTTACCATGGGGCAGACCTCGCAATACCATATAACAACCATTACGATCGTCGCGTCAAGGGAATCCCGGAGGCCTATAATGCATCCGTGAGAACCTTCATGGCCGAAGTTCTTCCGCCTAGTCAATGTGCGGAAATCATCAGCGATGTTTATGGCGTTCCGAACAGTCGTGGTGGCTCCCTCCCTTGGTATAACCATGGCAGCTTTATTACTTGGCGTAATCTGGACTTACTAAAAGAAGCAAAAGAAGGTTTGGCGCCATATGTAAATAATCTGGTTACGTTTTTGCTTATGCCACTCGGCGAAGTCGACATAATTTCTCACTAAAAACAAAAAACTCCCGCTCATGCGGGAGTTTTTTATGGCAGCAAATTAGAAAAATCTATTTGCTACTCATAAAACTATTTGCTCGCGCGGTCGGATTCGTTCCAGCGTTTGATGGATTCAGCAATCACAGCTTTAGCTTCATCAAGGCCAAAGAAGCCTTTAACTTCGGTAGAACCAGGTTTTTTGAGGTCTTTGTAGTGGTTGAAGTGGAATTCAATTTGCTTCAAAGTCTGCTTTGGCAAATCTTCCAAGGTTTCATAGCAGTCGCCGTTGTTGCGGTCGTCTTCTGGAACGCAGATGATTTTGTCGTCGACTTCGCCGCCGTCAACAAATTTCATCACGCCAAGAATCTTGGCTTTCATCCAGATACCAGTGGTAAGTGGTTGGTCGGTGATCATGAGAACATCGAGTTCGTCGCCGTCTTCATCGATAGTTTGTGGAATGAAACCATAGTTGCAAGGTTTTGCAAAAGCAATTGGTTCGACGCGGTCGAGCATGAAGCAAGCGTGCTCGCGGTCCCATTCGATTTTGTGGTTAGAGCCTGTTGGGATCTCAATTACGACGTTGAGTTCGCCATTTTCGTAATCCCCAGGGGTCAAAACTTTATTAAAGTCTGCCATAATTTCTCCTTAATTTGATTCCTCCATTATACCACAAATTCGAATCTCAAAATGCTTGCAAAAGTATAAAATATATGTATTAATATATATTGTATATGAGTAAAAAATATAATGTCACAAAAAGGACCCTGCATTACTTTTGGCAGGAAATTAAGAAGTACAAATGGCTTTCGCTGGGCTTCTTCATTTTGTCGCCAGCGGTGATTTTTATCCGTAACGTCTTAAGCGTCTTCGTTTTTGCTGACATTATCGACAAAGTTTCAAGCGGCCTCACTGAGGAACAAGTTTTTACCATC
>JAFZBJ010000037.1 GCA_017561835.1 Candidatus Saccharimonadota bacterium | reverse complement strand
GACTGGGAAACTGTTCAAAGGATTTTTACCTGTTCAGAAACAAATCAGAGAATCTTCAAAGATATTTTCGATCGCGCAATTGATGAATACGACAAGATTAATCGCAGGGAAATGTTCGAACGCCGCCAGCGCCAAGATCAGTTCTTCGATTTTAGTATCCCTCAAACCGATGAATTTAGCTCAAATTATACAGAAATAAATGCAACTAAGAACGCTATGGTCCCATACTTTAGACTCAACAATGCTCCATCTACTACTGAAATCCCGTTCGAGGAAGCGCTCGAAAGAAATCCAAAAGTCACATGGTGGTATAAAAACGGTGAGAAGATGGACAAATATTTTGCAGTAAAGTATTACGAGCTTGGCGAAGATGTAAAAAGCTATGGAAAAGCATTCTACCCAGACTATATTGTTCAGTTCGAAGATGGTCGTATCGGGATATTTGATACGAAGAGTGGTTGGACGGCTGAGGACGCAGCGCCAAAAGCAAATGCTTTACAGAAATACATTGCTGACCACAAAAATCTGAACTTGTTTGGCGGGATCATTAATGTTGATCGCGGAATCTTCTATATCAATAGTTCATCTGATTATGAGTTTGGGGACGGCAAAACTGGGCAATGGAAGGTTTTCGAGATATAAAAAAAGACGCTTTACGCGTCGACATTACCCTATCTTTTAATTATACCACAACCGCAATAAATAGTCAAGTGCATGCTATAATTAAACCATGCACAATGAAATCGAAGCCCAATTCTTAGATATCAACAAAGATGAGATTCGCGCCAAGCTTAAAGCCATCGGCGCGGAATGCGTAAAGCCGGAAGTTTTGATGCGTCGCACGGTGTTTTACACTGGCGAGCATTCCTACGCGCGCGTGCGCGACGAAGGCGCCGGCAAAATCGTCATGACCTACAAAAACGTCACAGACGACCATTCTATCCTGGGCACCAAAGAAGTGAACGTGGTGATCGATAGCTACGAAAACGGCATCCTCTTTTTGAAAGGCTGCGGCTTAAAGGAAAAAGCCCAGCAGGAAACCTACCGCGAAACCTGGGTCTATAAAGACGTCGAAATTTGCATCGATACCTGGCCATGGATCCCAACTTTTATCGAAATCGAGGGCCCAAGCGAGGAATCCGTTTGGGATACAGCTGAGAAGCTCGGCCTAGACCGCGCAAAGTCAAAATTCGGCGCAGTGGATGGCGCCTACAAGCACTACTACGGCATCGACGAAGACGTTATCAACCTGCACACCCCGCGCATTCTTTTCGACATGACCCCGCCAGATTGGGTGGACTATTCGAAGTTAGAAAAACCCTTAAATTCATAGTATAATTGCACCATGCAAGAGCTCGAAAAACGCTTAGATATTTTGAGTGAAAACCTGGCTGCCGCTTGGGGCCGGCTTGATCTTGATGCCAAAATCGCGGACGCGGCTAAACTAGAAGCCGAAGTGGCCGAGCCAGAAATCTGGAATAACCCGTCTGAAGCTACCGCCAAAAACCAAGAGCTCGCCAAACTAAACGACGAAGTCAATCCCTGGAAACTACTAAAAACCCAAGTCGAAGACATTAGAGAACTGATGACCTTGGGCGATACGGACCTTGCCGAAGAAATCGAAACCCAGGCAGAGGCCTTAGAGACCGAATACGAAAACCTGAAAAAGGCCCTGCGTTTTAACGGCCCATACGACGACAAAGACGCGATCCTGCGTATCACCGCCGGCGTGGGCGGCACCGAGGCCATGGACTGGTCTGGCATGCTCGAGCGCATGTATCTCAGATTTTGCGAAAGAAACGGCTTTAAAGCTAGCCTCGTGGAGCGTACCGCCGGCGAAGAAGCCGGCATCAAGACCGCCGTCTACGAAATTACCGGCCCACACGCTTACGGCACGCTCAAATCCGAGCATGGCGTGCACCGCCTAGTGCGCCTGTCGCCATTCAACGCCAACAATTTGCGCCAAACCTCGTTCTCGCTAGTTGAAATTCTCCCTGTTATTAAGGCCGACACTGACGTCAAAATCGACGAAAAAGACCTCCGTATCGACGTCTACCATTCCGGCGGCCACGGCGGCCAGTCCGTGAACACCACCAACTCGGCCGTGCGCATCACGCACCTCCCAACGAACACCGTGGTGGCCATCCAAAACGAACGTAGCCAGCTCCAAAACAAGGAAAAAGCCATGGAAATCCTCCGCGGCAAGCTGGTACAAATGCAGCTCGAACAACACGCCGAATCCATCGACAAGCTCCGCGCTGGCGAGTCCGCCAAGTGGGGCCAGCAGATCAGAAACTACGTCCTTCAACCATATCGCTTAGTAAAAGACACCCGCACCGAGCACGAAGAAACCGACACTGATGCCGTTTTGGACGGCGAAATTATGCCATTTATTGACGCCTATCTCGAAAGCGCCTAGCCCTTAGTAGTTGCATATATTCAAAAATATGTTATTATTATAAAGTAACCAATGGAAATCCGCCCGTCACAAGGAGGTGATTTTATGGGCAATATTGTAGGTTGCAGTGAGGAGCAGGTGCGCTTCGGCTATTACATGGATGAGGGAAAGAAGGGCCGGAAGTATTACTGCGCTCTGACGGTCGAATAATACGACAAAGGTATTCTTACCCTTTCCTGGGACAAGCATCTTATCAACGAGTTTTACTCGGCCCCATACGCGGCAGAAGCATTCATGAAAAGCTCTACTTCCGTCGGGACGGCAAAACTGATTCTAAATCTCAAAAAGAGGCAAACCGTCAAGGCGGTTCGCATCAATCTGAAAAGAGAAGAAGGAGAAGAAGAAGTAATAATAAAATCCATCCTTGTCCCCAAGAGCGTTAAAACCCAGTTTTCCATTAAAGCGTAGGGCTTTTGCCCTGCGCTTTTTCATGCCGGCAAAAACCCAGCAGCAAAAAAATCCCTAAAAAACAGGCAAAAACCCTTGTAATCTGTTGCAAAACGTGCTAAAATTAGTACGTTATCTAGACGAAGGAGTAGGTCCAACAGAGGAAACCGCTCGTAGGTCTAGTTTTAATAGTGTTAAAAAAAATTAAGGGAAAGGAAAATAGAATGCAAGTCATTCTCGGCACCAAAATTGGTATGACCCAGATCATCGGCCAAGATGGCGTTGTAACTCCAGTTACAATCCTTCAAGCCGGCCCAGCCACAGTGACTCAGATTAAAACCGTCGAAACCGATGGTTATAACGCTGTGCAAGTTGGTTTTGGTCAGGGTAAGAATCTGAGCAAGTCGGTTTCCGGTCACGTCAAAAAGGCTGGAGAAAATATTAACCCTAAGGTTCTGAGGGAATTTCGCGTTGAAGAACTCCCAGAAGGTTTGAAACTTGGTGACACGATCACCGTCGAAAGCTTCAACCTCGGCGACAAAGTTGCCGTTACTGGTACTTCAAAAGGTAAAGGCTTTGCCGGTACCGTCAAACGCTGGAACTTCCAAGAATCACGCAACACCCACGGTTTTAAGGGCGACATCAGAAAAGTCGGTTCTATCGGCTCGATGTATCCTCAAAAAGTTTTCAAAGGTAAACGCATGCCAGGCCGCATGGGCCACGACACCGTTACCGTTAAAAACCTCGTCGTTGCTTATATCGATAAAGAAAACAATATCCTTGGCCTCAAAGGCGCAGTCCCTGGTCCAAACAAAGGTATTGTAAGCGTGGAGGGAAAGAACTAATATGGCTACTTTGAATAAAGACATCTTCGGTTTGACCGTAGAAAATCACGAACTCGTAAAACTCGCTTACGACGCATATCTCGCCAACTCCCGCAGCTCTCACGCCAAAACTTTGAAGCGTGGTGAAGTCAGCGGTGGTGGTAAAAAACCATGGAAACAAAAAGGTACTGGTCGTGCCCGCTTCGGCAGCACCCGCAACCCTATCTGGCGCCATGGTGGTGTAGCCTTCGGTCGCACCGGTGAAGAGAACTTCACCAAGAAACTTAGCAAAACCGCTAAGAAGGTCGCCGTTCGCCAAGCTCTTAGCTTGAAAAACGCCGCCAAAGCAATCGTTACTATCGAAACTTTCGCTTGCCCTAAAGGCAAAACCAAAGAAACTATCGACATGCTTAAAGCTAACAAAATTAGCGACAAAGAAAATGTCCTTCTAGTAGTTTCTGAGAAAGACGAACTCGTTATCCGCGCAACCAGAAACGTTGCCAACCTTAAAGCAGTTCGCCCAACCTACCTCAACGTTTTCGATATTATGAACGCTGACAAAATCGTTATCACTGATAAGGCTATGCCTATGATCAAAGAATGGCTAATGGGAGAGGAGAAGTAATATGGCAAAAGAAGCAAATATCAAACTCCACCTCTTGGAGCCACGTGCAACTGAAAAAACTTACCGCGAACAAACCAAACGTACCTACGTTTTCGCAGTTAAACCAGCTATGAGCAAACAAGCCATCGCTAAACTCGTTGAAGATGAATTCAACGTAACTGTTACCGACGTCCGCACGCTTATCCGCGATGGTAAGAAAACCAAATTCAGCAAAGGCAAACACGCTTATCCAGGTACAACTTTCCGCCAGGATAAGAAGTATGCATATGTAACACTAAAGGAAGGCAATTCTATCAAGGTTTTCGATGAACCAGAAAAAGAAGAGCCAAAGAAAAGCAGCGCAAAGGAAGCTAAGGCTGAAGCCAAGGCAGACAAGAAAGCAGCTAAGGAGAACAAGTAATGAGTATTAAAGCTTATCGCCCAATTACTCCGGCTCAACGTCAAAAAACGACCGAAGATTACGATCAAATTACGACGAACAAGCCCCTAAAATCACTATTAAAAGCTAAGAAACAGAATGCTGGTAAAAACAACCAAGGCCGCATTACCGTTCGCCATCGTGGTGGCGGTGTCAAGCGCCATTACCGCATCCTTACCCACAACCTTCCAAAGGGCCTTACCCTTACGGTTGAGGAAATTGAGTACGATCCAAACCGTAGCGCTCGTATCGCTCGCGTGAAAGATCAAAACGGTGTTTACTACTATGTAATCGCTGATACCAAGATGGCCAAAGGCACCACTTTTGCTACTGGTGACGAAGCTGCAGTTGAAGATTCAAACCGCATGCCACTCGCTAATATCCCTGTCGGTACCTTTGTCTACGCTATTGAACTTACCCCAGGCCGCGGTGCTCAAATGGTCCGCGCTGCTGGTAGCTCCGCCCAACTTATGGCAAAAGAAGATGGCTATGCCACCCTCAAAATGCCATCAGGCGAAGTTCGCAAAGTTCTCGAAACCTGCGAAGCTTCTATTGGTGTAGTTTCCAACCTTCAGCACCAAAACGTTAAAATCGGTGCTGCTGGTCGTCGCCGCCGCAAAGGCATTCGCCCAACGGTACGTGGTGTCGTGATGAACGCAACCGATCACCCTCATGGTGGTGGTGATGGTGGCCGTCACGGTTCTGGTAAAGCTCCACGCACTCCATGGGGTCAACTTACTCTTGGTTACCGTACCCGTCACAATAAGAAAACTAATAAAATGATCGTGCGCAGTCGCCACGAAGGAAAGAGGAAATAATGTCGAGGAGTCTTAAGAAAGGTCCATTCGTGGACTACAAACTCGCCAAAAAGATTGGTGCCCTCTCCGCCGAAGACCGTACAGTGATCAAAACCTGGGCTCGCCAGTCTACCATTTCTCCAGAAATGGTTGGCCGCACCATCGCCGTTCACAACGGCCGCGTGCACGTGCCAGTGTTTGTATCTGAAAACATGGTCGGTCACAAGCTCGGCGAATTCGCGCCAACCCGTAAATTTAAGCGCCATGGCGGCAAAAAAGCTGCTGAGGCTGCTGCTGCGAAAGGAGCTAACTAATGGCTACTTACTTCGCACATGCCTATGAAAAAGGCATCGATAGCCAACCACGCAAAACTAGCGTTGTCGCTTCACTTGTACGCGATCGCTACGTTGCCGATGCTATCGTCATCCTAGAAAACACCCCACGTCGTGCTGCTAGAGCCGTACGTAAAGCTATTGAATCAGCCAATGCCAACCTTTTGAATAACTCAAAGGTCAGCATCGATCCAAAAACTATCCGTATCGCCCGCATCTCGGTTACCGCTGGTACCCGCATGCGCCGCTATGTTCCAGCTTCCCGTGGTCGCGCTCTTCCATATGAGAAGATTTCAAGCAACATCTTTGTCGAGGTCGCCGGCGAAGAAAAAGTAAAGAAGGCCGCCGAAGCTAAGAAAGCCGAACCGGCTAAAGAAGAAAAGGAGAAAAAGTAATATGGGTCAGAAGGTTAATCCCATCTCTTACCGTCTCCAAATCAGCAAAGACTGGTCTTCTAAGTGGTTTACTAAGAAAGCCGACTTCCGTCATTGGTTGATTGAAGACGTCAAAATCCGTGAAATGATCGAAGATCGTTTCAAGAGCCGCCCAACCATTGCTAAAGTCAATGTTGAGCGCTCCGCCAACCTTACCACCATCACTATCCTCACCGCTAAAGCTGGTGCAGTGATCGGTAAGCAAGGTGCTGGCATCAACGAGCTCAAAAAAGACCTCGAAAAAATCGTTGAAGGCCCAATCCGCATCAACGTTGAAGAAGTTAAAAAACCAGAACTTAACGCTAAATTGGTTGCCGAAAACATCGGTTTCCAACTTGGCAAACGTATGAACTTCCGCCGCGCCGTTAAAATGGCTCTCCAATCTACCATGAACGCAGGCGCTAAAGGTGTTCGTATCGAAGTTTCTGGCCGTTTGAACGGTGCTGAAATGAGCCGTCGTGAAAAATTTATTGAAGGTTCCGTGCCTCTACACACGCTTCGTGCTGACATTGATTTCCACTGTCACCACGCTCCAACCATCGCTGGTATCGTTGGTGTAAAGGTCTGGATCTACAAGGGGGAAAAGTAATATGGCTATTTTACTTCCAAAGAAAACTGCACACCGCAAAGTCCGCAAAGGCAAAAACGAAGGTGTAGCAACCCGCTGCAACACCGTCGCCTTTGGTGATTACGGTTTGATGTCTCTCGACAACGAGCGCATCACCAGCCGCCAAATCGAGGCTGGCCGTCAAGCTATTACCCGTTACATCAAGCGTGGTGGTAAGATCTGGATTCGTATCTTCCCACACACTCCAGTTACCAAAAAACCTCTAGACGTGAAAATGGGTTCCGGCAAAGGTGAACCACAATTCTTCGTCGCTAAGGTTAAAGCTGGTACCGTGATGTTTGAAATCGCTGATGTTACCGACGAACAAGCTAAAGAAGCTCTTCGCTTAGCTTCTCACAAGCTTCCAGTCAAATGTAAAATTATTAAGAAAGAGGAGTTCTAATATGGCCCACACATTGCAAGGTATCGTAACCTCCGATAAGCGTGATAAGACCATTACCGTCTCCATCACGAATCGTGAAACTCACCCACTCTATCGCAAGCAATTTACGAAAACTCGTAAATATACCGCTCACGATGAGAAAAATGAAGCAAAATTAGGTGATAAGGTCGAAATCGCCGCCTGCCGCCCACTTTCAAAGACCAAAGCTTACACTTTAGTTAAGGTCCTTGAACGTTCACATGGCACGGTCGAACTAAAAGAAGAAGTACTTGGTGAAACCAAGGAAGTTGAGGAATAAATATGATCCAACAGGAAACTAGATTAAAAGTCGCTGATAACAGCGGCGCCAAAGAACTTGGTGTAATCCGTGTCCTCGGTGGTACTCGCGCTCGTTACGCTCACGTTGGTGATATCGTAACCTGCAGCGTTAAAGACGCCGATCCACATGGCAACACCAAGAAAAAGGCCGTAGTAAAAGCTGTTATCGTTCGCACCACCGCTCCAATCCGCCGCGCTGATGGTTCTACCATCCGTTTCGACGAAAACGCAGCTGTGCTTGTTAACGATGACAAAACTCCAAAGGGTACTCGTGTGTTTGGTCCAATCCCACGCGAACTTCGTGACCTTGGCTTTACTAAAATTATTAGCTTAGCTCCGGAGGTACTCTAATATGGCACAGAATATTAAAACTGGCGACAAAGTTATGGTCATTGCTGGCGATAACAAAGGTCAAAGCGCCAAAGTTGTGAAAGTTAAAGATGGCAAAGCTTACCTCGAAGGTATCGAAGTACGCGAACGCCACATGAAGAAATCTTACATGAATCCAAAAGGTGGCAAGAAAACCATTCATGTTGGTATTGACCTCTCGAATCTCAAACTCGTTGAGGCTGCCAAGCCAGAAAAGAAAGCCACAGCAAAGAAAGGAGCTAAATAATGGCTGAAACTACTCCACGCCTTAAAGAGCTCTACGAAAAAGAGCTGAAGGCTAAATTAATGAAAGAACTTGGTCTTAAAAACATCAACCAAGTTCCAGAACTCAAGAAACTCGTCGTTTCTTGTGGTGTCGGTAAAAAACGTGAAGATAAAAAGTTCACCGAAACCGTTGAACTTACTCTCACCAAAATCACCGGCCAAGTTCCAACCTCACGTCTTGCTAAAAAATCCATTGCGACCTTCAAAATCCGCAAAGGCATGGGTGCCCCAGTTGGCTACCTCGTTACTCTTCGTAACGACAAGATGTACGAATTTGTCGATCGCTTGATCAACATTGCTTTGCCACACGTACGTGACTTCCACGGTGTGTCCCGCGATGCATTTGACAAACAAGGTAACTACAACCTCGGTCTTAAAGAACAAACCGTCTTCCCAGAAATTACCTTCGAAGATGCCTCTGTTCTTCATGGCCTTGAGATGACTTTTATCATTAAAAATGGTTCAAAGGAAGGAAGTACTAAATTGTTAGAACTCTTCGGTATGCCGTTTGAGAAGAAAGGAGACAAGTAAGATGGCTAAGAAATCTGCTGTCCTCCGTGACGAAAAACGCCGCAAAATGTATGAAAAATACAGCGCAAAACGTGCTGAGCTTAAGGCCGCTGGCGACCTCGAAGGTCTCCAAAAGCTGCCTAGAAACAGCTCGGTAACCCGCCTTAAGAACCGCGACATGCTCGACGGTCGCCCACGTGGCTATATGCGCCGCTTTGGTATGAGCCGTATTACCTTCCGTGAAAAAGCAAGCAAGGGTGAAATCCCTGGTGTAACTAAGAGTAGCTGGTAGGAGAAAGGAGAAAATATGTCATTACAATCTACAGATCAAATTGCTGACTTAATCACCCGCATTCGCAATGCCGACAACGTTGGTAAAACCGAAATTCGCGTTCCTACTTCCAAACTCAAAGTTGCCGTCGTAGACGTTCTTGCTAAGAATGGCTACCTCGCTAGCTACGATATCGAAGATGGAAAACCACGTGGTCTTCTCCACATTGTGATCAAAAATGCCGGTGAAGTTTCACGCATTAACGAAATTGAAAAGGTCTCTAAACCAGGCCGCCGCGTTTACACCGCAGCCGAAGACATCCCAACGATCAAATCTGGTCGTGGCGCTGTCATCATCTCAACCTCTAAAGGTTTGATGACCGGCAAGGAAGCCAAGAAAAACCGTCTTGGTGGCGAAATCCTTGTAAAAGTTTGGTAATCCAGACGACAATAATTAAGATTTTATAAAAGAACAAAAACTGCCAAACAACAAAATACCACTATATATAATATATGGTGGTATTTTTGTGGCCTAACCGCGGCGCAGTCGTGTTATAATAATAAGTGGAATAAAGTGTGGAATAATACCGGTGAGACAAAAAATATTAAGGATTTTGAGTAGTAAAAATTTTAAGATTGCTGTGTTAATTCTTTTTGATATCGTCTCGGTGATTGCCGCCTCACTTTTGGCGCTTTGGATGCGCTTCGACTTTCAACCAATCCCGGCCGACTACCTTAGCACCGTTACACATTTTCTCGCGATCGACTGTTTGATCGTGGTGGCGCTGTTTGCGGTGATGGGGCTTTATACTTCAATTTGGCGCTACGCTTCGATGCCAGAGCTAATTTCGATTATCAGCGCCTGTATCGGCTCGGGGCTGGTGATTTATCTTTATAAGCACATGATGCTGCTTGCCTCACCGCGCAGCTATTGGTTTATCTTTATGGCGCTTCTCATCTTCTTTACTTGTGGCGTGCGCTATTCTTATCGCATCGGCCGCGCCATGCTGCACGCTTTGCCAAACAAGAGCGGGTCAAGAAGCACCATGATTATTGGTGGTGGCGAAGCCGCCCGCATGTTACTTGATGAAATGGCTCGCAACAATCAGCACAACGGTAGCCGCGTGCAATGCATTATTGATGACAACCGCCAAAAACACGGCACTCGCATTCGCGGTATCAAAATCGTGGGTGGCCGCCGCGACATCGTAACCGCCGCCGAAAAATACAAAATCGAGCAGATTATTATCGCCATCCCTTCGGCCAACAAGGAATCAGTCGCCAAAATTGTGGCCGAATGCCAAAAAACCAAGTGCGAGATCAAGATTTTGCCATCGATTGTTGCGTCGATGGACGAAAATTCTGGTTCATTCATTCAGAAAGTTCGCCCAATTTCTTACGAAGACTTTCTGGGTCGTGATGAGATTATAGTGAATGACGAAGAAATTATTAATAGCTTAACCAACAAAACCGTTCTCGTCACCGGTGGTGGTGGCTCGATTGGCTCAGAGCTTTGCCGCCAAATTGCCAAAGCAGAACCAAAAGTTTTGATAATTTTTGACATCTACGAAAACAACGCCTACGACATTCAACAAGAACTTATCCGTGATTATCCAGAACTCAACTTAGCAACTATTATTGGTTCTGTGCGTGACAGCGCTAGACTAGAAAAAGTCTTTGATGAATATAAGCCAGAAATTGTTTTTCATGCCGCAGCGCACAAACATGTGCCACTTATGGAAGTGAGTCCAAATGAGGCTATTAAAAACAACTGTCTCGGCACATTGAATGCGGTTAAACTAGCGCATAAGTATAAAACTAATAAATTTGTGCTCATTAGTACTGATAAAGCTGTACGCCCAACTAATATTATGGGTGCTTCAAAACGTATTTGCGAAATGATCGTCCAGGCTTACGCAAAAATTTCTAAAAATACGTCGTATGTTGCTGTGCGCTTTGGTAATGTGCTTGGCTCTAATGGTTCCGTTATTCCACTATTTCTAAAACAAATTGAAGCTGGTGGCCCAGTGACTGTTACACATAAAGAGGTTACACGCTACTTTATGACCATTTCAGAGGCTGTTAGTTTAGTGCTTCAAGCCAGCGTTTATGCAGAAGGTGGCGAAATCTTTGTGTTAGATATGGGTAAACCAGTGAAGATTTATGATCTTGCTAAACAAATCATTCGTTATAAAGGTTTTGAGCCTGGCAAAGACATTGATATTAAAATCACTGGCCTTCGTCCGGGCGAAAAACTTTATGAAGAAATGTTAATGGACGAAGAAGGTCTCAAAGAAACGCCAAACAAACTCATTTTGATTGGCCAGCCAATCAAAATTAAAGAAGATTTTTTGGATGATCTAGATCAACTTATTGCAGCCGCCCAAAAGAATAATGACGATATTAAAAAATGGACCGCCAAGTTAGTAACAACATATCGTCCAGCAAAGGAGCAAAAATAATGGAACAGAAAAAAATTCCTTTCTCGCCGCCAGATATTTCAGAGAAAGAAATTCAAAATGTAGTTGAGGTTTTGCGCTCGGATTGGATAACAACCGGGCCAAAAACCAAAGAATTTGAAGAAAAAATTGCCGAATATTGCGGTGCAAAAAAAGCGGTTTGCTTAAATTCCAACACGGCTTGCCAAGAAATGGTTTTGAAGGTTCTTGGCGTTGGTCCCGGTGATGAAGTTATCACTAGCGCCTATACCTATACGGCGTCTGCAAGCGTGATTGATCATGTTGGCGCAAAAATTGTTTTGGTGGATACAAAAAAAGATTCTTACGAAATGGATTATGATGCATTAGAAAATGCCATCACCGAAAAAACCAAAGTGATTATTCCAGTAGATATTGCCGGAGTTATGTGTGACTATGACAAAATTTATGAAATAGTCGAAAAAAAGAAAAATCTTTTTAAACCGAATAATGAACTTCAAAAATTATATGGAAGAATTATCGTAGCTGCTGACGCCGCGCATTCATTTGGCGCCACATACAAAGGCAAAAGAAGTGGCAGCGTTGCAGATTTTACTAGCTTTTCTTTTCATGCCGTCAAAAATTTAACCACAGCTGAGGGTGGCGCACTAACATGGAAGCATATTGAAGGTCTAGATGACGAAGCATTATATAAAGAATTCATGTTATGGAGCCTTCATGGTCAATCAAAAGATGCTCTAGCAAAGAATAAACTTGGCGCGTGGGAATACGATATTATTTACACCGGCCACAAATGCAATATGACTGATATTATGGCTGCTATAGGTTTAGCACAGTTAGAACGATACCCAGAACTCTTAGAGAGACGAGAGCAAATCGTTAATTTATATAACGAATTACTCAATAAAGAAAAAATTGACATCATCTCGCACAAAGACGGCAACAGTATTTCTAGCAAGCACCTACTTCTTACTAGGGTTAAAGGAATCGACGAAAATAAAAGAAACGAGATTATTATGAAACTCGCCGAAGCCGGCATCGCTTCAAATGTTCACTATAAACCATTGCCGATGCACACCGCATACAAAAAACTTGGTTTTGATATTAAAAATTATCCAAATGCATTTGATATGTATAAAAATGAGATATCGCTGCCGCTTCACACAAAACTGTCGGACGACGACGTAAAGTTTATTTGCGAGACATATAATAAAATTTTGGGCTAACGAAAAATGAAGAAGTGGGAAGATATACCGGCCTCCATGAAGAATAATAGTGTTAAAAAATACTATAAAATTTTGCAACGAAAAAAAGTAAGTAGATTTTTGAAAAGAACTTTCGATATAATTTTTAGTGTGGTCGGGATGGTACTTCTGTCGCCAGTCTTTTTGATTCTTGCGATAGCTATTAAAATAGATTCAAAAGGCCCAGTCTTCTTTAGACAAGAACGTGTAACGCGATATGGCAAGACATTTAAAATCTTCAAATTCCGCACTATGGTCGAGAATGCAGATAAAAAAGGCACACTTGTTACGATAAAAAACGATAAACGCATAACCAGAATTGGTAAACTAATTAGAAAATGCCGCTTAGATGAAATTCCACAGCTAATAAATATTTTTGTTGGTGAAATGTCTTTTGTTGGAACTAGGCCAGAAGTAAGAAAATATGTCGATGCGTACACCGACGAAATGAAGGCTACATTGTTAATGCGCGCAGGAGTAACTTCTGAAGCAAGCATGGAATTTAAAGACGAAGACGAGATGCTTAACGAATGCGTAAAAAAATATAAAAGCATAGACCAAGCATATGTTGAAGAGATTTTGCCTAAAAAAATGTTTTTGAACATTAAGTATATTGAAAAACTCAATCTTTTGACGGATGTAGGGATAATGTTGAAAACCGCAATAAGCATGTTTAGGAGATAATATGACAAGTGTAGAAGAAGTTGGACAATACGATAAAAAAATAATTAACGCTATTACTGTTTTGCATCTTGATGCGTTTCCGGATTTTTTTCTAACAAAGCTAGGAAAAAGATTTGTAAGACTACTATACAAATGCTATTTAAAAGATGACGAATCCGGCATAATTATTGCGAAAGATGGCGATGGCATAATAGGTTTTATTGCATATTCCAAAAACTATCCATCCTTCTATAAAAAATTGATCAAAAAACATGTCGTTAAATTTGCTCTATGTTCAATTGGCGCTGCCATAAAACACCCATCTTTTATAAAAAGATTACTCGGCGCATTTAGAAAAAGCGACGAAGTCAAAAAAACGGAAAAATATGTAGAAATAGCATCAATATGTGTCGACCCTAAAAAAAGTAGAAAAGGTACTGGTACATTATTGATG
>JAFZBJ010000036.1 GCA_017561835.1 Candidatus Saccharimonadota bacterium | reverse complement strand
TAGGGCGTCACCAAGTGGTAAGGCAGTGGGTTCTGGTCCCACCATTCGAGGGTTCGAATCCTTCCGCCCTAGCCAAGCATAAAAAAAGAAGGCCAAAGGCCTTGTTTTTTTATGCTTTGTGCTACGCACAGGATTGACCCATAGGGTTCGCATCCCGCACGTAGTGCGGGATATAGGCGAAGCGTAGCGGAGCCGTCATCCGAGCGAACGCAGTGAGCGACGTCCTTATCCTTCCGCCTATAAGCGTAGCGTAGCCATCATCCTTTTCATCAAAAAGACCGCCTTTGAAGCGGCCTTTTGATTATTCGTATCTGAGCGCGTCGATCGGATTTTTCTTTGATGCCCTTCTGGCTGGTAAGGTCCCGGCGAGGAAGGCGATAAACATGATGATAAATGCGATTGAAATCATCGTGAGTGGTTCAAAGACCGTGAGCTTAAAGGTTGGGAAGTCTTTCAAAAAGGTTTCGTGCGCAACGATGTTCGCGGCGTTACCGGCAATAATAGAGGCGGCAATACCAAATATGGAACCCCAGAAGCCGAGCATAATAGCTTCAGCGGAAAAGCTAAGGAATACTTTGCCATTACTCATACCGAGGGCTTTATCAAGACCAATTTCTTTAGTGCGTTCTTGGACGGCCATAAACAAGGTGTTAATGATACCGATAGATGCGGCAACAAGTGCGATACCGCCAAAGATATTGAATACGATGAGAATTGCGTCAAAGAACACGCGAATCATACCAACTTCGTCGTCTACTGACATAGCGGAGAGGCCGATTTCTTCGAGTTTTGTTTTGATTTCGTCGATTTTATCCGGTTCTACATCGGCTACAGCTTGGAAGGTGTGATTGGCGCCGTCTGGCATACCTTCAAAGTTGATCTCATTAATGCGATTCCAAAGAGTGATATTGGCGCGGCTACCGCCCATGGCGAGGATACCTGGGGCTTGGGTGCCGGCAATTTTGGCTTCTACGATTACTTGGCAGTCGCTGCGGTGAGTCACGGTGTAGCATTTAAGGGTGCTTGGGACCGCAATTTTGATAATTTGGCCAACAGAATCGGCTGGGTTTTCGTAGCCAAGAGCCTTGGCCATGTCTTCAGTTAAGGCGATTTCGTATGGTGCGTCATCGCTGGTATCTGGAGCAGCGCCAGCAGACATATCAATGTTGATGCCTGGCACAATGGCGTTTAAGTTGATGCGATAACGCTTTTCGATTTTGTCGCTGGTAGCGAAGTCAGCTGTAGCGCTAGGCAAAGCGTGGAAGGATTTCATGCCTTCAAGCGCGCGAGCCTGCTCAACTTGTTCGTCTTTAATGTATGGCGAAGCATTGGAAACGTCTTTATCTTCGGTGTATTCTTGGACGCCGCCGTTCCCCATCAAAGCCGCAAGCTGGTCGTAGGTTTCGGTTGGCATCATTTCAAGATAGCCTTCGCCGCCCATGTTTTCGATTTGCTTATCGATAAAGTCGTTAACGCCGGCGTTGATGGCGGAGTTCAAAATGATGGTAAAGCTACCTACAAAGATAGCGAGAATGGTTAAAATGCTGCGGAGTTTGCTGCGCCAAAGGTTGGCGTTGGCATCTCGAAATACGTCGGTAACTTTCATTTTCTAGCTCCTTTCTTCGTCTTTTCATCGGCCACTACGGCGCCATCGGCAATACGGATTTGGCGTTTGCACTTAGCGGCAAGTTCTTCGTCGTGGGTCACGATTATTAGGGTAATGCCCTTTTCTTTATTCAAATCAAAGAGTAACTTTTCGATTTTTTCGCCCGTGGCAGAATCTAGGTTGCCAGTTGGTTCATCGGCAAAGATGACCTTAGGATTGTTGACGATGGCGCGAGCAATACAAACGCGTTGCTTTTGGCCACCAGAAAGATCCTTGGCTTTGTTTTTGAATTTGTCGTCGAGCTCAACAACCTTCAAGGCTTCCATAGCGCGGCGTTTACGCTCGCGGCGGCCGATGCCGGCGATCTTGAGCGGCAAAATCACGTTGTTTAGCACGCTGTCGTTGGCGTTCATAAAGAAGCTTTGAAATACAAAGCCGAATTCTTTATTGCGCAAACGGTTGAGCTTGCGGTTCTTGAGCTTACTGGTGTTTTGGCCATTTAGATAAATATCTCCTTCGGATGGTTTGTCGAGTAGGGCGAGAAGATGCATGAGGGTAGACTTGCCGGAGCCCGATTTGCCGATAATCGCAACTGATTCGCCGCTCTCGATGTTGATATTGACACCTTTTAGAGCTTCGAACACTGCGTCACGCTTACCGTAAACCTTCTTCAGGTCTTTAGTTTGTAACAGTGAATTTTTCATAACTTACCTATTATAGCATACTTTATCTCTTGACAAATAAGCATAAGCACATTATAAATAAGGTATGAGTATATACGATTTCAACTTAAAAGGTATGCGAAAGGCCTTTAAAGATTTTCGCAAAACTGCCTATGGCAAATTAATTTTTTTGGTCTCTTATATAGCGCCACTTCTTTTGTTTATCGTTGGTGTTTCGTTGACGCTTTATGCCCTCATTAATGTGAATTCCGATATTTTGACTTATGGCTTAGTAATTCTCGGTGCTTTCGTATTATTCTTCCTCGCCGCCAACGCTTTTTACTATTCCGAAGTTCGCCGCTTCTGCGATCGTAACAAACCAGCCAAATCCGCAGCTAAATCTTCTAAGAAAGCTGCTAAAAAGCCAGCCAAAAAAGGTAAGAAATAGTACATAAAAATCACCCGCTTTTAGCGGGTGGTTTTTTTATTCTCCAAGTACCAATTTTTCGATGCGAGTGCCGAGTTCGGCGATCTTTTTGTGGTCGATTCTTTGGGTGAGGACGGTAACTATAAAGTGGCGATTGATTTCTGGGAATTCAAGGATGGCGGTGTCGTGGTAGACGTTCCAGGTTTTGCCGCCCCAGTCCCAGCCTACTTTGTCGTAGACATTGACGCGGCTCGAAAAGCCGCTAGGCAGACCTTGGCGCCAGTTGTAGGTGGTGACTGGCTGATTTAGCATCGAATCTTTGATTTTTTCGACGGTGGATTCGCTGAAATCTGGATGTTCGTAGTAGAGCTTCATGATTTTTGTAATGTCGTTTGCATTTGAAATGATGCTGGCCACGCGAGTATTTTTAAATCCGAGTTCGTTTTCGACGATGTTTTGGATGGTGTCACGGCCCATTTGGGCATGTAATGATTCGGCGCAAGGCGAATTGGATTCGCGGATAGCAAGATCGAGGCAGCGCAGCTTATCTTCGCCCCACTGCCCGCGTTCTATTTTGCGGTAGCCTTCATAGACAACAAAAAGTTTGTAAAGTGAAGCGATGTTGTAGGTTTTGTCGGCATTATAGGTGGCCGCAGTTTGGTCTAAGTCCAAATCGTACACTACGATACTTTTTTCGCCGCCAACTTTTGTGGCCCAGTCATCGATGAGCGGTTGAAAATCGACTGGTTGGATTTTCTCGGCGATTTCGATTTTGGAAGCAGCATGTCCGATTCTGATTGGCTCTTGGCTTGCGATTGCAAAAATCGCGCCGTTTGCAAAGAGGCAGGCGGCAAGGCCGAGGCAAATAATACAGTCTACTATGGTTTGACTTTTATAAGGCGATCGAGATACCATTTGGTTGTTTCCTCGTCCATTAATTTAGTTTGCATTTCGTCGCCGTAGACGGTAGGAACGATTTTGGTTTGTAAAATCTTGCCACCGTAGAAGTAATGAGCCAAAATTAAGCTTCTGGTGGTGCCCGGCCACCAGACTTGGTCGAAGAAGAGATTGCCGAGGCCATAATAAATCACGCCGTTACCATAGCGTTCGAAGGTTTGTGGTTGGTGGGCTGCGGTCCCCACAACGATATCGGCACCGAGGTCGATGATGTGGCGGAAGAAACCGATTTGATCGCCAGCTGAGGAGTTGGCGTAGTCGCAGGCTGGATCTTCATAAGTTGAGGCATAAGCATTGCATTCATAATACTGAATATCCACGATCACGATGTCGCCTTTTTCTTTTGCGGCAGTGATATTGCGTGCGGCATCTTCTTCATAATACTGGTTGGCGCCTGGCAGACTATTGTAGGTGGCGCCGCCAGTTGATTGGTTGTAGGCTAACATTGTGACGTTGGTGCCCTTTTCAGAGATTTCGAGTGGTTTTGCGGCCTCATCGGCATTTCTGCCGCCGCCCACGATTTGCATGCCGAGGTCTAAGTATTGCTCAACGGTTTCGGTAGCCGCATCGTAGCCGCAGTCGCGGTTGTGATTGCCGGTAAGCTCAACAATGTCGAGCCCGATCGCAGTTAAAGTATCGATGAATTTTGGATTTGAGCAAATATTGCGGGCCCAGGCGCCGTTTGAAAATGACGATTCGTTTGAAGTATGGGTAAGATCAAAACTGCTTAAATAATCGCCAATATTTTTGGCAAAATAGGTGGCATCCATGCCAACGCTTTTGAGTTTGACGTCCATACCGCGCGAGAGTGCGGTAACGCCGGTTTGGGCGAAGGTCAAAACGTCATCTTTTGTTGGGAAGGTTTTTATTAGAGCGTCTTTTACGAGTGGTTCGATTTCCTTTTCGTAGGCTTCGGATTCAAAAACGATGCTTCTAAATACGGCGCCGGAATCGAATTCGTCTAGATAATATTTGTCGTCGATACTGAGCAATTTGACGGTTGAGTCGAGTTCTGAGAGTTTAATTAATTTGGTTTCAGGCGCGTAGATTTTCTCCGAAATAACAGAGGTATCGGTGCTGTAGAAGTCAGTTACCGGCACATAAATTTCGTATAGAAAATGCCCTTGCTCTTCGGTTGGTTTTTCGAGTGTCTCGACTGCAGAAATCGTGACGTTTTTATCAAGATCAACTTCTTCAGTGAAAATGGTTTTAAAAAATTCAACTTCAACTTCGTTCAATGTTTCATCATAATAAACGACGCCTGGAATTCTAAATAGACCTGTCTTAGTAAAGAATTGCACACCCAGAACGGTGCCGGCGGCGACTAAAGCAAATAGAAAAATCATTAATAAAATAAAGCGCAGTTTTTTCATTTATCATCCTTTTTGATTGCGGTTAATATTAAACGATGTGAGGCGTCGCCGTTTTGGTAAAGATCTCCGGCGCAGGTCATGATTTTGAGAACTGGACGTTTCGTGTTTCCTAGAATGCGCTCCATGTTGACGGCGGATTTTTCGAATACTTCGCTACTGATCACGCGGTACATTTCATTATTGTAGGCTATTTCATCGCCCACTTTGACTTCTTTTAAATTTTTGAAAATTCCTGAGGCGTGCCCGATTAGTAGGGTTTTGTTGGTGTTTATACTGTAGCTACCCACTAAATCTATTGGCGTTTCCAGCTTGTTAGAATTAATACTTATTTCTGCGACGGCGGTGTTGAGATTGATGGACGGAATGTTGAGGCTGCTACTTATCTCGTAGCTTCTAGCTTCGGCGGCTGGTTGAAAGCCGATAATAAAATAAATCGCAAAAAAGATAGCATAAAAAACCGCAATACAAACTTTGAAATTTGGTTTTTTAATTAACACTCCACTCCTTTTAAATCATTATAGCATAAGTATGATATAATTTTGGCAAGATGTATCGTTTGTCAATTATTATCGATGAGATCTACTTAAAATATCTTGCTCCAGCCAAAAAATTGGGGCTAACTTTGAATTTGGATTTTCCGGATACCACGATCAAAGTTGAAGATGGTGAGCGCATCAAAAATGATGTCGAAAAGTCGGTCCGTAAAATGGTTGATAAAAGTTACAAAGGCGACATTACGATCGCGGTTCGCAAAGGCAAAATTGTGATTACAGACACTGGCACCGTGTTGTCGAAGGCGGCTTGTGCTTTGATTTCGAATGATTATATAAGTGTAAAGTCTCGCGTTGGTTTTGGCACTGAAGTTACGATTAGTTTTTAAACTCCGGGCTCAAAACTTTTGAGTCTTTTTTCGTGTGCGCGATAGTTTTTGTCGTGGCTGGCTACTTCGCGCCAAAAATCTTTGGAATGATCCATGTGATTTAGGTGGGCGAGTTCGTGGATGATTACGTAGTCACGTAATTGCTCTGGCACTTGCATGAGGCCGATATTGAGTGAGATGGTGCGATTTGAAGAGCAGCTACCCCAGCGGGTGCCGGCGTGCGAAAGGCGGCACTTATCATATTTGTAGCCGTATAATTTTGCAAAATATTCAAGACGATAAGGAAGGTATTCGCGAGCCTGTTTTGCTAGCATTTTTTTCTTGTAGTCACGGGCTCGCTGAGTTTCTGGGTTTTTTAATGGCAACTTTTCGCGAATATTGGTGCGGTTTAGATTTAAAAATCTTTTGATCAAAAAGTTGCTAGTGTATTGTGGCACAGACATTTGTAATCGTCCGGAAGTTGAGACGGAAAATTTGATGTTTTTAGACCACGGATTTTTGCGAACAATAACTTCGCCAAACTCTTTGTCAGAAATTAGCATTAAATTAGGCCGTTTAGAACGTGTTTGACCTGGGTGTCAAAAGTGTGTTTGCCAGAAAGAATGATTGGCGTTTCATCATCTGATGGGGCCTCGAGCTTAGAAACGGCAGCTTCGTAAGCAGCTTTGGCTTCGCCAACGGTTTTGTAGCGGGCCTTGAGGCGGGCACGAATGGTAGCGATGTCGGTTTGAATCCAGATGGTGGATGTGAGATAGCCGGCAGCCTGTAAGATGTTGCGGACTTCTTCGCGGTCTTTTTCGGTGTCTAAGCAACCTTCGATTAGGAGAGTTTGCCCGGTTTTAGCGATTTGTTCGATGAAAACCAGGATGATTTTGCGAGAAAGATGATACTTTGATTGGAGTTCATCCAAGTCGTAAAAAGCCAAGTTGAATCGCTTGGCAAATTTTTTGCCAAATGTTGACTTGCCGCTACAAGGGGCACCAAACACAAGTAGCGCGCGTGGTTGATTGTTGTTACCTTCCATAATGCTTTTATTATAGCATAGAATATTTAGAGTAAACAAAAAAAGACTCTCTTAAAGTCTTTTCGTGGCAGGGGCGACAGGAATCGAACCCATATCTACGGTTTTGGAGACCGCTATACTAACCGTTGTACTACGCCCCTTTGCTTTTGGTATTAGAAGATTATAACATAAAAAATAAGCCCCGGGGGGCTTATTTTAGCGTTTCTTTTCTTTGACTTCGTTGCGGCCAAGGTTTTTCTTGGTTTCGGTGAAGACAACGTGCTTCCTTAGAACTGGATCATACTTTTTGAGGCTGAGTTTATCAGGAGTATTCATCGTGTTCTTTTTGGTGTAGTAGGCACGAACACCAGATTTCTCAGAAACGAGGCCAACGAGTTTGCGTTTAGTATTATTCTTCTTTGCCATAATTCTTAGAATAATACCACAGATTGTAAAAAAAGTAAAGAAAAAGAGACGCCCTTTAAATAGAAAATTATTGGGAGAGCGTCTCGGTTTTGGGGTGAATGCTATGGGTTTTAGATTTGATTAGGAAACGACTTTGCTGCCTCTGCAGATTGGGCAGATGAGCCCGTTATAGTCTTTTCCGCTACCGTTGCATGCTTTACATGTGAACCATCCGTCACTTCTGACATAGGGTGCTTCGTGGACCTGTTGTATATGTCGCTCGAGATTGCTTTCGGCTTCAAATTCTGTTCTGCCCCCTACGATCATTCCGCACTTGCTGCATATTCTGATATGGTTGGGTTCCACTCATAGCCACCTCCTTTCATAGAAAAGTTCTAGTTTTTGATTCTCTATCCCTGTATATATGCGCAGGGTGTGGGCAAATTTTACTATTTTTCGGTGGTTTTTGCAAGCATGAGCTCGATGAAGTTTCTGATGTCTTTGATGGTGCGGGAATCGTCTGGCGAGATGAAAATCTCTGGGTCGTCGAGGAACTCTAAGGTTTTAATTAACTCGTAGGTTGATTTGACGAGATTAACTAAGAATCCTTCGGCTTCCGGCGTGAATTCATAGACTTTGTCGTGGACTTCGCCGTCTTTATCTGGTGTCACAAATAGGATGTGAGCGCGAGTGATTTTGTACTTAGCGTAAGTTGGTGAGTTATTGAGAAGCAGTTTATAGAAGCCAAGTTGCAGAGCGTATTTAAAGAGGGTTGGCTGGGTCTCCCACTTTTCTTTGTGATAGTTGCCAGTCTTAAAATCGTAAAGTTCAATAGTTTTGGCGGCTTCGTCCACAATAATATGGTCGATTTTACCGGTGAGTGGTACGCCAGCTACGCTAACCTTTTCCTGAGCGACGTTAACTTCGGCCTTTCCGGCGCGTAGGATTTCGCCGAAAACAGAGAGCGAAACAGTAAGGTCGGATGGGCCTTTTTCGCGGAGTTTGCTCATCACGTCAGGTTCAATGATTTCTTTGTTTAACTCATCGAGGAAGAAGTTGATAGCGGTTTCGTTGTCGATATTATCGTTTGTGACTTTTTCGAAAGTCTTGTGGATGAGATTACCAAATGCCAAGGCTTCAGAAGATGGCTCTTCTGGCGCGCGCAAGACTTGGCGCTTGAAGAATTCTTGTGGGCCGGCATAAACGATATCGATAAAACTTGTGAGACCGGAGGCGGAAAGCCGATAGTTTTCGAGGCGTTCTTTGTAAATCGCGCGGAGGTCTGGTGACGGCGTAATAAATGGCGTAAGCCAGTTTTTGAGGTTGTCGATTTTGGCTGGCATGGTCGTCTCGTAGTGACAAATGACCTCTTTACTTGGAATGAGCGGCGAGATCACTTTGCCGTCTTTGTCGACATATTCGTTGAGATATTCTAGGCGTTCTGGAGATTTGCCGTTAAAGTCGCTGACTGAATTTGTGATAGTGAGATACTTTTTAGCGCGGGTCAGCGCCACGTAAAGGACGCGGAGTTTTTCGCTATCGGTAACGCCGGTGTGGCGGATTTGTACGAGGTTCTTTGGTAAGGCCAGCATGTTATTGTTGCCTTTTCCCTTGCCCCAGGCCATGTGGTCGGCGGAAATGATGAAGACGTATTCAAACTCTAGGCCCTTGGCTTTGTGGGCAGAAAGGACTTGCACGGCGTCGTCGGCGTCGCGGTATGGACTCGAGACATTGATTGGCATCTCGGCCTCTTCGTAGTCTCGCACCATATTTACGAGGTCAGCGAGTTTGATGACACGGTCACCACAGTATTTTTTAAGGTTGCCGCGGAGGCTGGCGATATTTTCGTAGAGTTTGAAAGCTGAGTATTCGTTTTCGTCGGAATAATAGTTTAGGAATGTTGAGCGATAGCCGTTTAATTCGGCGGTGCCAAGCAAATAATCTAGGGTGATTTCGAATGGATCGTTGATGCTGCTCGCAGCAAGGTCGGCGAGGAATTTGGCGACGGTTTTTAGCTCCTCGTTTTCGGATTCGGCAAGATATTCAAAGGCGGATTTTTTGTCGTTTTTGGCTTGGTTGATGGTTTTAATGACGTCTAGCATCGACAAATGCCAAAATGGGTATGACAAAATTTCGAGTAGTGATACGGTTGGCGCTTTGGAATTTGCAATTGAGTTTACAAAATCGGCGATAGTGATAATTTCGTGGATTTGCTGATTTTCGAGGAGATTATCTTGTTTTTCGTAGGCGATTTTGATTTCCGGATGGCTCTTTAAATACGGCAAGAGCGGCATGAAATACTTGGTTTTATAGGAAATAATTGCGATATTTGATTGTTTAACGCCATTATTAATGAGATTTGCGATCTGGTCGCTGACCCAGGCGTATTCGGCATCGGATGAAATAAATTCATGGCGCGAAATGCCAGACTCTGGCAATGATTTGTTGACGGCCGTCAGCTTTTTATCCTCAAAGCGGTCGTCGGTTTGGTTAACGATGTCGTGGCTGAAGTCGAGAATTTCTTGGGTGCTGCGGTAGTTTTCGACCAGTGGAATAACCTTGGCGTTGAAATGGTCTTTAAACACCGTGAGGTTGGTGGCGGAAGCGCCCTGGAACTCGTAGATAGCTTGGTCGTCATCGCCTACGGCCATGATGAGCGGCTTTTCGTAGTCGGTGAGTTGCTTAATAATTTCAAATTGTGACGGGTTGGTATCCTGGAACTCGTCGAGCAAGATAAACTGGTATTTTTCTTGTAAAGTCATGCGGAAGCCGGCGTCGTCTTTTAAGACTTTCACGGCTTCTTCGATCATGTCTTCAAAATCATACAGACCGTTTTCTTTTAGATAGGTGTCGTACTTTTCGACGATACTAGCTAGGCTTAGTAGCTTTTTATTGGCGATTCGATCTTTGAGTCGGTAATTACCCTTTTCGTCTTTTTCAAAATAAGTGTCTTTCCAGTCTGAAAGCGGGCGGATTTTCTTAGTTTCGAGAGCCTCGGCCATGGCGGCGTTGAGATCATAAGCTAAGGATTTAATTGAGCGGTCGATGGTTTTGAGAATTGGTGGAACATTGTCGTAGCTTATTAAAATTTCGTGGATTGGGGCGTAGGCGCCGCTCATGGATTCTTCGAATTTACGTGGCACAATGTTCATCAGAAGCGGCGAAATCGCTTCGCTTAGAACTTTGGAATCTTCGATGTTTTGCTCGGCGATGACTTTAAGGTCTGTACTAGTGAGTCTGGCGGCTTTGGCGGCCGAAACGGCGTCGATGATGTCTTTGATATTATCGCCACGCAAAATGTCGGTGCCAGGTAGTTTGCTCTGGATTTCTTTAATGATTTTAAATTGGGTAACTTCGTCTATGGCAGCGTCGAGCTTACGCGTGTAGTTTTCGGAATAGTTTTTGTAGTAAGCCAAAATCTCGGAACCAAAAGCGTGGTAGGTGCTAATGTTGGCCTTGCCGGTGGCTACCGGGCCGACGATGCTTTTTAAGCGCTCGCGCATGTTACTAGTGCCGGATTCGGTAAAGGTAAGACACAAAATATTTTCCGGGTTAACATCGGTATTTTGCAAAATATATGCGACTTTTTCAGACAAAAGTTGAGTTTTGCCGGTACCAGGACCAGCTAGTACAAGTAGTGGGCCGTCTAGATATTCTACGGCGGCTTTTTGGTTGTGATTTAAACCCACGTAAAAATCCCGTTTATTCTATAGAGACAATTTTACCAGTTGGGTAGTCTAGATGCAAGATGCGTTGGTTGCGAGAGCCGCGGAATTTGAGGGATAGATCGCGCTCGGCGAGGATAAAGCGACCATCAATGAGGGCGTCGAGGGATTTCAAGAATTCCCAGGCGGCGCCACCGTAATCTTTGATTTCTTCGTAGGTAAAGCCAGAAAAGCTCCAGACGTTCCAGCCGAGCTCGTTGCGGCAGAAATCAGCGATTTCTTTGCAAGCTTCTGGCTGGACGAATGGTTCGCCGCCACAGAAGGTAATGCCGGTTTGGCCCTTCATGGCGCGAAGTTCGTTTTTGACTTCTTCAATATCTACAAGCTTACCGCCGTTAAAGTCCCAAGTTTCTGGGTTTTGGCAGCCATAGCAATGATTTGGGCAACCTTGCGTCCAGAGGACGGCGCGGAGGCCGTCCCCATTGACAATGCTATCGCGTTCTAGTGGACCAGATAGGCGGATTTGCATTTTATTCTTTTCCCACAGCTTTTTTAGCGGTTTTCTTAGCAGCTTCGCGGGCGCATTTTTCGTCTTTGTTATATACGCCGGCGACGTTGTGTTTAACGCGGGCTTTTTCTTCAGCTTTCTTAGCGTCGTTCCAGCGATCGAGGGAACCTACGAGGTAACCGGTGATGCGGCGGAGGCGCTCAAACGGCATATCGCCTTCTTTGCGGCCACAGGATGGACAAGTATCGCCAGAGATGATGCCGGAGAAGCCACAGACTGGATCGCGGTCTACTGGGTGGTTGACGGAACCGTAACCAATACCACAGTCGTGCATTTTGCGGATGACAGCTTCGAAGGCGTCAATGTTTTGGGATGGATCGCCATCAAGCTCGATGTAAGTAATGTGACCAGCGTTACAAAGGTTGTGATATGGAGCCTCAATTTCGATTTTCTCAAAGGCAGAGATTGGGTAGTAGACTGGTACGTGGAATGAGTTGGTGTAGAATTCCCTGTCGGTGACACCTTTGATTTTGCCGTATTCTTTGCGATCGATCTTGGTGAAGCGGCCAGCGATACCTTCGGCTGGGGTAGCAAGAAGTGAGAAGTTGAGTTTGTATTTCTTGCAGAATTCATCACATTTTTCGCGCATATGGGTGACAATATCAAGACCAAGCTCGCGGGCGTCGGCATCTTCGCCGTGGTGTTTGCCAATCATGGCAACGAGAGTTTCGGCAAGGCCGATGAAGCCGATAGAGAGCGTACCGTGTTTGATGACGTCGCGAAGGGTATCGTTTGGCCCAAGTTTTTCAGAACCGAACCAGTTGCCTTGGCCCATAAGGAATGGGAAGTTGCGGACGTGTTGGCTGGCTTGGAAGTCGAAGCGATCGAGAAGTTCGTCTTTGACGAGTTCCATCTTTTCGTCGAGTTCTTTGTAGAAACCTTCCCAGTCAGCTTCTTTGCGTTCACCGAGGCAGATACCGTGTTTGATACCGATGCGGACCAAGTTGACGGTGGTGAATGAAAGGTTACCACGGCCGGTTACGATACCGTCAGATTCTGGGAATACAGAGGCGAATACGCGAGTGCGGCAGCCCATGGTAGCGATTTCGGTGCGGTAGTCGCCTTTTTTGTAGTATTTGAGGTTGTATGGAGCGTCGATGAAGCAGAAGTTTGGGAAGAGACGCTTGGCAGATACTTCCATAGCGCGCTTAAATAGATCGTAGTTTGGATCGCCTGGGTTGTAGTTGACGCCTTCCTTTACCTTGAAGATGGAGATTGGGAAGATTGGAGTCTCACCTTTACCAAGGCCGTTAGCGGTAGCTTCGAGCAAGTCTTTTGAAACGAGGCGACCAGCTGGGGTTTCGTCGGTACCAAAGTTGATAGAAGTAAATGGCACCTGGGCACCAGCGCGGGAGTGCATGGTGTTGAGGTTGTGGACGAAGCCCTCCATGGCTTGCATGGTTTCTTTTTCAACGTCTTCGTTTGATGCGGTGATAACGGCTTCTGGCCATTTTTTCTTCTTAAGGGCTGCGTCGTCGCCGTAGCAAACGTCGTCAGCAACTTCGAGTTTCAAAGACTTTTCAGCGAATTTGTTGTATTTTTCGAGATTGCGCTTCAAGGCTTTTCTGTAAGACTTGTTGACGCCTGGGGCCATAGCATAGTCGAAGTTTGGAATGGATTGGCCACCGTGTTGCTCGTTTTGGTTAGCCTGAAGGAGAATAGCAGCGAGGGCGGCGTAAGAACCAATAGAGTTTGGAGTGCGGAGATGGCCGTGACCGGTGTTGAAGCCGCCGTTTTCAAAGAGTACAAACGGATCGGATTGACAGCAGGTCAAGGTGCCGGTGGCGTAGAAATCAAGATCGTGAATGTGGATGTCGCCATTTTCGTGGGCAGCGGCAATATCTGGGCGAAGCAAGAAGGTTTTAGCGAAAACTTTGGAACCTTCAGCGCCGAATTGAAGCATTTTACCCATGGCGGAGTTGCCATCGACGTTAGCGTTAGAGCGTTTTACATCAGAATCTTCGGAAGCATCGGCGTGAGAAATGGTTTTGTAGATGCCCATGAGGTCGGATTTGGCTTCACGCACTTTGGAGCGCTCTTGGCGATAAGTAATGTATGCGCGAGCGGTCTTTTTGAATGCAGATTCCATCAAGACTTGCTCAACGATGTCTTGAATTTGCTCCACATGTGGAGTACGGGTTTTGATGGTTTCCTCGGCACGTTTTAAGACTTTTTCGGCGAGAGCTTTGGCGCGATCGGCCTTGAATTCTTCGGTAGCGAGACCGGCTTTGGCGATGGCATCTGTGATTTTGTCAGGATTGAAGTTAACAATCTTGCCATCACGCTTAACGATTTTTTTGAACATATGAAATATACCTCCTTCAAATGTATTTCAAATGGGTTTGTTTTGTGATGTATGACGCTATATGTAGTGTCTTGTATCTAGTATATGGCACTAAATGTGGTGGTGTCAATACTTTTATGCTAAAAAAGTATTTTTTACAACAAAACAGACTAAAGCGGGCGTTTTAATTGATTCTCTCTTAAGATTATGTTATAATATTTTCCAGCTCATGTCGTTGTTCTAAAAAAAATACACAAAAAGGAGGGTGTACGCATGGGTAATCGCATTTTTAAACTTTCTGGAAATTATTGTTTATGTGGTTCTTGGGAAGATCCTGACCCCAGCTTTGTTGGCAAGATTGTTGTAAAGGAAGACGGAAATTTTGTTGGGTATTGTGACGAACTTTACGACTCTGATACTCCCGACATTAATCGTGTTCGATATTTGGTTGGATATTACGATGAAGAAGGTATCTGTTTTTATAAGCTATCTAATTATGCCGAGCAGATGCCTTTGCTTTATGCCGATTATAAGCTTGAAAGCTACAAATATGGAGCCTGGGGAGGTCTTAGTCCGCACAATGGCCAATTTTCTAGATGCGGAGCTGCTCATTTGTACATAATCGAAGAGCCTTTCTCGTCCGAAGAAGAAGCTCGCATTCTTCGGAAATATGGAGAATTAAACAAGAATATTGGTTATAATTTTGACGTTTTGGACCAGGGTGATAGTTGCAAAAATATCCTCGAGGCTTTAAACGAAATGATTGCCTATTCAGACAATTGTCCGAAAGGATCTCATGTGGACTATTTTTATCCTTCTTCTCCTGACGAAGAACTTCCGTTTGAGTAGTTTTGTGGTAATTCCCAGAAACTGAAAAAGCCCAGGCATTTGCCTGGGCCATTTTGTTAGTCTTCGATTTCCCACAAGGGGACCGACG
>JAFZBJ010000035.1 GCA_017561835.1 Candidatus Saccharimonadota bacterium | reverse complement strand
CTGTTCAAAAAGCAAGATGATAAAAAGACCGAATCTGAGAAGATGGAAGAGCGCCGTGAAGAGGTGCTCGCAACTGGTCGTAAGTTTAAGTACCCTTTGCAGTGGACCAAACACCGCGTAGTTGTGAACACGATTTTGGTGGCTGGTGTAGTGGTGGCACTTCTTACGATTGGTGGTTGGTTGGCGCTTTACCGTTTTGGTATGACCGATGAGCTTTTGTACCGCGTAACCCAGATTTTCCCGGTTTCCGTGGCTGATGTAGATGGCGAAAAGGTGCGTTTTTCGGATTATTTGATGCTTTATCGCAGTAGTATGACCTCTATTGAGTACCAAGCAGGGAAGTTTAGCGATGAGGAATCCGAGAAGGCTTTGATTTATCAATACAAACGCAATGCTTTAACAGAGGCGGAAAGCTATGCTTACGCCGTAAAGTTGGCGCGTGAGCTAGGAATTGAAGTAACAGACGACGAGGTGAATGCTGAATTTGAGCGCCATCGCCAGATTGGCGGCGTGGACCGCGCCGAAGAGGGCTTTCTTAAGATTATCAAAGATAATTTTGGCCTATCTAAGAGTGAGTATTGCCATTTGATTAAACTCCATTTGATTAAAGCTAGGGTTGAAGCTAGTATCGACAGCTCTGCTAATGAAGTTGCCAATAAGATTGAGGCGATGCTGATCGAAAATGGTGGTAATTTCCAGAAGGTAGCAAGTGACCTAGGCGACAAGGTGGAATATGAGGAAACTGGTGGCTTGATCTCAAGTAAAAACCTCGATGGCGGCCGTGCCAATGAGGCCATGAAGCTAGAAGTTGGTGGTGAGAGCGGCAAATTCACCTCTGTTAACGGTGACGGCTATTACTTTGTGAAGCTACTTGAAAAGAATGAAGCTGAGGTGAACTTTGTCTCTATTAAGGTGCCATTTACGGAGTTTGCTAGGCGTTTTGAGGACCTAACCAGTAACAGTGGCATCTCTGAATATATCTCGATAGAATAGTATGCTATAATGGGGGCAGTTGCGAGTATCGTATAACGGCTATTATGTATCCTTCCCAAGGATGAGACGAGGGTCCGACTCCCTCTACTCGCACCAGGAGTTCGCCCGCCGAAGGCGGCTAGCGAGCGAGAGCGAGCGTCCTCCCTCTACTCGCACCATCGTCCGCCCATCGAGGCGGTTTTTTGTGACATGAAAAAGGGCAGAGTAAATACTCTGCCCGTGGAGGTTTGAAGCATCAATTTATGGGGAAGTGTTTTCTATTGGATTGTTTTCGATTGTTTTCTTTTCCAGAAAATACACCCCGATTCCGGTTATCATTTCCTCCGGATACTCTCTTCCTTCTACTGTCGCTTTGCCTTCCCAACTGCATGTTCCTTCTACCCATTTGCCTTCTCCTTTTTTCTGTCCTTTTTGCTCTCTTTTTTCGTCCTCTTCTTTTTTGGCCAATTCACCGAAGTGTTTAACGGCCCGTTCGAGGTTTGTTCTTAACCTCTGTTGATTTGGATTAAGCTGATAGTATGGCTGTGCTCCCGGCATATTTATGCCACCTCCTTGTAATTTGTGCTATCCATAAGAACACAAAAGCTAGTAAGAGACCTTAGCTAGTTTTTTATGAATAGGACTCTATTATAACATAAAAACCGGTTTTGTGGTAAAATATTTTTAATGAATGAAGTGATTTTAAAGATTGAAAACGTTATAAAAGAGCTTTTTGATGTTGAGATTGAGCCAGAGGTAACCGTGGCGCCAGAAGCGGTTGAAGCGGATTTCTCATCAAATGTAGCGATGAAACTAAGCGGTATTTTACACGCTAATCCGCGCGAAATTGCAACTAAAATTGCCGAAAAAATGCCAGAATTTAAGGCCGATGTAGCAGGGCCTGGATTCCTCAACTTTATCCTTCCAGACGAATATTTTGCGGCTAAAATTGATGGTTTTGTTGATAATTTTGCCAAAAATATATCATGTAATGAATATTCTGGCAAAACTGTAATTTGTGAATTTTCCGATCCAAACCCATTTAAGGTGCTCCATGTGGGCCATCTTTACACTTCGATTGTGGGCGATGCAATTAGCCGCTTGTTTGAACATGCCGGTGCCAAGGTTATCCGCGCTAACTTCGGTGGCGATGTTGGTTTGCACGTGGGTAAAACCATTTGGGCGCTCCAAAAATCCGGTATGAAGGATTTTACTATCGAGGATATTTCGAAAAAATATGTTGAAGGTACTGCCGCTTATGATGAAGATGATGAGGCAAAGGCCGAAATTGTTAAAATCAACAAAGAAATTTATACAATTGCCGAAAATGATTTGCACGGTTCCGAGCTTGCCGATATTTACTGGCGCGGTAGGGAACTATCATACCAATATTTTGAAGATTTTTATAATCGTATTGGTGTGAAATTCGACAAGTATTATCCAGAATCCACTGTGGCTGGCCGTGGTCTTGCTGAGGTTAAAAAAGGTCTTGCGGCTGGGGTTTATGAGATTTCGGATGGTGCCGTGGTTTATCGTGGCGACACCAAACTTAATTTGCATACTCGTGTGTTTATCAACCAGGAAGGCTTGCCAACCTACGAGGCTAAGGACGTTGGTTTAATTTTCACTAAGTGGGATGACTACCACTTTGATAAATCTGTGATTATTACCGCAAATGACATTATCGACTATATGAAGATTGTACTCGCTTCGATTGGCGAAATGAATCCGGAGCTTCCAGCACGCACTACTCACCTTACTCACGGCAACGTAAAGCTGCCTGGCAACGTGAAGATGTCATCAAGAAAAGGGAACTTCCTGAAGGCCGTAGATATCTTGAATCTAATTACCGAAGAGTTAAAGAATGAATATAATTCGGAAGATGAAAAAGTGGTGCTCGGCGCTACCAAATACGCCTTTCTGAAGTATAAGATTGGCGGTGACATTATTTTCGACCCAAAAGAATCCGTGAAAATGACTGGAAATTCTGGTCCATACTTACTGTATTCCTGCGTGAGGGCTAAGAAAATTCTTAGCAAAATCGGCGATAAAAAAGCCGAGCTAAATGGTGAACTAAATCCATTTGAGCGCGCCCTGAGTAAAAAAATTGTTCAATATAAAGACGTTCTAAATGAGGCCGTAACAGAGATGGCACCACATAAAGTGTGCAACTTCTTGTATGAACTGGCACAAGAATTCTCACGTTTTTACGAAAATTGTCCAGTGGCTGGTGATGCCCGCGAAGCCGAGCGCGCCCAAATCATTCGGGCATACCTTAACGTAATGGAACATGGTCTTAACATTTTGGGAATTCAAATCCCGGAGGAGATGTAATGAAGAAAGCCAAACTACTTTGGATTGATCTAGAAATGACTGGTCTTTCGCCGGTTACGGACAAAATCCTTGAAGTGGCCGCAATTGCTACTGATTTTGATCTTAATGAAGTGGCGCGTTTTGAAGCCGTGGTAAAAGTATCGCCAAGGCTCATGAAAAAACGCATGGTGGGTGAATTCTGGGAGAAGAACGCTGCCTCGCGCGATGCTTTGTTTGCCCAAAACAAGAATGGCAGGCCAGCTAAAGTGGTTGAAGCAGAACTATTAGAGTTCCTCGACAAGTACTTTGGTAACGAGATTTATCTTTCCGGTAACTCAATCCACCAGGATCAAAAGTTTATCGAAAGGGAATGGCCAAAGCTTAATAGTCGTTTGCATTATCGTATGCTTGATGTGTCTGCGTGGAAGATTTTCTTCGAGAATGCTTTAAACAAGAAATTTGTGAAACGTGATGCGCACCGCGCACTCGACGATATTGAAGGTTCAATCGAAGAACTCAAATTCTATAAAGGATTTATTAAAAAATGATTGAAGTAGAAAAGGTTTCTGGTATTGCCGATTTTGAAAAAACCGTTGAAGAAAAACAAAACGGTGAACGTACTGAAAAGAGGGAATTATACTCCGTAAATGGCACGGTATTTCTCGTGATTAATAAGAACACTTTTGAAATGCGCTCGGACGTGAAATTAGCCAAATTTCTGCGCGAAAAGTATGAGAGCGTAATGGAGTCGCGCTATTTTGGTCGTGGCGGTATTGAAATCGTAGATGCTGGTCAGTTGAATGACGACGAAGTAGCTGACTTAATTAGACTAAGTTATAACTTATCAAAAGATATGGCATAAAAAATAGCCCCGTAGGGCTATTTTTTAATGATTATTTTTTCTTCTTCAAAGCGTCGCGAATCTCGCGGAGAAGAATGGTGTTTTCGTCTTCTTTTGGAGCTTCTTCTGGAGCTTCATCTTTTTTGCGATGGAACTTGTTGATTGCCTTGATGATAAGGAAGATAACAAGAGCAATGATGAGGAAGTTGATAACGTTTTGAATGAAGTTACCGTAGGCGATAGTTGCGCCGCCTTCGCCACCAAAGAGATTTGGAATGGTGACGCTAAGCGTGGTGAAGTTGAAGCCGCCGCCGACGAGGCTGATAAGTGGCATGATGATGTCGTTAACTATAGACGTAACGATAGCGGTAAAGGCAGAGCCAATGATGATACCTACAGCGAGGTCCATAACGTTGCCGCGATTAATGAAATCGGTAAACTCTTTGCGGAAGCCAGAGCTTTTACCGCGAGCTTTCTTGATGAGCTCTTTTGGGTTTTTCTTAGTTTTTTCTGCAGACATAAATTCCTTTCCCTGTCTATATGGTATAATTATAGCATGAACGACGCGAAGGAGGAAATCAAATCTCGGCTGGCGGTGGAAGATGTGGTGGGACAGTATATAGAGTTAAAAAGAGCAGGCCGCAACCTTAAAGGTAGGTCGCCTTGGGGTGTGGACAAAACTCCTTCGTTCATGGTTTCTCCTGAAAAAGGTATTTGGCATGATTTTTCCGCCAATAAGGGCGGTGATATTTTTACTTTCGTGATGGAAGTAGAGGGAATTTCGTTTCGCGAGGCGATGGAAAAGTTGGCTGCGCAGGCCGGTGTGGATCTTTCGAAATATCACGGTGGTGATGCCGAGGTAACCAAGCGCAAAAACCGTGCGCGTGAAGCACTGGCTTTAGCTTGCAAGTATTACCAGATTTGTCTTACCAAGAACAAAACCGTTTGCGAATATGTGTTTTATAAACGCAATTTGAATCGCCAAACGGTGGCCGAGTTTAAGATTGGTTATTCGCCGAGCGGTGGCAATGTGTTAAAAGGCGTGCTTTTGAAGCGTGGCTTTTCCGAGAAAGAACTCGAAGCAGCCGGGCTTTTGAACCGCTTTGGCGGCGATATGTTTAGGGCGCGCATGATGGTGCCATTTATCGATACTACGGGCAACATTATTGGCTTTACTGCGCGCATTATTGGCAAGGGTGAGCCAAAGTATTTGAATACGCAAGAAACAATTTTGTTTAATAAGTCGCGTTTTGTATTTGGTTTGCATCAGGCTAAGGAGTCGATCCGTCGTAATGGTTTTGTGGTGATTGTGGAAGGGAACATGGACGTGATTTCGTCACACCAAGCCGGCGTAAAAGAAGCCGTGGCAACTTCTGGTACTGCAATGACCGAACAGCATCTCAAGATTTTATCTAACCTAACTTCGGATATTCGTTTGGCCTATGATGGCGACGAAGCGGGCGTAAAAGCCACGGAGCGAGCGATTATGATGGCAGGCGACCTCGGCATCGATCTTTCGGTGATTTCGGATTATCACGGTGCCAAAGACCCAGACGAATTAATCCAAAAAGACCCAGAGTTGTGGCGCCAGGCCGTACAAAAACGCGTGCCGGCCGTGGACTGGTTGCTTCAAAAGTACGAAGAGAGTTTGAATTTGAACTCGGCGCCAGATAAGCGCAAATATTCGGATGTGGCCTTGAAACTTTTGAGTTATGTAAAGGATGAAGTAGAGCGTGCGAGCTACGAAGAAAAGGTAGCGAAGCGCCTTGGTGTCGAGGTTGAAGTTTTGCGTGAGAAGGGCGAGCGTTTGGAACAAAAATTGGCGCAGTCTGCCAAACATAAATATCTGAAAAAGCCAAAGACCGAGGCCAAAAACGACAACTTGAAGCGCCTAGAAAACAGTTTGCTGGCTTTAAAAGCATTTGGCGATATTACGACGGAAATTCCTTTGGAAGTCCCAACGAATAAGGACAAACTGGCTGAGCTGGAACTAATTTTCAATAGTGAGCATGAAGTAAGTTTGTCGCCAGAAGATTTGGAGAAAGAAGCAAAGAGTTTGCTAAAACGTTATCAGGCGGAAGAAAACAAACAAAAGATTGAAGAATTAAACGCGAAGCTTGAAGCTTTGGACGAAAATGATGCCGAGTTTGAAGAGGTGATTCGCTAGATTCGCGACTTGCAAAATTCGAAAAATTAGGTATACTTATTTGCAATGGACGAAAACAAAGATGACATTCTCGAAATGCGCGATCTTGCGATGGATTTTGATGGTCCTGAGTCAGACGATCTAGAGAATGAGGAAGAATTATCAGATGAAGATTTGGCCATTACTGCAGAGAACGTAGATGCTTTTGCAGACGACTCTGTGCGCCTTTATCTTCGCGAAATCGGTAAAATTCCTTTGCTTACCCCAGAGGAAGAGGCCGACCTTGCCCAACGTATTGTAAAGGGCGATAAAAAAGCCAAAGACAAAATGGTGGAATCCAATATGCGTCTTGTGGTTTCAATTGCTAAGCGTTACGGCGGTCGTGGTCTTGATTTTCTTGATCTTATCCAAGAGGGAAATACCGGTTTACTCCGTGCTGTAGAAAAATTTGACCCAGACAAAGGCTTTAAGTTTTCGACTTATGCAACTTGGTGGGTACGTCAGGCTATCACCCGTGCTATCGCTGACCAAGCTCGTACAATTCGTATTCCAGTGCACATGGTGGAGACTATTAACAAGGTACTTCGCACTACCCGTAAGCTTACTACCGAGCTTAACCGCGAGCCAACTAACGAAGAAATTGCCAAAGAGCTTGACATGGAGCCTGAAAAAATCGATTATGTGATGCGCATTAAACAAGACATCGCTTCGCTCGATGCTTCTGTTGGCCGTGAAGGCGATGATGAAGATTCTGTCCTTGGTGATTTCGTAGAAGACGAAGAGCGTGATTCGCCAGAAGATTCTGCTGCAAATCAAATCTTGAAGGAACAACTTGCTGAAATTATTTCGACTTTGACCGATAGGGAACAAAAGATTATCCGCCTACGTTTTGGTATTGGTGGTGGTCGTCCACATACGCTCGAGGAAGTCGGTAACGAATTTGCTGTTACTCGTGAACGTATTCGCCAGATTGAAGCCAAGGCGCTTTCTAAACTTCGCAAGAATAAGGAAACTAAAAAACTTCACGAATACTTAAAGTAGGAGGAATATGAAAAAAATCTTATTAGCTTTAGTATTAGCTGTGACGGTGTTAAGCGGTGCATTGGTAGCTAGGCCAGCCTTAGCTGCAAACTGCACTACGAATATTTTGCCACAGGAATTTTGTGATGATGGTGCAGCTGAAAATGGTCAGGGCATTAAAGACATGCTCAACATGGTACTTGATATCATGATGGCCGGCGTTGGCGTGCTTGGCGTGATTGGTATTACTATTGTTGGTATTCAATATCTTACTGCTTCGGGCAGCGAAGAAAAAACCCGTAAGGCCAAAAGGCGTCTTATTGAAATCGTGATTGGTATGGCAGCTTTCATTTTGCTTGGCGCGCTGCTTAAATTCTTGGTCCCAAGCATAGGATAAATTATGCAGAGGATTCTGGTTGTTTATAACCCGCGCTCGTCGCGTTTTAAGGACGTGCGCGCAGATATTTTGGATGTTTTGAATAACCCAACTCGCATGCAGGAAATGAGTTTGAATGGCATATTGGTAGGGAAGTATGAAGTAGAAAAGACTAACGTTGATGATAATGCGGCTAAGCTAGCTAAACTAATTCGTGATGGCGATGTGGTACTTGCGGTAGGTGGTGACGCCACGGCTGTGATTGTGGCGAATGGTATTTTGCTTTCTAAAAAGGATGCTGCGCTTGCTGCCTTGCCGTATGGCAACTTTAACGATCTTGCCAAGATGTTGAAGGTTAAAACGTTGACGGATGTTTTTAAGGCCAAAACCGCAAAACTATGGCCGCTTGAAGTTTTGGTGGACGGTAAACATCTGCGTTATTCTACTTGCTATACGACGATTGGCATGATGGCTGAAGCCACCGAGTTGTTTGACAATAAGAAGGTTAGAAAGAGTCTAAGAAAAGGGCACAAATCATCTTGGCGTTCTTATCCAAAACTTGCTAGATGGTATTTTAATAATCGTTCAAAAAGAGTGTTTTTGCCGGAGTTTAAGCTAAATGGTTTACTTCAAAAGAAAAACACTACGGATTATTTGGCGGTGAATGGCAAAAAGCTAGCCCGCGTGATGCGTGGTGGTGAGTGGCATAAAGATGCCAGAACGTTTTGGCATACTACTGGCAGACTAAAAAGCTTCTTTCGCCTTTCTATGTTTATGGCAAAAAGCATGCTAAAAAGGGTGCCTGGCGAAGAGACCAAGGGCGACAATCTAGAATTTTTGGTGCCGGCAACGGTTGAGTTCCAATCTGAAGGCGAATACAAAATTCTAGAAAATATCGAAAAAATCGAAATTAAAAAAGCAGAACAATTTTTGAAAGTGTTATACTTATAAATATGGAAAACGTAAAGATTATCGCAGTGGTGGGGATGAGTGGCAGCGGCAAGTCCGTAGTAGTTGATCATTTAACTGACAAGGGTTGCCCAAGAGTTTATTTTGGCGGCATGATTTATAAGGAGATGGAAAAACGGGGAATCGTTCGCACCGAAGACGGTGAGAGTGAGAAGCAATTCCGTGAGATGATTCGCGAAACCGAAGGTAAAGATTGGGTCGTAAGGCAAGCAATTGCTGAGGCTAAAGATTTGATTGCAGCCGGCCAAAAACGTATCGTGCTTGATGGCGTGTACACGTGGACAGAATATAAGATTTTGAAAAAAGAGTTCCCAAAATATCTTACATTCTTAGCGGTAGTAGTCGATAAGAAATTGCGTTATGATCGTGTGGCGAAACGCCCTGGCCGCTCTTTTGATACGGCGGCAATTCGTGAACGTGATCGTAGTGAAATTGAGAATCTTGAAAAAGGCGGCCCAATTGTGGCAGCAGATTATTATGTGCTCAATAATGGCACGATTGAAGATTTAAAAAATCGTGTTGATGAGATTCTAACTGAAATTGATTTTTAATTGACAAGATGACCGATTAGGGTTATGCTTAAAATAAGCGTAATTATAAATTAACGAAAGGTCATATAAATGAATGAAAGTGGGGAAGACGCATACAGCTTGGATGTTTATGTGTCTGATTTGCTCGCAGCAAAGGGGATGAAAGATGACCCAGAAACGCATGCTGAGCTTCTTGAAGCAGTGCAAACGGCAGTTAACCAAGCCATTATTGGGGCTTTGCCAAGTTCTGATGTAGCAAGGCTTGAATATTATTCTTATAACGAACCAACCAAAGAAGAGATTGCTCAGTTACTTGAAAATGCCAAATTTAATCCTGAGGAAGTAGTACGTAGGGCGCTTGAAAGATTTCGCGATTTGTTTTTGAAAGGAGGCAAAGATGAGTGAGATTGAGGCAGGTGGTGCAGTAAATAACAACGTTCAGTCAGCGCCTAATCCTTGGGATAATCTCAAGACTGTAAGTTTTGGTGGTGCCCCAGCCGCCAATGCTAATTCTTTTGCTACGAGGCGGGCTGAAGCCGCGGCTTCAAAAGCTGACAATAAAGAGCAAGTTGCAAATGCTAAATTCACTAGCGCAGAAGAAAACGTTAAGAATACCTATGAAGCCTTTAAAGCAGCTCGCGAAAAATACAATGAAGCTGACGCGCGTCTTAACGTGAGAGAAGAAGAAAATCTTGCCATCAAGGATGAAATTCAGGGAATGGAGGGCGAGATTAAAGATAAAAAAGCCAACAATAAATTTTTCAAATATCTTGGAAGGCAGAGCGAAGCAGTAGTTGGTATTTTGAAAGCTGGTGGCGGAGTGGTTACCGGTACGATTTCAAGCTTTGCAGCTAATGTTGTAGCTAAAATGCCAAGAATCGAGATTAAATCCCCAATTAGCTTCAAGAGTAGTGAGAAAGTTGCTAGTGAAACCTGGAATGATCGTTTGAAAGCCTCTGGTAGGCAATGGAATGCCGAAGAAGCTAAACGTGCTGTAGCAGAAGAAAGAGTTGATACGGCTAGAGAACGAGCAAATGAGCTAACTAGCCGCAAGAATCAATTTAACGAGGCTCTCAATAAGTTCAAAGCAAATAGAGAATCTCGTGAAATGACTAAAGATGCAATTGCAGCCGCAAGGGAAGCGCTTTCAGAAAAGAAGTCCGAACTTAAGAGAAAGAGTGAAGTTCTTGATGTTCTTGATATGAACTTGATGGACGCTGAAAAGGCTATGAATACGGCCAACCTAGATTTCAAGAATGCTGAGAAATCATACAATGATGCTAAGGCTAAGGTTGAATCAGCCGAGCAAAAAGCTCAAGAAAAGCGTTTGAAATACGATCGTCTGAAGACGCTAGCTGATTTTAAGGCCGGGCTTGGTAATCGTTCTCCAAAAGCAGTTAGAAGGGAACTTGTTGCAGAAAAGAACGCCTACATGAATTTTGTTAATAGTATGAAAGCCGAAATGCTGGATACTAAGGTTGTTGAGTCTACGATTAAGGGATACAACGAAAAATTGGATGCTCTTAATTTGTACGAAGCAGAACTTCAAGGCAAGAATACGAGTAGTGCGGAGGCTCCAGTTGCCGCTGAAACTCCAGCCGCAGAAGCTGAACCTGTGAAGTCTGGCAATGAAAAGGTTATCTATTTCAACCCAAATCGCAACGCAGCTCCAGTTGCTTCTTCACCGAACTTGCGTGTTGATGACGAAGACGATGACGACGACGAAGAGATAGCTTAAGAAAAGAGCCCTACGGGGCTCTTTTTTGATGTCGCATGCTATAATTAAATTATGAAAAGGTTGGTAATAATTGATGGCAAATCGGTGTTTTATCGCGGATATTACGCGATGGGAGCGCTGAGTTTGTCTGATGGTACGCCGACCGGTGGCATCTATGGTTTTGCGGCAATCGCGATGGAAATCGTGAGCAAATTGTCGCCAAATCAGGTGGTAGTGGCTTGGGATTCCCATACTTCGGGCGCAAAACGCCGTGAGATTTATCCAGAATATAAGGCTGGCCGTGTAAAGCCGGGCGATGATTTTTATGCGCAAATTCCGCTTTTAAAGGAGTTAATTGACAGCCTAGGCTGGACTTTTATCGAGTTAGATAACTATGAGGCTGATGATATTATTGGCACGCTTAGCCTGCAGGCTGATAATATGATGGGCAGCGACGGCAAGTGTGAATACGAGACATATATTATATCTTCTGATCTTGATATGCTGCAGATTGTCGATGAAAACACTAGGATGTGGCGCATTTTGAAGGGCTTTTCGAACATCGAAGAGATTGATGTGGCTGAAGTTGAGTCTAAATACGGTATTTTGAAGTCACAATTTCTTGATATGAAGGCCTTAAAGGGTGATGCTTCTGATAATATTCCGGGCGTGCCAGGTATTGGCGAGAAAACTGCCGTTAAACTACTTAATGACTACGGTACGCTGGATGGAATTTATGAGCATATTGATGAAATTGGTGGTTCGATTGCTAAGAAACTTATCGAGGGCAGGGAATCGGCCTATATGTCTTTGAAACTAGCTAAGATTATGTTTGATGCGCCGATTAAATTAGCCGATGTGCCAGAATTTAAGATGGATCAGGCTAAGATGATTGCGGGCTTAAAACGTTTTGAGTTTAATTCATTGGTTAGAAAATACAGTACTATGGATTTACCAACCACTCCAGAACCTGTAGAAGAAGTGGAAGCAAAGCCTTTGCCGAAGGATTTAATCGTAGATTGGGACATCAAAGCTTTGATGCATAGTGACAATAAAATCGCGACCAAAATCTTGATGGGTGCTGAGTTTTGGGACTTAAATCAAGGCCACTTTTTGCTAGATCCTTTGGCCCGAGATTTTGAACAAGAAAGTATCGAAAAAGAATATTGGCGCCAAAAAACGGCCTTCGAACAGAGGTCAGAGCTGTATAAAATATTTGTTCAATTTGACTTGCCGCTCATTCCGATCCTTTTCAAAATGGAAAAGAAGGGCATGCTGATTGACCGTAAATACTTTGATGATTTGAAAAACGAGTACACGAACGAAGTGGCTCGTAAAGAACGTGAAGTGCAGTTAATGGCGGGAGTAGACTTTAACGTGAACTCGCCGGTGCAGCTTTCGGAAGTTTTGTTTGATAAGTTAAGTCTACCCACCAAGGGAATTAAGAAGACTTCGCGTGGGTATTCTACTGGTGCAAAAGAGCTTGATAAATTGAAGAATCTTCATCCTTTGATCCCGAAATTAATGGAATATCGTGAAGCTGCCAAACTGCTTTCTACTTATATTTTACCGATGCCGGAACTGGCCGATTCTGAAGATCGAATTCACACCACGTTCACCCAAAACGTGACAGCTACCGGACGGCTTTCATCTCTTAATCCGAATTTGCAAAACATTCCGGTGCGTACTGAAGAGGGGAAGCGTATCAGAGCTGGGTTTGTGGCGCCGGCTGGTAAGGTGCTGGTTTCGGCAGATTACTCGCAGTTTGAGCTCAGGCTTGCGGCGGCTTTGTCTGGCGACCAAAAGCTGATTGACGACTTTAACTCGGGAATTGATATTCATACTAAGACGGCATCTGAGGCGTTTAAAGTGCCATTTGACGAAGTTACTAAGAAGCAGCGTCGTGCTGCTAAGGTGATTAACTTTGGCGTGCTTTATGGTATGAGCGCGAAGGGTTTGGCGGATGCGGCTGATATGAGCGTGTCGGAGGCAAAAGCATTTATTGATAAATACTTTGAGCTTCGCGCGCCAATTCGTAAGAAACTTGATGAGATATTGAAGCAAGCGCGTGAGATGGGTTATGTTGAAACTTTCTTTGGTCGTCGTCGCCCAACTCCAGATGTAAAGTCTGCCAATTTCTTGGTGCGTGCAGCGGCTGAACGTGCAGCTCAGAATATGCCGATTCAGGGAACTGAAGCCGATTTGATGAAGCGTGCAATGGTAGCGGTGGATGCCAAATTACCAAAGGGCGCAAGCATGATTATGCAAGTACATGATTCGTTGATTGTAGAATGTGACGAAGCGATAAAAGATGAAGTTTCAAAGGTCTTGAAGGATACGATGGAAGCGGTGGCGCCAGAACTTAATGTGAAATTGGCAGTAGATGTAACGGTTGGGCAGAACTGGGGCGAGCTTTAATGAATAACGGCCTTGAGATTTACAAAATTCACGAGGGTGAAGTAGTTTTTAATATTGATGGGGAAACTTTGTGGGCTACGGAAGAGCAGATTTCGCAGCTTTTTGGCGTGGATCGCTCGGTGATTAACAGACACTTGAACAATATTTACAGAGAGGGTGAGCTAGACGAAAAAGCAACATGTGCAAAAAATGCACAAGTTCGTATGGAAGGGAATCGCCAGGTAAAACGTGAGGTTAAAAAGTATAATTTGGATGCGATTATTTCGGTGGGTTATCGTGTGAATTCGCGCAAAGCTACGGATTTTCGTATTTGGGCTACTAAGGTTTTAAAATCTTATGTGGTGGATGGCGCGGCGATCAATGAACGTCGTTTGAAAGAGTTAGACGCCGAAAAACTACGTGCAATTGAAGGAACGCTTAGTATTGTGCGGCGCTTAACGGCTGTGAGCGAGCTTTCTGAAGCAGAAGCCAAGGGAATTCTAGAGGTAATTTCAAAATATAGTCCAAGCTTTAAGGTGCTTAAAGAATATGATGAGGGCCACATTACTTTTGGTTCTGGCAAGCGGGCGATTAAGTTTTTGAATACTGAAGAATGCACGAAGATTATTAAGCAATTACGCGAGAACCTAGGTGCGGACGAAAAGTTTGGTGCTCTGAAGAGTGGTGAGCTAGATTTTGGCGACAAAATGGCGGGTGAAACAGTGGCAGAAAAGGCAGCAAACTTGCTCTATTCTATTGTCAAAAATAAGCCGTTCAAAGATGGCAATAAACGAATTGGAGCACTGCTTTTTATCGTGTTTTTGACAATGAACGATTGTCATTTGACTGAAAATGGTGAGACCAAAATATCGGATCGAGCGCTCACGGCTTTGACGCTCCTGATCGCGGAGTCGGACCCATCGGAAAAAGATTTGATTATTGCTTTAATTTGTAAGCTGTTGGAGGAATAATGCCGGAGCTGCCTGAGGTTGAGACGATTCGGCGTGGGCTTTCAAAGTTTATCTTGAACAAAAAAATTGTTCGGGTGGAGGTTTTGTGCGAGAAATCGTTTATCGGTGCGCCTAAAACAGGGGTGGTGAAGGCCTTAAGGCGCTATGGCAAGGCGCTAATTATTGACCTTAATAATGGAAATTCGATGATGATCCATCTTCGGATGACGGGCCAGTTGATTTGGCGGGGAACCGAACAATTCGCGGCCGGCCACCCGAGCGACAACTTTGTGGCGGAGTTGCCAAACAAGCAAACGCGGGTGATTTTAGAGTTTGAGGACGGCAGGTTGTTCTTTAACGATCAGCGCAAGTTTGGGTTTATTAAGATTTTAAAAACTGAAGATGTAGAAGAGGATGAGTTTATTAAGAAGCTTGCCAAAGAGCCCTGGGTGATGACAAAAGAAGAACTATACGACAGGTTTCAGCATCACAAGAATTCAGTGATAAAAGCGGTGCTTCTTGACCAAACCATTATCTGTGGGCTAGGCAATATTTATGCTGACGAGACATTGTTTGACGCTGGTATTCATCCGGAACGTCGTGCCGGTAGTTTGAGTCTAGAAGAAACTGAGCGGATTTTATTAGGTGCGCGCAAAGTAATGGATGCTTCGATTAACTCTGGCGGGTCAACTATGGCTACCTACGTAAAAGCAGACGGCACCAAAGGTGATTATCTAGAGAAGTTTGCGCAAGTTTTTAGAAATGAAGGTAAACCATGTCCGCGCTGTGGTGAAAAAATTGTTAAAATAAGAGTAGCGGGGCGGGGAACGCATATTTGCAAGAGGTGCCAAAAATGATCAGAATTTATTACGGCGACGACAGAGTCAAAATCAATGAACAAATCAAAAAGGTTCTGGGCGAGAATTACGAAGTAATGGACGGGCCAGAACTGATGCCAGCAGATTTGCCAAGTATTTTTATGGGCGGCTCACTTTTTGCGGATAAGCGCGCAATTTTGATTCGTGATCTTGGCGAAAACAAGGAAGTTTTCGAGAAGCTTCCTGAATATTTGAATACTCCGCACGAAGTGGTTTTATTTGAAACCAAGCTAGACAAGCGCACTACGACTTACAAGGCGCTCAAGGATAAAATTGAAATTAAAGAATTTGTGATGCCGGCAAACATTAATGCCGGGCTGGTGTTTGATATTTTTAAAACTGCTAAGATTAACGGCAAAAAGGCCGTGCAGATGTTAGAGCAAATCGAGAATGAGCAAGATCCGTATATGTTTTTGGGCCTTTTAGTTTCGCAGGCGCTGAAAGATTTTTCTTTCAGGCAGGGAACAAAAGAAAAGAGAGTCCTTATCGAACTCTCTAAACTTGATATTGCTATGAAATCTACTTCTTTGCAGCCGTTTTCGCTTTTGAAGTCTTTTTTGCTGCAGGTTTCTTCGCTGTAGTAGCTTTAGCGGCTGGTTTTGCAGCTTTTTTAGCAGCTGGTTTGACGCCGGCTTCTTTTGCGAATTTAGCAAGGGCAGCTTTGCGGCGAGCAGCAGTGTTTTTCTTGAGCAAATCTTTTTTGACAGCTTTGTCATATTCAGATTGAGCTTTAGAAAGATTTTCTGCAGTTGGCTTTTCTTTGAAAGCCTTAACAGCGCTTTTGATCGCTTTCTTGATCTCAACGTTGTGCTCAGTGCGTTTTTCAGCTTGGCGAGCGGCCTTTTTGGCGGATTTAATAATCGGCATTTTATTCCTATAGATTAAAAATTAATAACTTTCGGGATATTATAACGCATTTATCTGCAAAAGTAAAGATTTTAGGGTTGACTTTCTATCGAGCTTATGCTATATATTATAGGGTAACAAGGTAAAAACAAAAATGCCAGATCAAAATGACGAAACATACTCAGTAGAAGACGTTGCTCCAGTGAGCGGTGTTGTTACTGAAATTATCAATAAAATTAATGAATCCAAGAACATTTTGGTGGCATTATCTAAAAACCCATCCGTGGACGAGCTTTCGGCTGCGATTGGTGTTTCGATGTATTTGAACAGAATCGGCAAGAACACGACTGCTATTTACTCTGGCACTACGCCGGATGCTTTGGAATTCTTGAAACCCGACGATACTTTTGAACGCTCGGCTGATGTTTTGCAAGATTTTGTGATTGCGCTTGACAAAGACAAAGCCGACCACTTGCGTTACAAAGTGGATGGCGATTTCGTGAAGATTTATATCACTCCATACAAAACCAAGGTTTCAGAGGGTGATTTAAACTATTCCTATGGTGATTTTAATGTTGATTTGGTGCTTGCTATGGACGTTGCAAATGGCATCGAGCTCGACTCGGCTTTGCGCGAACACGGCAGAATTATGCACGATGCTGTAATTGTGAACCTCACCACGAGTGCTCCTGGTAAGTTTGGCGAAATTGAATGGAGCGATCAATCAGCAAGCTCTGTTTCGGAAATGATTGCTGGACTCCTCTTTGAAATGGACGAAAAACCAGACAAAGATGAATCTACGGCCTTCTTAACAGGTATCGTGGCGGCAACTAATAGCTTCTCGAATGCTCGTACGTCTTCTGAAACGATGAAGGTTTCTTCTAAGTTGATGGATGCAGGTGCAAACCAACAGCTAGTTTCGATGCATGTTACCGCACAAACGGAAAACGAACTGTATGAAGCGGGGAATCAAACTGATAGTTTGAATATTGCGCACGAAGAAGTGGTGGAAACGGTAGCTCCAGTAGTTGAAGAACCGGTGATTGAAGAGCCGGTGGCTGAAGCGCCAGTTGTTGAACAACCGGTGGTTGAGATGCCAAACTTTGAAGAGCAACCAGTAGTAGAACAATCAGTGGTGGAAACGCCATCATTTGAAACTCCAGTGGCGGAGACTCCTGTTATGGAAGCTCCAGTAGAACAACCAGTAGAGGGAATGGTATCAGAAGAGCCTTCTTATAATGACCAAGTATTTGGCACGCAGGGTTTGACGATTGAACCAATGCCTCAATCTGAGGATTTGGCGCAACCTGTAGTTGAAGAAACTTTTGAAGGTGCCGACGATACGGAACGCTACGGTCAAATGTTGGAAGATGCGTTGAATGAGTCGACTAACCCAGCGACCGTTAATGCACCAGTTGCTCCAGTAGAACCAGAAATTAATGGCGTACCAGTAATGAATTATGAACCTGCGGTTGATGAGATTTTGACTCCTCCGCCGGTGCCACCAGTTAATGTTGAAGTTGCTCCAACTGAAGCGCCAATGGTTGCACCTGAACCGATGCCAGAGCCAATGGCTAAGCCTGAACCGCAACCAGTGGTAGAGCCGCAACCTGTTATGGAATCAGTAGTCCCTGAGATGTCAGTTGTCGAGCCACAACCTGCTAATGAGCCTCAACCAGTAGCTCCACAACCAACTGGACAGGCCTATGTGCCACCAGCCCCAGACGATATTGCAGCATTCAAAATTCCAAACGTAAATTAGCCTTGATAAATAGGTATCATCTATGTTATAATTGGCGACAGGTGGATTCGTAGCTCAGTTGGTTAGAGCGCTGCCCTGTCACGGCAGAGGTCGCGAGTTCGAGTCTCGTCGGATCCGCCACCAAAGCACCGTCCTCTGGACGGTTTTTTGGTAGCGTCTCCGGAATACAAAAAGGGTTGTATTTTTCAGACAGGGGTGATATAATTGTTCGCAATATGGCAATTAAAGTTACTAGAAAAGATCAGAACGAAGCTAACGAAAACATCATTCGTCGCTTCAACCGCAAGGTTCTCCAGAGTGGAGTAATGCCTCTCAAGAAGTCACAAATGCGTTTTAGCAAACCGATTTCTAAACGCGAACGCAGACTTAAGGCTATCATTCGCGAAGCTCGCAAGGCCGAGAAGACCGAGAGAATCAAGTTAGGATTAAAATAAGAAAATGCCTCCCACAGGGAGGCATTTTTGATATAATTATAGAGTAAAGGAGTTAAAAATGATCATACTATTCGGATTAGCTGGTTCTGGCAAAGGTACGCAGGGCAAAGCTCTGGCGGAGCTTTTTGGTTGGAGAACGTTGTCGGTGGGGCAGGTGCTTCGCGACACGGGCGAATTTGCTGAAACTTTGAAACGTGGCGATTTGGTTGACGATAACGACGTGATTCGCTTAATGAAGGAGCAAATGGACAAGGCTGAAGCCGAAGGTTTTGATGTAATTTTGGATGGTTATCCACGCGATGTGACTCAGGCCAAATGGATGATGGAAAATATGCCAGAAAAAATCGATGGTGCAATCCTTCTCGATGTGCCAAAAGAGGAATTATTTGAAAGAATTGCTTTGCGTGGACGCGAGGATGACCAAGATCGTGCTACAATTGAGCATCGTTTTGATATTTTTGAAGAGAATATCTCCGAAATGGCCGGAATGTTTAAAGAAAAAGGTATTGATATTGTTAAGGTCGATGGCGTGGGCGCCGTAGAAGACGTTACTAACCGCCTCGTTGACGTAGTGATGAACATGGTGCCGGGCGCTAGAATCCAAATTAATGATGTAAACGGTGAGGAGATCGAGCGTAGCTATGGCGAATGATAAGATTCAGGCCATGCGCGAGGGCGGGGCGATCCTCGGCAAGTTGTTGGCTGATTTAAAAGAATATGTAAAGCCGGGCATGACCGGCAAAGAAGTTGATGCTTGGGTGCGCAAAGAAATCGTAGCGCGCGGCGCGGGCGTGGCTTATGATATGCTCGACGAAGAGTTTCCGGGCGCGATTTGTATCTCAGTAAATGACGCTTTGGTGCACGGCGCGCCAACAGATGAGCCGTTTGAAGAGGGCGACAAGGTATCTTTTGATCTTGATATTTACTACAAAGGCTACTTTACGGATTCTGCATTTACGATGATTGTAGGCACAAAGGGTTCGCCAGCCGTGAAAAAGATGATTAGCGTGACGGAATCTGCAATGTGGGAGGGGATTGAACAGGTAAAACCAGGTGCTAAGATTGGCGACATTGCTGCAGCAGTAGAAAAGGTGCTCCGCGCTGGTAAACTGGGCGTGATTGAAAACTATGTTGGTCATGGCATCGGCAAAGAAATGCACGAAGAGCCAGAGGTGCCAAATTACGGCAAAAAGGGAACTGGTTATACTTTGAAAGTGGGTGACACGATTTGCATTGAGCCAATGAGCTGCCTTGGTAAGCCAGCTAATTATATTGACAAAGACAGCAACTGGACCGTGCGCATGAAAGACGGTTCGATTGGCTGCCATTGTGAGCACACTGTGCTCGTCACCGAAGACGGCTACGAAGTTTTGACACTCGCAAAATAAATATGCTATAATACGCTTATGGATGAAATAAGTCATTACGTGACGGGTCTTGATGTTGGAACGGAAAACGTTCGCGCGGTAGTTGCGACGGTTTCTGAGTCTGGCAAGATTGCCATCATTGGTTATAACGAAGGTAAATCTAACGGCATGCGTAAAGGTGTGCCAGCAAATCTAGCAGGCCCGGCCGAGGCGATTGACAAGATGCTCGAAGAAGTCGAGCGGATGAGTGGTCGCGACGTAAATTCGGCCTATGTTTCTATCAATGGTTCGCAGGTGCTTTCTACTCATACCGAAGGCATGATTGCAGTTGGCACGGCAGAACACGAAATTACTGACGAAGATTTAAACCGTGTCGAAGATGTGGCGGTAACTGGTAGGATTCCGGCAAATCGCGACGTTCTCGATGTGATTCCTCTAGAATATGCTTTGGATGGCCAAGCGGGAATTAAAGACCCGATCGGTATGTCTGGTGCAAGGCTCGAAATGCGCGCTTGCGTGATTTCGGCGTTGACTCCGAATTGTGAGAATTTGAAAAAAGCTGCCGAGGCTGCTAACGTGGCCACCGAAAGATTGGTACCAAGCGCAGTAGCTGCCGCAAAAGCTGTTTTGACTGAACGCCAAAAGGAAAATGGCGTGGCCGTGATTGATATGGGCGCTGCTACTACGTCTGTCGCCGTCTACGAAGAAGGTGATTTGCAATATGTTGGCGTGGTGCCAGCTGGCTCCAACAACATCACGAACGACCTCGCAATTGTATTAGCAATTGATCCTGAAACCGCTGAAGAGATTAAGCAACGCTTTGTGACGGGCGATTTCGACAACGAGAAAAGCCCAGTTATCAAAGTAGGGAAAGACGAAAAAACCTTCAACCGCAAAGAGGTTGAGGAAGTAGTAAAGGCCCGTCTTGATGAAATCTTTAGCGAAGTGCGCAAGAAACTCAAATCCGCCAAATACGATCAACGCTTACCAGAAGGTGTAGTCCTTACTGGTGGTGGCGCCAAGATGCGCGACATTGATTTGTTTGCTAAAAAAGTACTCGAAGCTTCAGCTCGTATTGGCAAGCCAACTGGGCTTGACGGAGTGGCAGAAGCCATTGAAAAACCAGAATTTGCTACTGCTGTGGGTCTTGCTATGATGGCTGCAGAAGATGCGCAGTACAATGCCAAACCAGCCAAAAAAGCTGCCAAAAAACCAGCCAAGAAGGCCAAGCCAGCCAACAAAGAGAGCTTTATTAAAAGACTCTTCAAAAAGTTTTAGGGATTTTTAATTGTTTTCTAGGGAAGTATGCTATACTAATAGTATAGTTTTTTAAGCGAGGATTAAATATGCCAGAAATTAAACCAACAGAGGTGGAAAGTTCAGCAAGCATTAAGGTTGTGGGTGTTGGTGGTGCCGGTGGTTCAGCCGTAGACCGCATGAAAGAAGTTGGCTTAACCGGAGTTGAGTTTGTTGCAATCAATACCGATGCACAAGCTTTGCATCACTCTTCTGCCGACGTAAAAGTTCACATTGGTAAAGGTTTAGGTGCTGGTGGCGATCCAGAAAAGGGTCGTGAAGCTGCCGAAGAAGGCCGTGAAGCCATTGATAAAGCTCTTGATGGTGCCGATATGGTATTTATCACGCTCGGTGCTGGTGGTGGTACTGGCTCTGGCGCTGGCCCAATTGTCGCCGAAGAAGCTCGCAAAAAAGACATTCTTACTGTTGGTGTGGCTACTAAACCATTCACCTTTGAAGGTGCTAAGCGCCGTGCAAATGCTGAGGTCGCCATTGATAAATTGGCTCGCCAAGTAGATGCTCTTATTACCATTCCAAACGATCGCTTACTCCAAACTATTGATCCTCGTACTCCTCTTATTGATACCTTCAAAATCGCTGACGATGTGCTTCGCCAAGGCGTGCAAGGTATTTCCGAACTCATTACTGAGCACTCTCTCATTAACCTAGACTTCGCCGATGTTAAAGCCATTATGAAGAACGCTGGCTCTGCCCTTATGGGTATTGGTCACGCTTCTGGTGAAAACCGCGCTGTAATTGCAGCACAACAGGCTGTTGAATCACCACTTATCGAAGTGAAGATCGAAGGGGCTCGTGGCGTCCTCTTCTCAGTATCTGGTGGCTACGATATGTCGATGAGCGAAATTCAAGAGGCTGCCGAAGTTATCACTGGCGCAGTTTCCCCAGATGCCAACATCATCTTTGGTGCATCGGTTCGCCCAGAACTTCAAGACGAAATCTATGTTACCGTGGTGGCTACCGGCTTCGATTCAGACTACTCTACTGTAAACACCGAACCAGAACCAGCTGCAGATGAAACTCCAGCCGAAAGTATGGAAAATGAAACTCCAGCTGCTGATCCTAAAGAATTTGCTACAGAAAACAAAGGCAACGTGTGGGATTCCATCAAGGAAGAACCAGAACCAGAGCCGGAAGAAGACGACGAAATGGATGTGCCGCCTTCACTAAGAGAAAGACTTCGCAACCGCAAGAAAAAAGATTAAGGGTTTAGGAGGCGCGGATGGAACTGAAATTTCGAATTGGAGATAGCAAAGTTTTGGAAAGCCGCGAGACGGTTGATGGCAAGATGATTCGTAGGCGTCGCGAGACGCCAGACGGGCATCGTTTTACGACGTATGAACGCGTTGAAATGCCGCCACTCACGGTATTAAAGCGCAGTGGCAATAAAGAGATTTTTGATCGCGACAAGTTGCTGCTTGCGGTGCGTCGCAGCGTAGGTAAATTCTTTAATTCTGAACTTGAAGTTGAAGAAGTAGTAAATAAAGCTTCGGACATACTATATAGTTACGGTACTGACCAAATTACTTCAAAACAGATTGGCGAAGCCGTCCTCGATGTGCTCGCCAAGGTAAATGAAGTTGCCTATGTGCGTTTTGCTAGCGTGTTCCGCGAATTTAAGACGCTTGATGACTTTGAAAAGATTCTAAAAGAACAACAAGCTAAAAAAGGTTAGAAAAAATGAGGGTGGTATGTGTTTATCGGGACAACCAGGATTATTCACGTATGGTTTTTGAGTGGTTAGAGAATTTTCGCCGCCAAACCGGTCGTGAAATTGAAGTGATTGACCCAGATGAGGATGAGATTTTTTGCGAAACCTACGACGTGGTAGAATATCCAACGATTTTGGCGCTCGACAATAATGGCTCGGTGGTAAGTAGTTGGCGGGGAAAAACGTTGCCACTGATCGACGAAGTGCTGTATTACGCAATCTAAGCTTAGGCAGTTTTCTTTATAACGCGAATATGATATGATGTAGAAAAGCGTTAGAGCAGCTATCAACTGCAAGCTGGCGAAAGAACGGGAAACCAAGTAGAATCGCTCGTGAATCTGCGTAAAAGACGAATTAAGGGCTAGCCTCGGCTAGAAATTGGATGGTACCGCTCACATGAGTTCCAATGCGAAAAGCATTGGATTTTTTAATTTAAAGGAGACAAAATGAAATACCAAGCAGGAAATCGTCGCCGCGCCATCGAGTACGAAAAAGCACTCGTGGAGTGGTGGAAGCAAGACAAAACCTTTGAAAAGTCGGTCGAAAACCGCCCGGCACATCAATCGTATGTGTTTTATGATGGGCCTCCGTTTATTACGGGTAACCCACATCATGGCACGTTGCTTTCTTCAATCGTGAAGGATGCAGTGCCACGCTTTTGGACGATGAACGGTTATCGTGTGGAACGCCGTTGGGGTTGGGACTGCCATGGTCTCCCGGCAGAAAATTTCGTGGAAAAACAGCTTGGTATTACAGATCGCCGCGAAATTGGTACCAAATGGTCTCTTGAAGAATATATTATTAAAGCTCGCGAATCGATGGTGGCAAATTCCGAGACTTGGCGCGGTACGATTGACCGTATCGGTCGCTGGGTGGATTTTGATAACTGTTATCGCACGATGAATAAGGACTTTATGGAGTCCGTTTGGTGGGCGTTTAAGACGCTTTATGAAAAGGGCAAGATTTACGAAGGCCGCAAGGTGTTGATGTACGATACGAAGTTCGCAACACCAGTTTCAAAAGCTGAAGTAACGATGGATAACGATGCTTACCAGGTGGTAACGGACCCATCGGCTTACGTGAAGTTTAAGGTTGTGGGTGAGGATGCTTATTTCCTCGCTTGGACGACTACACCATGGACTTTGCCAGCCAATATGGCGCTCGCTATTAATCCAAAGCTTGAGTATGGTTACTTTGAAGTAGATGGTAACACGCTGATCTTGGCTTTGGAACGCGCTAAGGTGCTATTTGAAGGCCAAAAACCCGTAAAAGCCGTGAAAGGCGAGGCTTTAGTTGGTAAAAAGTACGAACCAATTATTGAAGTGGCTGATGGTCTCTTTGATCTTGGTGCTGATGGCAAGGCCGGCACGGTGCGCCGCAAAGATACTTATACGGTGCTTCCAGGCGACTTTGTGTCCGCTGAAGATGGTACTGGCATCGTACATATTGCGCCGGCTTATGGTGAAGACGACTACGCGCTTTCACAGAAGTTTGATGTAGACTTTGTGGACTGTCTAGATGAAAATGGCTACTATTTGCCAGAAATGGCCGAGAAATTGCACGAACTTGGCGTACGTGATACCGATGAAAGTGGTATCCAAGTGTGGGCAGGTAACAAGTTTATCGCCAAATGCTTAGAAGAAAAGGGAATCATCTACAAGATTGAATATATCCAGCACGAATACCCATTTAACCCACGTAGCAAGGAACGCATTATTTATCGTGCATTTCCTAGCTGGTTCTTTGATGTTGATGGCTCAAAGGCTTTGATGCTCGCGGAGAATGAGAATATCAACTGGTTCCCAGAATACTTGAAACACGGCCGCTTTGCTAAGAATATTGAGGCGGCACCAGACTGGAACCTTTCTCGTGATCGCTTCTGGGCTACGGCAATGCCAGTTTGGAAGGGCGATAAAGGCACCGTAAAGGTGGTTGGCTCGTATGACGAGCTTTATGAGCTTTCTGGTAAGCGCCTTGAAGATTATCACCGCCCATGGGTGGATGAAATCGAGTTCGATATCGACGGTGAGCATTTCAAACGCATCGAAAAGGTGTTAGACTGTTGGTTTGAATCTGGCTCAATGCCATTCGCACAACTCCACTATCCATTTGAAAATAAAGAGAAGTTTGAACAAAATTACCCAGCTGACTTTATCGTGGAGTATGTGGGCCAGGTGCGTGCATGGTTTTACTATGTTCACTGCGTAAATACGGCTCTATTTGGCCACAACGCATATAAAAACGTGATTACGACTGGTACTTTGGCTGGTAACGATGGCCGCAAGATGAGTAAGTCACTTGGCAACTACACCGATCCAAACGAATTGATGGATAAATACTCCGCAGATTCGCTTCGTTTCTTGCTGCTTAGCTCACCAGTTTTGTCTGGCGAGGACTTCGCTTTGCTCGACAAGGACGTTTCCGATGTGAATCGTAAACTTTCGATGATTTGGAACGTTTATGACTTCTTTACGACTTATGCTGAAGCAGAAGGTTGGGATTCGGAGAACGGTTGGAGGCCAGCCGGCAAGCTGATTTCTGATTTAAAGAACCCACTAGACCGCTGGATTATAGCTCGTCTTTATGAGGTGAAGGCAGAAATTATTGAAGGTATGCATGAATATAATATTCCAAAGGCCCTTGAAGGCGTTTTGCCGTTTGTAGACGATCTTTCTAACTGGTTTGTGCGTCGTTCTCGTCGTCGTTTCAACAAGAATGAGAACGAGGAGGACAAGAAAGAGGCCTTCTGGACGCTTTATACGGTTCTTGTGCGTATCGCGATGATGATGGCGCCATTTACGCCATTCTTGGCTGAGGAACTATATCAGAAGATGACTGGTTCTGGAGAGTCTGTACACCTTTTGGATTATCCAAAGACCACCGAGATTGACGATTTGGATATTCTGAATGATATGAAGCGTTGCCGCGAGATTATTACCGAAGGCCTAGCTATGAGGATGAATAAAACAGAGACGGAAGAGCAAATTAAAGTGCGCCAGCCGCTCTCTGAGATGACTTATGCTGGTGAGAAATTGCCAGAATTCTACGAAGGCATCATCGCGGACGAGGTTAACGTTAAAAAAGTTACTCAGGGTGATAAAAATTATTTGAACAAAACCCTGACGCCAGAGCTTGAAGCCGAGGGTTTTGTGCGCGAGTTGATTCGCTCCGTACAAGCTGCCCGCAAGAAGGCTGGTCTTACCGTGAACGACCATATATTATTGTCTGTGTCGTGCGAAGTACCAGAAGGTTTCACGGATCTATTCATGGCCGAAGTGTTAGCTGATAGCGTAGTGACCGAAGGGAACTATGCTTATGATGAGATCGTCAAAGTGAATGGTGAAAATGTGACGATTTCGTTGCAGAAAGCTTAACAAAAAAGATGCCAGACATCTCTTTCGAGGGTAGTCCGGAGCGCGGCAGCGCGAGGATTTAGCGCGCGAGCCCCGTGGCGACGGGAGCGAGCGACGCGACCCGAGAAAGACGATGGCTGGTATTTTTTGTTGTTCAGCTCTCTGTTGATTTGACAAAATCGTCATTTTTTAGCATAAACAGTATTGACTTTTTCGGCAAAGTGTGCTAATATAAAAATCAGTTAGACAATAAAATAAACAATCTAACAAACAACAAAAATAAAAAGCTAACAAAAACAAAAAGGAAACGATAATATGGGTTCAAAGGAAATAATCAACACGCCGATCTCGTTTGAGGAATACCAAATTCCTATACCGAGAGAGGTCAACAAGGCGCGCGGTAGTATGGCACTAAGCGCCGTGACGATGCAAAAGATTAATCAATTCCAAGCGAAACATAACTTATAAATAGAAAGGCAGGAAAGTCCGATGTAACGTAACAGTTAAAACCAAAACGAATACAAAACTAAGGAGAGATTATATATAAGATAGATTAAATTAATCAAACCATTAAACCATAAATTACATCAAAAAACCGAACACTTTGTTCGGTTTTTTGATGGCAAATAATCTGTAAAAATCACTAAAAATGTTTGGTTTTTTAAAATGGTTGTGGTAAAATAATTTTAGATTAGGTCATAAAAAATCATTAAATAAAGAAAGGTCTCCACACCATGAATGATTCTGATATCAACCAACAACAGCTCGACGAGCAAGTACAAAAAGCGCTCGAAAATATGTCCACCGAGGAGGTAAGAGATGTATTTATCGAGAGTATGGTTCTCGAAAAACTCAGCGACGAAGAAGAAGTCGATGATGAAGTTTTTGAAGAACTTAAGAAAGATCTCAACGATAGACTCGACGGCAAAATCAATGAAAAACTTTTAGCAGTTTTGCCAGAAGATAAGGTTGGTGAGCTTGATAGCATTATCGAAGGTGGTGCTGACCCAGAAAAAATCCGCAGCATGTTAGCCGAAAACAACGTTTCCGTTGACGATGTTGTAACGGGAGCCATGAAAGAACTTCGTGAAGAATATCTTGGCGATGCAGCCAAAGACGTAGAGGAGTAAAAATGGTAACAAAAACTAGACGAGCGCCAGGAGGCGGAGGAGAGGGGGGAAACAATTCGAACCCGGTTCCGACTCCAGTGAATGGCGCGGAACAAAATCCAGTGCCTGGTGCGGAGCAAAATTCTGGGGCAGGTAGTACTGACCCGGCAAATGATCCTAGTAACGGTAATCCTGACAACGGTAATCCTGACGGTGGTCAGAGCTCGCCAAGTGGAGACGGCGAGGGCTCTAACAATGTCAACAAACTTACCGATGAAGTTAGAAAGTTAATCAAAGCAAGGGGCGGAAAAACCTTGCAAGCTACGCGTGTTTCAATTGACGCCAAACAAGTGGAGAACCTAGCAAAAGGCTTGGCGTCTGACGCAATGGAAAAATACAAATCTGTCGCTGACCAAAGAGCTGAGGAAAGCGGAAAAAAACCAGAAACCAGGGGCCGAAAAATTTTTGAAGCAGCTGCTGTCGCTGGTCTCACTGCCGTAGGCTTTGTTGGGGCTGGTTTTATTGGTGCTGGTATTGTTGCTGGTGCTGCCGTTGGACAACTTATTCGTAGAAAAGCAGACGCAAGCATTAAAAAGGGAAATGCTCTACGAAATTACTATAATGTCGCCAAGAAGGCTATCAAAGAGACTGGCAACCTTGATGCTGGTAAAGCCGCGATTGAAAAATTGAAAGAAAGCGACTTCCGCGAGAAAAGATCAAAATCTGATGCCGCTATAGTCGAGCGTAAATGGATTGTTAAAGAGGTTGCAGAGAAAAACAAAGCTGGCGAAGGCTCTGAGCAATATACTTTTGAGCGCGCCAAGGAAGCCTTTAAAGATAGCGACACTAAGGACTTAGCTACTGAGAACGGTGAAAAGTTTGAAGAAAATGTAGAAAATGACAACGCTGCAAAGATTAAGAGCGCTTTGGCTGAGTATGCCAATGAATATGCTGGCAAGGGCGAAGAAGAAGCCAAGAAGAGCTTCGACAAAGCCATGGAAATGCAGAGAGAAGATCTCAAGAAAGAATCGAATGCGTTGGAAGTAAAAGGCAATTATGATGATCTTTTGAGTGAAGTTAGGGAAATCGTTGATCAGGTTAAAAATGACGATAAGTTCAAAGATTACAGCTTAATTGATAAGCAAAAAGCCTTGAGTACGGCGATTGATGAGGCCGTAAAAGTGAACGAAGCAAAGATGAAAGCCGGCATCAATACGACCGAAGTATTGACGGCGTCCGAAAAAGCTACATTGAAATGGGGCGTTCTGGCTGGTGCTTTGGTGGGTCTTGCTAGTGGTGCTATGAGAACAGCGACGCGTAGTAGCGTGAACAGGGTAGTTGGCGCTGCTGCTGCTGGTGTCGCTGGTGCTGCTATTGGTGGTTTTATTGCGGGGCGTAAAATGAAAAAAGATTTGCAACGCAGAAACGTAAAGCAGGCATTAGGTCTGGATGATGCCGAAGGTACTGCTGGCGTCGCAGAAGGCGAAGCGAATACTAAGGCTGGCAGGTTTGGTAAACTTCTAAAGAAGCTTAGTATTTCTGAAGTGAACGGTGAAAAAGTTGATTTCCATATGGAATCTGTTGACGATTTAAGAACCGAGATGGATGATCTTATTGCCAACATCAACGATCCAGATTCTAGAGCCGCTGCAATAGACGTTATTGCAAGATATGATGCTGCCAATAAATTGCAGAATTTGAATGAAAACAAGTTCAAGTTGTTGAAGTTTAAAGGTGGTCGTGAAAGCGTTGAAAAGTCTAGATTTGAGATTACAAAGAGTAAGGTTGCTTTGAAAAAAGCACTTAAAGATACTTTTGGTGCTGATGCCATCGATGCCGAGTTGAATGATGCCATCAGTGCAAAGATGGAAGAGATGGGTGCTGACGTAGACAGCGTCAAGAAAGCCCGTCTGAACGCAATTCTTGTGGCTGCTGGTAAGGGTGCGCTTTATGCGGGCGCCGCGTCGCTTATTGGACGTGCGGCCTTTGTGCATGGTAAGGGCGCAGCCGGTAGCGTAGCAAAATGGCTTGAGGAAAAACGTGTTGCATTGTACCAGAAGTTATTTGATGACGGAGCAAACGATTATTTGAAAGCTACGACATTTTTTGCCGCGGTACCTTCTCTGCACGACCAAAGAATATCTGAAATCGACGAAAAGCTCGAAGCGCGTCGTCAGAGACTGGAGACTGAAAGGGCCGCAAAGGTTAAAACTGAGGTGATCGATGATTCAGGCGAGGCTGAGCAAAAAGCGTTTGTCGAAAAAGTTCGCAGTACAAAAGCCCCAATGCTTATCGAGGACGACCCAGATGGTGGCGTTCAGATTGGCTTCGACGTTAACGGCGATGGTGACCTTGATCAAGGTGAATTCTTGTTTGGTGAAGGTTCAGAAAAAGGCCTTCTCCTTAACACGGATGAAGGTTTTAACACGCTGAACGAAAAACTCGAAGAATTTGATTTGTATGCCGAAAAGGGTGATTACAATATCGAAAAGCTCGTCAATATGACTGGTAGAGAGTTCATCGAAGACCAAAAAGGCAACACTGGTTACATGGAGGTGGTTGAGACAAATATTAATAAGATCAGCAGTAAGAGTAAAACACTTGTTACGATCCATCGTCCAACCGCTTGTTATACGTCTGAAGGTTTGGATTATTTCGAGGTATCTATTGATGGTAATATTCCAGAAGGCGCATGTGCATACGTAGATATTGATGGTGATGGCCCACTAGAAGCAATGAAGTTCCCAATTAGAAGCGATGGCAAGGTCTTAGTGCCGGCTGGCGTCGTGGATGCTGAATCATTTGCCAAAAATGGCAAAGCTAATTTCATTGGTAGATTTGCCGTAGGTATTGAGGAAGAAGATGGTAGCTTTACGAGCTTCGGTGCTGATAGTGGCAAATTTATAAACGAAGACGCCACATTTATGGCTTCCAAGAAAGCTACTGGTTCTATTATTACTGTGATTGATAATGAGTCTAAAGACGCCTGGGCGCAAGTGGCTATAACCGATGAGGGCAAGAGAGAAACGGCATCGAACCTATCTCATCTATTTAATGGTGATCATGGCCGCGTGCCAAGGGCCTTTGTAACGGGCGATATTGATGGCCGTGACAAGGTTATAATGGCTGGCCTTGAAGTGGAAGATTTTGACTACAACGAAGACGTAGGCTATCTTGTAGAATATGACTCTGGCGCAAACCAAGTATTTAAGACGAACTCAAACAACTGGCTCGTGGGCATTCCTCTTGACGCAGACGTTAATGGCGATGGCATTTTCGATGAAGAGGAAAGAGCAAGATTCATAAGAGAGACTATGATCGCAATTGGTACCGATAAAGAAGTTTTGGAAGAATATGCTTCTGGTCTCGATGTTCTTAAAGCAGACAAGCTGAAGGATATCTTGTTTGATGGCGACGAAGAGAAGATGCTTAAAACATTTGAAGAATGGGGAATCAAGGGCGACATTGATAATTACGAAGAACTACGGGCTCTTGAAAAGGTAATAACCAGTAGAAGCCTCAAACCGTCTGCGATTGCAAGAGATATCTTTGGTGGTGACACTGGAAAAATGCAGAGCGTATTTGATAGTTTGGGAATCAATGGCGAGATCGACACAAAGGAAGAACTTGATATCTTTAATAAATACCTCGAACTTGAGAAAATGAACCCGAATGAATACAACTATTCATATTTGGATGGCGCAAAATATTACGGAAAGCTCGTGAACGGCACGATCGATGCATATCAAGAGGAAATCAAAGACTCAGAGCTTAGACTCGAGACTATCGTGAACCGTCAAGCTACCTTCTCAGATGGTAATAATGGTTGGCTGTTGGACGATTTGGAAGTGAGGAATAATCCAAAGAAGATTATATATTATGTCAAGAAGGACGAATATGGCAACGATGTCTATTTGTGTAACAAGGGCTTCATTGCTGAGAGAGAGCTTGGTGCTGGTAAGGGCGGCAAAGTTGGTGTGATGCCGAACTGTAGGCAGTTTGCAACGCCAAAGGGTAATGGTGGTGGATCAACGCCAAAGATTCCGGTAGAGCCAGGTACTCCGGTTACTCCTCCAGTAACCCCTCCAGAGACTCCTCCAGTAACCCCTCCAGAAACTCCTCCAGTAACCCCTCCAGATACTCCTCCAGTAACCCCTCCAGATACTCCTCCAGTAACCCCTCCAGATACTCCTCCAGAGACTCCTCCAGAGACTCCTCCAGTAACCCCTCCAGAGACTCCACCGGTAGAAACTCCTCCAGAGATTAAACCTAAGGATCCAGAATTGAT
>JAFZBJ010000034.1 GCA_017561835.1 Candidatus Saccharimonadota bacterium | reverse complement strand
GTAGTAGACACCGAAATGGACGCACTCTTTCTTGAATCCGAAATGATTAAACGTTACATGCCAAAGTGGAATATTTTGCTGCGCGACGACAAAACCGTGTCTTATGTGCGTATCAACATGCAAGATGAAGTGCCGCACATCAGCTACACCCGCAACCCAATGGACGACAAAGCCACCTATATCGGCCCATTTTATGGCAAATCCGCCGTCGAAAAATCCGTAAGGTTGCTCCGCCGCATTTTCCCATATTATGACAAGCCATACGATGGCAAAAAATCTTTGAATACTGATCTTGGCCTCACTCCTAGCATTGAAGTAGAGAGATGCACGCCAGAAGACTACAAACGCAATCTTCGTAAAATGATTCGCTACCTCAAAGGTGAGCGCCAAAACCTTTTGAAAGATCTCGAAAAAACCATGTATGACGAAGCCAGCAAAGGGAATTACGAGCTCGCCGCCGAAGCTCGCGACCAACTCGCCGGGCTCAAAGAGCTTCGCCGCAAAATTGTCTTTTCAGACAAAGAATTTTTGGATATTTCTTCAGACCAAGCTTTGAACCAATTGCAATCGCTTCTAAAACTAGATCACCCACCACGCCGCATCGAAGGCTACGATATCTCACACCAATCCGGCACCAACACGGTGGCTAGCATGGTGGTATTTATTAACGGCGCTTCCGCCCGCGACCAATATCGCAAATTCAAAATCCGCACCAGCACCAGTGACGACCTCAAAAGCATGCACGAAGTAATCGAACGCCGCTTAAAGCACACTGAATGGGAATTCCCAGATCTTATCGTGCTTGATGGCGGTATTGGCCAAATCAATGCAGTTTTACCTTTGCTTGCAAAACACAATATTCCAGTTATTGGCCGCAATAAATCTGGCGACCACACCAAAAGCGCCACCGTTAAAATCGTCCAAACCTCGGGCGAAGAAACCGAAATTAGCCAAAGCTCCCATATCGCAAAGTTGATCGCCAGAATCGATGAGGAATCCCATCGCTTCGCGATTAATTATCACACTCTCTTGAAACGCAAAAACCTCCTCAAGTAACTTGCATTTTCTGTATTTTCAAACTATAATGAATATACATTAGGAGTTATTATGCAAATAGGAAATTTCCTCGAAACAGTCACATTTATATCCGCAATTCTAGTTATCTTATTGATTTTGCTTCAACAACGCGGCGCTTCACTCGGCTCTGGCTCGGGTGGTTCTGGCGAACTTTTCACCAAACGTCGTGGTCTTGAAAAATCCATGTTTGTCACTACTGTCTTTTTCGCTTGTGTATTCGTAATTTCAATTTTGGGACTATTATTAATTCCAGCATAATATGAAAAATCCTCTAAAAAAGCGTGGGCAAAAAATTATCCGTCGTTTTTCGCGCACTGCTGATAAAGTCCAGGAAGAAGGCAAGGAACACATCAAAGAAAATTTCGTGAAGCGCCTTTCGCGCATCGCGAATATTAAAATTTTGATCGTAGAATGGATTCTTTTAGTTACAGCGCTGATTTTGCTGGCCGTTACGCAATCCGTGTGGTTTGGAAATTCATACACCAAAGCAACTTTTGCAGCCGGCGGCACCTACACCGAAGGAACAATTGGTAAAGTCACGTCGCTGAACCCACTTTTTGCCACCACGAGTAGCGAAAAAACTCTCAGCCGATTACTATTTTCGACCCTTAGCACGATTGATTTTGCTGGCCAAACCAGTCTCGGCCTAGCCAAGACCATCACGCCAGAACAAGACGGCAAAGTTTGGAGTGTCACCATTAAAGACAATCTCAAATGGTCTGACGGCGAGCCAATCACCAAAGAAGACGTCTATTTTACAGCCAAACTCATTCAGAACCCGGCTGTAAATACGATCTATGACACCAACCTTTCAAGGGTAAATATTGCCATTATCGAGGATCAAGTAGTCTTCACGTTGCCAGCCGCCTATGCAGATTTCGTCTCGGCTCTCAACTTCCCAATCTTACCAGAGCACATCTTGAAGGATGCTGATCCTAAAACCATTATTGAACACGAATTCTCCACCGCACCAGTAACTTCTGGCGCCTTCACAGTGAACACAATTCAAAGCACCACCGCCGAAAAAATTATTTATCTTTCTGCCAACCCACACTACTACAAGGGCAAACCACTCCTAAATACCTTCGTGGTACACACCTACACCGACAAAGCCAGCTTAATCGATGCCATCAACGCCGGCACCATTACGGCCACCGCCGAGCTTTCACCAAGTGACGCCGACGCCATTGATACTAACAAGTTTTACGAAAAGAACTCGAGCATCAACTTCGGTGTCTTTGCGATTTTAAATACCACAAGTGAAAGCTTAAAAAGCAAAGATCTCCGCGCCGCGATTCGCCAGGGAATCGATGTTAATGAACTCCGCGCCCTCGTGCCAAACACCATCGCGATGGATTTTCCGCTTATTACATCGCAAATTCAACTCAGCAAATATCCAAAGATTCCAGAGTTAGATGTTGATACCGCCAAGGCCAAAATCGCAGAATTATCAGGTGAAAACAAAATCACCCTTAACCTAGTGACTTCGGATACGGGCTGCTTGCCAATCCTGGCTGGCACCCTCACTCGCCAACTCCAAAACCTTGGTTTTGAAGTGAATCTTTCGATCGAGCCAGAAGGGCAAGACTTTATCACGAATACCATTCCAAAACGCAACTATGACATCCTGCTTTATGAAATCGAGCTTGGTGCCGATCCAGATCTTTTGACTTATTACCACTCGTCACAAGCCACCAGCTCCGGGCTTAATCTTTCAAACTACACCAACGCCCTCGTGGATGATGCTTTGCTTGCTGCCCGCGAAACCACCAACAAAACTTTGCGTATTAAAAAATATGAGACCTTCCTAGAATACTGGACCGAAGACGTGCCAGCAATTGGCCTCTACCAATCTAATCTCACGTATTTCTACAACAAGAACGTTCGCACCTTCGAAAACGACGTTCGCCTGGTGTCCCCAACCGATCGCTTCGTAGATGTTAACTCTTGGGCCGTGAACAGAGCAGACAAAAACCAGACTCCGTAGCAAAATTTCACATTTTTCGCCAATCTATGTTATAATAATGCCATGCGCCTGTGGTGGAATTGGTAGACACGCTACCTTGAGGTGGTAGTGGCCAGATTCACGGCTGTGCTAGTTCGAGTCTAGTCAGGCGCACCACAATG
>JAFZBJ010000033.1 GCA_017561835.1 Candidatus Saccharimonadota bacterium | reverse complement strand
CTAGGCTTTGATGTGTTGAATTTGGATCAAATTAATTTCGACTGTTTCTCACCACTGGGCTTTAGCCAGCTTGAAGCCCATCGCGGCATTGCGTATACTTCGTTTATTAAATTCGCAAACGATATCCAGGAGATATCAAGGAAGAACTCCGGAAACATTCCTGCTTATTTGCGATGTGTTGACGAAGAGTACAAAATCGACGACGAAGACGAGACATACGACCTTGATGACGATTCGGCACTTGGATCTAAAAATACTAGGTATATCTATACGTTTAAGGCCCTTGGGGCTGAAGCCTACGATAGCTTCCTAACTATGTGGACGCTCTATGTGTTAGCCCAAAAAGAACACAAGAAGTTGGAATTTCTTTTTGCACCTGAAAAGTGGAATTTTAGGCTGGGACAAGGCGATGCTAAATTCACTAAAGATTTTCCATCACCAATAACGAAGCTATTTGAAAAATTAGAATTAGATATAAAATACGAAAACAGTTTCGAAGTATTACAGGATCTACAACGCGAGAATACCCAATATACGATTGCCAAGAAGAAAAATATTCTTAGGAACCAAGAATTATTCAAAAACAATTTGAGGCAAAAAGGCATTGCCACGAAGTGCTACTTGTGTGGATGCGAAATAGAGGACATTCTTCAGGCAGCCCACCTATGGGGTGTGGCCGATATAAAAAATAGCGAAGCGTCCCTAATCAATGGCATTTATTCGGAAGAACCTTTCTCCAAGATGCTTTCCGATTGCCAAATCGACCATAAAAATGATGCGTTCTTAAGGAAATACCTATTGGCAAACTCTGGAGATAACGGAGTTTGGTTATGCAGTAACCATCATGGACTATTCGACAATCATTTCTTTTGTTTTGATTCTGCGGATGGAAAAATATTAGTTGATATAAACAACGTAAGCGAAGACGACATATCGTTCTTTAATAAAATTACGAGTCAGCCTGGCCTTCCAAAAGAAGTACTAAGCGAATCTACAAAAACATTCCTAAAACAACGTGTTCTTGTCTATAATCAACGCCGCAAGCTGTAGTCTCGTAACGCTTCCAACACCCCGCATAACGGACAGATTTCAGTCTTATTATCTTCACGCGACAACGCAGGATAACCGATATATTCTTTGCCGCATTTCGGGCATTTGTAGCGCTTTTGAGCGGCCTTTGAATTGTCAGTAGATAACTTACTCATATAAACTCCTTAGTCCTTGCGAGACGACCTAACTTATCTAAAGTACGCACCTATGTGGCTAGGTTTTTGTTTAACGAAAAAATTGCGGATACTCTCGCAAGGTTTTTGTATTTAACCTTAACTTGTGGAAAAATACAAGCTCTCAAAATGCTTATGCTTGCCCGACTAACCATTAGCGGGTATAATTGGAACTAGTTAAATTGCGGCACCTATTTGGGTGTCTTTTTTAACTTTAACCTTGGTGGGGAGTGTGCTCGGTGGGGAGCACACTCGGTGGGAAGCAACGCTCGATATTCGAGCAATAAGTACTATTCGAGTACATTAGAAAGGCTTTCATGCCTAGAACCCCTTACAAGAAAGCACAGAAATATAAAGATAGTTTTCTGTGTTCAAACGAGATTATAATCTCCACCAAAGAAGCGCGCAAACTGCTAGGCAAAGCAGACTCTGATAAAATCTCAGATCTAGAGCTTGCCAACCTGATCGGACTAATGCACCGTATCGCTAGCGATCTTATTGATATAAAAATCGTCCATTCTGGCGAAAAGGTGGTATAGTATGTTGTTAATGAACGATGGAGTAAAACGCATTGCGTTCGGCTACACTCGCGTCTCGACGGAAGAACAAACTTACGGCGCTTCTTTGGAAAACCAAAGACTTGCAATACAAAAATACGCAAACCAAAACGATATAGAAATAATTGGCTGGTATACCGACGCCGGTATTTCGGCCAAAACCGCACACCGCCCAGAACTCCAGAAAATGTTGGCAGATATTGCCAAGCGCAAAGGGCGCATAGATCATGTAGTCGTCTACAACGTATCGCGCATATCTCGCGACATGACGTCATTCTTTAACGATATTGGCTTTATTCTAGCCAAATGTGGCGTTACGTTACGCTCTACGCAAGAAGTAATCGACGAATCGCCAACCGGACGCTTTATGCTTAACATCGCATTATCGGTTCACCAACTCGATAACGATATTAAATCAAAGACCGTTAAAGATGATATGTCGCTACTTGCTAGCTACGGATGGTGGATGTCGCAAGCGCCGATAGGACTAAAGCTCAAACCAATCATGACTGGCGAATATACCAACGACGGCAAGAAAAAGCACCATAACACGCTCGAGATCGACGAAACGAATGATATTGGTAAGAATATCCAATTCCTGCTAAATCGTTTCTCCGAGGGCGATATAGCGCCTATGGAGCTAGTAAACCTAGCGCATAAGATGGGTGTAAACGGCAAGAACGGTAAACCTATTACTTTGAACACCATGCTTGGCATTTTGCGTCAGTCGGTTTACGCCGGATATAACACGTCTAAAAATCTACTAGACGGAAAGCCAACCAAGATTAAGGACTTTGACGGTCTTATCGATATAGACACATATAATAAGAACCAACGGATCCTAAGCGGCAAACGCGCTCCACTGGTGCCGAGCAATAGCGAATTATATCCGCTACGCAAACTATTGATTTGCTCAAAATGTGGAACGCTGATACGATCTAGTGCTCCACGAAGCTCGGCCGGTAAGAGGTCGCCGCGTTATCACTGCACGACAAAAGGCCATAGTTCAGTCCCGATCGAGCAAATGCACCAACTATTCGTAGACTTCCTAGAGGAAATTACGCCTAGCGAGGGTACTATTAAGCTATTTAAAGAAATAGTAAAGCGCACAGCGGCTAAGAAGCTCGGCGATACGACACGCGAACTAGCACAGCGCCGCGAGGCGATATCGGATATCGACAAGAAGTTAATAGAAGCGGTAGACGCTATGTTAGATGGTAAGATCACAATTGACGATAAGAACAGGTACAGCGAGGCTTTAGAACAGAAGCGCCAAGACCTGCGACGAGAAATTGATAAATTGGAACGGAATCAAGGCTTAAATGAAGCCACAATAGATTACGTGTGCAATTTCATGACAAAGCCGGCCAAACTCTGGAAAGACGCCGACCTCGAGACGAGACAAGCGTTCCAAAAAATGCTGTTCCCGAATGGTCTACACTTCGATATCAAGGAGAGAATTTTTGGAACGGACGATTTAAGCCCACTCTTCTCCGTTATTCGCAACAAAAAAGAGTCCTGCGATGGCAGCAACTCCGAAATGGTGATCTCGAGGAGAGTCGAACTCCTATTGACGGGATGAAAACCCGTTGTACTAACCGTTATACTACGAGACCGAGTGAGGGAAAACAAATTGAAAACTTGTTTTCGATTTGTCTTAACGAACGAGGGATCGCGAGCCGTAGGCTTGCGAGACCGGATAGACTTCTATTATTATATTAGATTTACCTAAAAATTGCAAGAGTATTTGTATTCTACGTGGTAATTCGTCTTGCCGTAAGGCACGTCCGGGATGATGCGCACTGAAGTAGCATTGATATCACAATAGTGGCCAATTTCGTCAGCTTCGTCGGAGTGTTTGCCGTTATCATAAAACAGCAACTGCCTTAATGGCACTTCCGAAAAACCGTGCTCACTATATTTTTCCATCAAACTTTCGAGATTGCTTTCTGGTACCGAGCCGGTGAACTTGCCGTAATAATATTCCTCGTAGTATTCGTGCGCGAGGGATTCGATGCGACCCTTAATGCGTTGCTCCGGAGTCAAAAACAGCACCACGAGCGTAGCAACCGTCACCAAAACCGCGCAGACCATAATAATAATCATTGTGGTTTTGCGCGAAAATTTCACTAATTTATTCAAGCGTTTGATACACGGCCTAGTCATAACTCCATCTTATCATAACATCTAACTTATGGTAATATATAACTATGAGCAAACTTTTTAAACGCACTAAAATTCTAGCAACTATCGGGCCAGCTGTTGACTCCCCAGAAAAAATCGAAGAAATTATTATGGCCGGCGTTAATGCCTGCCGCCTTAACTGTTCCCACGGTTCCGACGAAGAACGCGCCCGCCACATTGGCTGGATCCGCGCTGCCGCTGCCAAAAAAGGCCGTTCTGTTGCGATTTTGCAAGATTTGCAAGGTCCAAAAATTCGCCTTGGCATGCTTAAAGATAATCACCTAGATTTGAAAAAAGGCGATGAGTTGATCCTGGATTCTGCGCTCGAGAATCACGATGGTGGGCTCACGGTCCCAGTGCAATACAATCTCGCCAGCAAGGTCAAACCAGGCGAGCCACTCTTTATGTTTGACGGCAAAATCAAAAGCCATGTCATAGAAATCGTTTCCGACACCGCCATCAAAGTTGAAATCGAAAACGACGGTTTCATTATGTCCAAAAAAGGCCTCAATCTTCCTGATACCGATTTTGGCGGCGATATTTTAACTCAGAAAGATCTCGACGATATTAAATTTGGTGCCGAGCACGACTTTGATTATGTAGCACTTTCGTTTGTGCAAAGTGCCAGCGATATCGAAAAACTCAAACAAATTTTGCTCTCACACGGTTCAACCGCTAAAGTAATCGCCAAGATCGAAACCAAAAAAGCTATCGAAACCGACGAAGGCCTCGAAGCTATCGTTAAAGCCGCCGACGGTATCATGGTGGCACGCGGCGACATGGCTGTCGAAGCCGGCGCCGAAGTAGTACCAATCGTCCAACGCAAACTTATTGCCCTTTGCCGCGCCAATTCCAAGCTCTGCATTGTGGCAACCCAAATGCTTAGCTCCATGGTAGACAACCCAGAGCCAACTCGTGCCGAAGTTTCCGACGTTGCCACCGCCGTAATTCAAGGCGCCGACGTAGTGATGCTTTCCGACGAAACCGCCAACGGCAAATATCCACTCGAAACCGTACAAGAAATGAAAAAAGTGATTTTGTATGCGCAAAACCATTCCAGAGTTGCTACAATTTCGCAAGCTCCAACCGGCGACTTCGAAGTTTATAACGCAATTTCGCACGCTGCCGCTCGCCTCGCCGAGACTATCGATGCCGACGTGATTGTTTGCCAAACTAAATCCGGCACCACTTCGCGCTCGATCGCTGCGCAACGTCCAAACGTGCCAATCATTTCCGTTACTGACAACGCACGCGTGGCTAACCAACTTGCTATGATTTATGCTAACACGGCATTCGTGCGTGAGTATTCCGATAATTACGGCTACGATTTAGCCAAAGAACTCAAAGAAAGTGGTTACATTCACACTAAAGACGGCAAAAAAGATTTGCTCGCAGTGATTGTTTCGGGTGGCAAAGATAAAATCGGCGGCACCGACACCATTCAGGTCCGCTACGTTTAAGGAGGATTATGAATTTAAAAACCATTCGTGATATTGACGTCAAAGACAAAACCGTGCTCGTGCGCGTGGACTACAACGTGCCAATTAAAAACGGTGAAGTTGAAAGTGATTTAAGGATTTCAGCCAGCCTACCAACTATTCAATTTTTGCTCGATGGCGGCGCCAAAAAAGTGGTGCTCATTTCGCACCTTGGCCGCCCAGAAGGGAAAGAAAATCCAGAATTTAGCTTGAAGCCAGCCGTCGAATGTTTGCGCGCGCTTTTGCCTGGCCCTGAAATTGGTTTTTTTGAAATTAAAAAAGGCCAGCACCTGGTTGATCTTTCAAACTGCCGCGTAGCTTTGCTCGAAAACTTGCGTTTTGACCCACGTGAAGAGGCAAACGACGCTGAGTTCGCCAAAGAAATTATTGATTTTACTGGCGCTGAACTTTTTGTGCAGGATGGTTTTGCCGTGGTGCACCGCGCCCACGCTTCAACCGACGCAATTACTAAACTCCTGCCTTCCTACGCCGGCCTACTTCTTGAAAAGGAGATAAACGGACTTTCTAAAGTAATTGATAATCCAGAGCGTCCGCTTCTCATGATTATTGGCGGCGCCAAAGTCGAAGACAAAGCTCCATTAATTGAGAAGTTTGTTGGTCTTGCCGATCAGATCGCCGTGGGTGGCAAAATCGCCGCCGATGGCTACACGAATTCGTCCGACAAAATTTATGTTGCCGATGATTTTGACGAAGATACGGCTGGTGCCAAGCTCGATGTTGGCCCATCCAGTACCATTAAAATTGCCGAAATGATTCAAGGTGCCAAAACCGTAGTCTGGAACGGCCTACTCGGCAAAGCCGAAGACGCTGCCTATGCCACCTCATCCACGATCGTGGCCGAATTAATGGGTGAAAGTGCTGATAAAACTACTGTTATTTGTGGCGGTGACACTACTGGGTTTGTCGAACAAATGATGTTAGAACACCCGCAACTAAAATATTCGCTCGTTTCTACGGGCGGTGGTGCGGCGCTCGAATTCCTGCTTGGCAAAGACTTGCCAGGCCTCGCCGGCTTAAAGTAAAATATTCACACCGTGATATATTTGTGGTATAATATTTTGTATGAAAAAACCAAAGACCTACCAACAAGTAATTGGTGAAACCATCGAACAAATGCGCCTTGAAAAAGGCTGGACGCAGGGCGAACTCGCCGCTGCCGTTGGTTCATCACAGTCTGCAATTCACCGCATCGAAAAAGGCGGCCAAAATATTTCGCTTGAAATGATCAAGAAGCTATCAGAAGCCCTTGGTAACCAGATTCTCTCTATTAACGACTCCGTTTCGCAAAGCTTTCGTATTCGTGGCGGCAAGGAACTCGCCGGCGAAATTACCGTTAATACTTCCAAAAACGCAGCCGTCGCTTTGCTTTGTGCGGCACTTTTGAATTCCGGCAAAACTGTTTTGCATCGCGTTGCACGCATCGAAGAAGTCTTCCGTATTATTGAAGTTTTGGAATCGATTGGCGTAAAATGTCATTGGCAAAATCGTCATCGCGACCTTGAAATTATATCACCCCGCGAATTGAAACTTGATGAAATGAATATTGAAGCCGCGCGCAAAACCCGCTCCATCATTATGTTTCTTGGCCCATTACTTCATTTTTACAAGAAATTCGAGATTCCGTATGCTGGCGGTTGTTCGCTTGGTACTCGCACGGTTGAGCCACATCTTAAAGCTTTGGAAAGCTTTGGCCTCCAAGTTGACGCTACCAAAAATAGTGGTTTCTACAGTGTAGAAGTCGACCAAAAAACTTTGAAGAAAACTACCGACCGCCGCATCATTCTTACCGAACGTGGCGACACCGTAACTGAAAACATTTTGATGGCCGCCGCGCTATGTCCTGGCAAAACCACCATCGTGGGCGCTTCGCCAAACTACATGGTGCAAGACGTTTGTTTCTTCCTCGAAAAACTTGGCGTCAAAATCAGCGGTATTGGCACCACGACTTTGGTTGTGCGTGGCCGCCAAAGATTCAATTCCGACGTCGAATACTACATTTCTGAAGACCCAATCGAAGCCATGTCGTTTATCGCCGCTGCGTTTGCTACGCATTCCGAAATTACTTTGCTTCGCGCACCAATCGAATTTTTGGAAGTAGAGCTTGAGGTTTTGAAAAACATGAACGCTAAATTTGAAATTAGCGAAGAATATTTGTCTAACAACGGCCGCACGCGCCTAGTTGATTTGACTGTTAAAAAATCCGACCTCGTGGCGCCAATCGATAAAATTCATCCGATGCCATTTCCGGGTCTCAATATCGATAACTTGCCATTCTTCTCGGTGATTGCCGCCGTGGCCGAAGGTCGTACATTGATTCACGACTGGGTGTTTGAAAACCGCGCCATTTACACGGCTGAACTTTCGAACTTGAATGCTAAAGTTGAACTTCTCGATGCGCACCGCGTTTATGTAGAAGGCCCAACCAATTGGCACGCCGCCGAGCTCGTGGCTCCACAAGCTTTGCGCCCAGCCGTCGTGATTTTGATCGCCATGCTCGCCGCTCCTGGCACCTCGATTCTTCGTAACGTCTACCCAATTAACCGTGGTTATCAAGATTTCGCCGCTCGTCTCCGCCATCTCGGCGCCGACATCTCACCACTCACCGGCATCTAGTACGGGGTGGTTTTAAAATCACCACAAATGGTTTATTATGGTTGAGTGAATATTTTAGAAAAGCTCAATCCGGCGCAGGCCGATGCGGTACAAACTTTGGAGGGGCCGCTTCTAATTTTGGCGGGCGCGGGTTCGGGCAAAACTAAAACTTTGACTCATCGCATTGCGAATTTGATTGCAAATGGTATTAATCCAAACAATATTTTAGCTGTCACTTTTACCAACAAAGCGGCGCGTGAAATGCGCGAGCGTTTGTGGAAGCTCTTGAACGATACAAATGGTGACGTGGTGCCGCGCAGTTTTATGCCGTACATGGGTACCTTCCACGGCATTTGTGTGAAGATTTTGCGCATCGAATCCGAAGCTGCACGACTTGATAAAAATTTTGTGATTTACGATACGGATGATCAAATTTCGCTCATCAAACACATCATCAAAGATTTGAATATGGCGAGCGACAAATCGTTGAAGCCAAAATCAATTCAGTCGATTATCAGCAAAGCTAAAAACGAAGGCCAAACGCCAGACGATTATGCGGCTGCCGCGTGTTATCCAAACCAAAAACAAACTGCCAAAATTTTTGCACGTTATGAAACCGAAAAATCTCGTGCGAACGCTCTTGATTTTGACGATTTACTTTTAAAGGCTTTGGAACTTTTCCAGAACAATCCAGACATTCGCAAAAAATGGAAAACCAAATTTGAACACATTTTGATTGACGAGTATCAGGACACTAACATTATTCAATATCAGCTCATTAAACTTCTCGTCAATAAAAATCGTAATATTTGCGTAGTGGGCGACGACTGGCAATCGATTTATTCGTGGCGTGGCGCCGACTTTACCAACATTTTGCATTTTGAACGCGATTTTCCGGGTGCCAAAGTTATCAAACTCGAACAAAACTATCGTTCCACGGCAAACATTTTGGATGCGTCGCAAAAAATCATCACCAAAAACAAAACTCGCACCGACAAAACTTTGTTTACCGAAGCCGAAAAAGGCGAGCCAGTGGATGTAGAATCCTTGCGTGACGAGAACGAAGAAGCAAACTACGTGGCGCGCAAGATTTTTGAATACCACCGCCAGTATCCAAACTTTTCTGACTTCGCCGTTTTATATCGCACTAACGCACAGTCCTACACTTTTGAAAAAGCCTTCATGAACATGCGCATTCCGTACAAAATTATTGGTGGCGTGCGTTTCTATGATCGTAAAGAAGTCAAGGATGTACTCGCGATTTTGAAGGTGCTCGTAAATCAGCGCGACAAAATTAGTTTGGAACGTGTGGTAAAAAATGTTTTGTCTGGCATTGGTGACGCGTCGCTCGCAAAAATCCTTGCTGCCATTGACGCGATCGAGGGAACTGAACCATTAAAAGACCCAGACCTCGCGGACGTTTTAACTGCCGCTAAAGCTAAGAATGCATTCAATAAGTTTTTGAATTTCATCAAAACTACGCCGCTTGATTTACCGCCGGCCGAAATCACGAAAAAAGCCATCGAATATTTTGATTTCGAAACTTTACTCACGGACGGCACGCCAACCGGCGAAGAACGTATCGCAAACCTCGGCGTCCTCATCGGTAACGCCAACGGCTACGAAACTATTGATGAATTCTTGGCCGACGCTACTTTGATGTCTTCCGCCGACGAAGCTTCGAGCGACAACGCGGTTACTTTGATGACGATGCACGCAGCCAAAGGTCTAGAATTTCCGGTAGTATTTTTGGTGGGTATGGAAGACGGCCTATTCCCAAGCTCCCGCGTAGACGACGAAGCCGCCCTCGAAGAAGAGCGCCGCCTAGCCTACGTTGGCATGACGCGCGCCATGAAAAAACTTTTCCTCACCTACGCCGCTTCGCGCTACAGTTTTGGCGAACGCAGTTACAATATGCCGTCGCGCTTTTTGATCGAGCTCGGCTACAACCCATACGGCTCAAACCAATTCTATGGCAACAGCCCATACAACGATTCTTATGACGACGACAACGATGGTTTCAAAGATTACGACGAATTCGATGACTCAGACTTCCCATCAGATGATCCGTTCCCAGACGACGGCCCAGTATACTATTAGAGATTGACTTTTAATACCTCTTATGCTTATATATAATATATATATAGGCCACAAAACTATGAAACAAACACTCAAAAAAATCTTCTTAAGTTTAATATTTAGCCTAACGTTTTTTGCTCCAAGCGCTTTTGCGGCGGAGCCAGTTTCTGACGCTAGCACACTTAACACATTTTTCACGAATGGTGGCGATATTGTTCTTGAAGCGGATATCACGCTTTCCGCCAACGCCTTTGTGCGAAAAGATCTTACTCTAGACCTGAATGGTCATACCATCAATATGGGTGGTAAAACTTTGGTCCCATATGAAGCAGCGCTCACCGTTAAAGACACTTCTGCAAATGCGGACGGCAAAATTACCAGTAGTGCCAAGCCAGTTGTTCAGATTGGTACTAACACCAAGACCGGCGACCTGGTTTTAAACTCCGGCATTATTGAAAGCACTGCAACCAGTGGCTTTGCAATTCATAGTTATAACAATTTTACGATGAACGGCGGTCTTATTATTGGCCCGCAATACGCAATTCGAAACTATGGTAATTTTGAATTAAACGCTGGCGAAGTGCGGGGCGACTCCTTCGTGATTTATAATCAAAAAGATCTTACGATGAACGGCGGCACCATTATCGCAACCGGTGGTGGCCCAAGTGTTTATGTTGGCGACAGCACTAGCGAAACCAACTTTGTCATGAATGATGGTCTTGTTAAAACCATTGGCAAGGCAGACGCGTCCAACATTGGCGTAACTCTAAGCAAACCATATAGTCACTTTATTATGAACGGTGGGCGTATCGAATCGCTTTATGAAGAGGATGGAGGAGGTGGTGTTGGTATTGCGGGGTTTGAGGATAGTACGGTTACGATTAACGCTGGCGAAGTTGTAAGTTATACCGCTGCTTTGCTCGGCAATGGTAGTTTCAGCTATCAGGGTAATTCGGGTGAAAGAGCTGCCTTCAATATTAATGGTGGCTCCCTCATTGCCACTAATGGTATTGGAATTTACGCTCCGCAAGTAGACGGTGTTACTACGATTGCTGGTGGCAATGTTCTCGGCCATCAAAATGGCGTCGAAATTCGTGCTGGCGATTTAATCATGACTGGCGGTACAATTAGAAGCGACTATGATACATACGAAACTGCCAATAATTCTAATGGTACCACTACGGTGGGCGCGGCGATTTCGGTTGCCCAGCATACTACTAACCAACCAATTAACGTATTGATTTCGGGTGGGAACCTAGAAGCTCCGGCGCCAATTAGTTTTGCAGACCCACTTGGGCACAGCGCGGAAGATCTCGCCAAGGTTCATATTACGGTTACCAGTGGCGATTTTAACTCAACTTTAACTCACCAGATTTTTAACGGCATCACGAACAACGTTGAGCCGGTTACCGGTGGTTCATATTCAAATAGTGTAGAAGGGTTTATCGCGGAAGGTTACGGTGAATACTTTGAAGGCAACAGATTTTTCGTTGCTCCAGTATATAATGTTTCGATAGCTGGCGGCAGTGCCGATTATGTCGTGGCGCTACCAGGCATAGCATTTGCTGGCCACACGGTTGAGTTTGATATTCCGGATCGCGAAGATTATATCAAATACGTTGATGTCGTTGATGCTGATGGCAACGCGGTAGAAATTTCTGGTAACAGCTTTATAATGCCAGAAAAATCTGTCACGCTCAGCGTCTCGTGGCAATTTATTTACCGAATTATTGATGGTGCCGATCAAACTCTCGAAAAAGACGAACCAGTAGATTTAGTAGTAGTTTCAAACGGCGACCCCGCAAAACTCACCGATATAAAAGTTGATGACGTTATTTTGGCCGCCGAAGCCTACCGAATCGAAAGAGGTAGTACTATTCTTACGCTCGCACCAAACTTTTTGGATAGCTTGGCCGTGGGCGAACACACGCTAACTTTTGTTTATGAGGATGGTATAATCGGCACAACCTTTACGCTTCAGGAACCTGAACCTGAACCAGAACCACAGCCTGAACCAGAACCTGAGCCAGAACCAGAACCTCAGCCTGAGCCGGAGCCTGAACCAGAACCAGACCCAGAACCTCAGCCTGAGCCGGAGCCTGAACCAGAACCAGAACCACAGCCAGAACCAGAACCTCAGCCTGAGCCGGAGCCTGAACCAGAACCAGACCCAGAACCTCAGCCTGAGCCGGAGCCTGAGTCACAGCCACAACCAGAGCCGGAAGAATCTGAAGAGGAAATCGTGGTTCCAAATACTGGCCGCTCAACGGCTGCAGACTCGGAGCTTGGAAACGATAATCTCGTAAGCTATGTCCTTGCCGCTATTTGTGGTGTTGCCACAGTTGTCGTAGTCGGCGCAAGACTAATCAGAAATAAAAAATGAATGACGAAATTCGATTCGAAAGAATCACAAAAGATAATTTAGAAATTGCCTGCAAAGTGCAGAATGAGATTTTTCCGGAAGAAGATGGCCGGCAGAACTTTGTTGACATGGTTGAGCAAAATCCATATCGCAAAGAATTGGATTACTACATTGTGTATTTAGGTGAGGCGCCAATCGGAGTTACTGGGATTTATTCTTATCACGAATATCCAGACGATGCCTGGATGGGTTGGTTTGGGGTTTTGGAAAAATACCGGGGCCGAGGCCTTGGCGGTGAAATTTTAGACAGGACAATCGACCTAGCTAGGGAAAAAGGCTATAAGAATTTCAGGCTCTATACTGACGAATTCGCCAAAGACGCGCACCGACTATATGAATCTAGGGGTATGGTAAAAGAAATCTACGACAGACCAGACGACAGGGACGAATATTTTGATGCAGAAGTTTATATTTATTCCATTAATTTAGCTGGTGAAAAAGTTGAGCCATGGAATAACAGGTTTTTGGGCCTTAAAGAGCAGGGCGAAAAAGAAAATCTATACAAAAATGGTCTGGGTGACCTGACTTGAATGCGAAGCATCCAAGTCCATAACCGCTAGACCTTTCTGGAATAATTGCATATTGTGGTCTGGGTGACCTGACTTGAACAGGCGACCTCAGCGTCCCGTTCGCGTAGCGCGGGGCGCGCTGTGTCGTTGTACAAAAAATGGTCTGGGTGACCTGACTTGAACAGGCGACCTCAGCGTCCCGAACGCTGCGCGCTACCAACTGCGCTACACCCAGATTGGATTAATTATAACATGGGTAGCCGAAATAAAAAACCGCCCCAAGTGGGGCGGTTATGGAAAGCTTAGCTACCGGTATAGTCAAAATCAACTATTCTAATTCTGTGTATAAAAAAAGCCCCCAGTAATCTGGGGGCAGTGCGCTAATCCAAAATATTGCGCTTTGCATTCAAAAGACACGCTTTGGCGTCATCCAAGTTGTTGGTTTGGACAACACGGCAGTCGTCGGCCATGTAGATTCTTGGTGCGACTTTTCTGGTGTCAAAAGTCGGATAATCTTTGTGCCATGCAATTCTTACCCTATCGTCACCTTCCGCCGAATCAAGTGAAATATGGCCATGGATAGTTTCGAAACAAAATCGCATACAAGGGCTGCCGGACTTAACCGGAGTCTTTGCAAAATTGTAGTCCGGGTAAACGGCATATATCAGCTCGCAAAGTTTATCTTCCTCAGTCATTCTGGCAAATAGTCGTTCACAATCACGATGGCAGTCGCCATATAAAAGATTAGGTTCCTTTATGTCGTCAATCGTAATGCGCTTCCCGCAAATCGGGCAAAATGAGCTAGGCGTTGGAAGCGACTTATTGGTTGCCCTATAAAGAATTTTGTTGAAATCAGTGCCAAGAAATGATTCTCGAAATTCTTCAACGTCATTAATCCCATGAATCATCACGGGGGTTCCGGCGCCATTGTCTGCAAACGCGACTTGGCCAAACGCATCGAGTTTGATATGGCCAAAAAGCAAGAATTCATTCATTCTTTCATCGGGGAAAGACTTGTGAAATTTGCTTCGATTGTGCAGTAATATGTCGAGCATGCGTAGATTTTCTACGGCCCGTTTCACGGCGGCTAGCGAATCAAAGTCGCTCCGCTGCTTATTGAAGGTTTCTTCTTCGTACCACACATCCGCCTCGAGAAGCGACGGGGTTCTCGTTTGCCGATCGATTGCATTATTCTTGCATTGGCAAAGTCGAAGCTGCTTGTCCGTAAGAATTGGCTGACCAAACTCATCAAACTGTGTAATATTCAAAGGCTCACCGAGCACCTCGACCTCCACAGTTTCCGGCTTAGCTATCTTGTCCAGATAAATAATCCCGCGGAGATTATTAGCGGTCTTTTGTTCGGCGACTATAGTGTGCCTTTCGTGTCTTTTCTCAATGTTCATAGCAAACCCTCCTTCGTATTTTTTTGGAGGCAGATGCCTCCATTTTTTAGAGACATCTAACTACTACGCTATATTTTTAACATGATACAGCGAAAAACAAAAGCAGAAGCAAAATAGCTCTACTATTAAAACAGAAATAAAAAATAGACCCTAAGGGTCGATTTTTTATTTCTGGTCTGGGTGACAGGACTTGCATGCGAAGCATCCAAGTCTGCTTTTTGAGATTTTTGCACAAAAATGGTCTGGGTGACAGGACTTGAACCTGCGACCTCGACTTCCCAAAAGTCGCGCGCTACCAACTGTGCTACACCCAGACGGTATTACTATTATATCACATTTATTTTATTAATAAAACTACTTTCTCTGACTCGTTCATGTTAAAATAGATACATTAAGGAGATAAAAAATGTCAGAGAATGCCAGGCCGAAAATGCCTCAAAAAAATGCGCCAAATGGTTCCAATACTGCACGTGGAATTATCTTTGCCGTCATTATGATTTGTCTTTGTTTACTGATCGTGAACAATCTCAATAGTAACGGTGTCGAAAAAATCGAAGTGCCGATTTCGGAAGTAATTGCGCGCGCCAACGACCCAGAAGGCAACATCAAGAAAATCACCGTCACGGGCGATAATCTTGAAATTACTTTGAAAGATAAAGACGAGCCAACCGAAACTTCCAGAAAAGATGCTTCGGGCACGCTTTATGACCAAGGTCTAGTTAACCGCTGCGCCGAATTAGACGGCGACGAACTCACGGACTGCAAAAAGCTTTACCCAACCATCGAATATAAAGAAGACGTCGATGTGATGGGTATCGTGCTTAACGTCGGCCTCACGGTTTTGCCAATTCTCGCAATTTTCTTCTTCCTCTCCTACATGATGCGTCAGGCGCAATCCGCCAACAACCAAAGTATGAGCTTTGGTAAATCGCGCGCTCGCCTTTATGGCCCAGACAAAAAGAAAGTCACCTTTAACGACGTTGCTGGTAACGATGCAGCCAAGCAAGACCTTGCCGAAATCGTCGACTTTTTGAAGAATCCAAAGAAATACGAAAAACTCGGTGCCAAAATTCCACGCGGCGTTTTGCTTGCCGGTGATCCTGGTACTGGTAAAACTTTGATGGCCCGTGCGGTGGCCGGCGAAGCCAATGTGCCATTCTTCTCAATCTCTGGTTCTGAATTTGCCGAAATGTTCGTAGGCGTGGGTGCCTCCCGCGTGCGCGATCTCTTCGCTAAAGCCAAGAAAAACGCTCCATCCATCATCTTTATCGATGAAATCGATGCCGTGGCTCACAAACGCGACGCCAAGGGTGGCGCTGGTCGTGAAGATGAGCAAACCTTAAACCAAATCCTTGTTGAGATGGATGGTTTTGATAATGATTCTGGCGTTATCGTGATGGCTGCCACCAACCGTGTAGACATGCTTGATAAAGCTTTGCTTCGCCCAGGCCGTTTCGATCGCCATGTCAATGTGACTTTGCCAGAACTTAAAGATCGTCTTGAAATCCTCAAAGTTCACTTCAAGAACAAACCAGTCGAAAGCGACGTAGACCTCGAAGCAATGGCTAAGAAAACCGCTGGTTCTTCTGGTGCTGATCTTGCCAACATCGCCAACGAAGCCGCCATTACTGCTGCTCGCGAAGGCCACAAAGCAATTTCGAACAAAGATTTGACCGAAGCTTTTGAACGCGTCGCGATTGGTCCAGAACGCAAATCCAAAGTAATGAACGATTATGAGAAAAAACTCACCGCCTATCACGAAGCTGGCCACGCCATTGTTGGTCACGTTTTGCCAAACTCTGATCCAGTGCACAAAGTTACAATTATCCCACGTGGTAGCACCGGCGGCGTAACTTGGTTCTTGCCACCAGAAGACCGCAGCTACAAGAGCGTTTATGATCTTAAAGACATTTTGGCTCGCGCCATGGGTGGCCGTGTGGCTGAAAAAATCATCTTTGGCGAAGACGCTATCACGACCGGCGCTTCTTCCGATTTGCAACATGTTGCCGAACTTTCTAAATCAATGATCATCGGTGAAGGTATGGGTAGTGCAAATCTTCGCAACCTCGTTTTCCCAAATGAGGCTACCGGCTATTACACCATCACCACTGAAAAACCATATTCCGAAAAAACCGCCGAAGCCATCGATGCCGAAATCAAGAAACTTACCGACGAAGCTGCGAAGCGCGCCGAGCTTGTGCTTAAGACTAACAAAGTCGTGCTCGATAAACTCGCAGAGGCACTCTTGAAGCAAGAGACTCTTGAAGAAAAAGATTTGGAGCCACTACTAAAGGACGCCAAACTTCCGCCAGCCGCGAAACTGTATTAAAATAGATACATGGGACAATTGCTCGAATTTTTTAAACCAAAAAGATACCAACTTGAACTATTTATTGATAAGGAAAACGATCTTGTTGATGGGGACGTTGTAATTACTGGTGCTGCAAAAGCCGACAAAATCTTTTTGCACGCCGTGGATATGAAAATCAAAAGCGTCAAAATCAATGATGCAAAAACCGAATTTACTCACGACGGGGAAGTGATTACTTTGAATGCGCCAGTTAGCGACAATATTAAAATCGAGGTCAAGTTCACCAACAAACTCAACAAAAACATGGAAGGCATTTATCTTTCCACGTATAAACATGGCAAAAAAATCGAGAAAATTGTTTCCACTCAATTTGAGTCACATTATGCACGTGAGGCTTTTCCGTGCATAGATGAGCCAGCCGCCAAAGCAGTTTTTGAACTCACAATTAAACTACCGGAAGGTTCGGACGATACCGTACTTTCTAATAACATCGTTGCAAAAAAAGAAGACACAACTACAATTTTCGAACCAACCCCGCGCATGTCTACATATTTACTTGCGTTTGTGATTGGTAAGTTCCATGCCAAATCACTTAAAAATGCACACGGCACTTTGATTACGACCTACGCTCCGCTCAATCAATCGCCAGACTCAGTGGATTTTGCGAACGAAGTCGCTGCGCGCTCGCTCGAATTTTACGACAACGAATTTGGCGTGCCGTATCCACTCGAAAAACTCGACCAAGTTGCAATTCCGGATTTTGATGCCGGCGCCATGGAAAACTGGGGCCTGGTGACTTATCGCGAGTCGATGCTCCTAGCTGATAAAACCGCAACCTTTGGCACCAAAAAATCCATTGCCCTTACCGTGGCTCACGAACTTTCACACCAATGGTTTGGCGATCTCGTGACGATGCGTTGGTGGGATGACCTTTGGCTCAACGAATCTTTTGCTTCGATTATGGAATACATGGCCGTAGACGCGATTTATCCAGAATTCAAAATTTGGCAAGGCTTCTTTACGGGCGACTGTTTATCTGCGCTTTATCGCGACGCCTACTTTGATGTGCAATCTGTACACCAAGATGTTTCAAACCCGGCCGAAATCGCTACGCTCTTTGATGGCGCCATTGTGTATTCGAAAGGCGCGCGCTTGATGCTGATGTTGATTCGCGCCATGGGTTGGGATAATTTCAAGAAGGGAATTTACGATTACTTCAAACGCTACGCTTACCAAAATACGATTGGCGACAACCTTTGGGAAGCGCTCGCGCCGTATGCTGATTTTAACCCAAAAGAATTTATGCATGCTTGGATTGATCAACCAGGTTATCCGGTTTTGACGGACGGCGAGCAACAACGCTTCCTTCTAGACGGCGAAATGAAACCGTCTAACTGGCCAATCCCGCAAGTTTTAGACGACATGTCTGGCCACTATGTTTTAAATCTTAGCGAAAAAGAATTCGCTGAAAAACTTGCCGACTTTGATAATCTAAGTCTCGAACAAAAATTGCGACTTTTAATCGATCGCAGTTTGCTGGCTCGTACGCCACTTTGTGCCTCCGCACCGCTAATTGATTTAATCGCCAAATTCAAAAACGAAGATTCCGCTGCGATTTGGAAAATCATTATTAGTATTATTTCAAATCTCAAAATTTTCTTCGACCCGGATTCTGACGAAGAAAAAATGTTCAAAAAATATGTGCTCGATTTAATTTCCGACAAGCTAAAAGAAGTGGGCCTCAAAACTCGCAAAGACGATAATGAAAACATGGTGCGCCTGCGCGATGATTTACTGACACTCGACTTTTATGCTGAAGACCGCGCAAATCTTGCTAAGCTTGCGAAGTTTTATAACGACGATTTAACCGCCCTTGATATCGAAACCAGAAGCGATATTTTGGATGCCAAGCTTTATGTTGAGCCAGCGATGATCAGCGATTATCTCAAAAAATATCAAGCCACAGCCGATCCGGAAATTAAATATGATTTGTTGTATGCGACTACGTTAACTAAGGATGAAAAGAATATTGATAAGTTGGTGTCGCTACTTGGCGAGCCAGAAATCGTGAAGCCGCAAGACCACTTACATTTGTACTTATATCTTTTCCGCAATTCCAAAGCCCGCGCCAAAGCTTTTGAATGGCTCAAGGCCAACTGGAAATATGTCGAAGAAATGTCTGGCGACAAAACTATCGACAGCTACCCGCGCTACATGGCCGGCGTAATTCGTACTGCCGCGGAAGCCGAAGCCTTCTTTGAATTCTTCGATCAGTTTAAAGATCAACCAGTGATGGCGCGCACGCTCAAAATCGCCCACAAGGAAATTGATGCTCGCCTGGCATTGATCACTTCCGACCAGAAGGATGTGGTCGAAAAGCTGAAAAGTTGTGCCTAAGCACGAGTGCCATAGTATTAAATCGTGGCCGATAAATTACATATTTTTATTATAAAAATATTGTGTTTTTATAATGCTTATGGTATTATAGTTGCAAGAGTGTAAAAGGTTATTTGGCCCAAAACAAAAAAGTATTACTAAAAACTAATACAAAAAGGGTCAAAAAGTGCAAAAACAAACCTTTCAAATAGGGAAGAGTTTTATCCCAGGAATTTTGTTTTCTGCTTGTAGCGCGGTGCTACTGCTTTTTGCTGCCTTAATCATTGCTTCCCCAGTTGCTACCACGACTAATGCTACAGATGAGCCAGACTATGCGGATGGTTTAAGTCTCGTTACTAGTCAAGTCATTGAAGCTACTATTCGTCCAGAAGATACCGGCACGCTTAGTATCATCAAGGACACTATTGTTGGTGCAACTAATTCGCAATATGGTTACGAAGTTTATATTTCTACTAATTCAGACACCGTAAATGATATTTATCTTAATGGTAATTCAGAAAATAATGAAACAACTCAAAAGATTTTAGCCACTTCCGGTACTTATGCCGCTCCGGCAGCGCTTGATCTTACTAATGGCGCTACCTGGGGCTATGCTGTTGCTGGTCTAGACAACTTTGACGCAAATTATAATGAATTTAGCCCAGCTGCCGCTTCGAAATTTGCGGCTGTGCCGACTTCGGATAGCAAACAACTTATTCATTCAAATTCTTCAGCTATTTCGGATGATACTCTTGATATTTATTATGGCATCAATGCGGATGCAAATTTGGAGCCGGGGGTGTATAAGACCGAGATTCTTTATACTGCAGTGCCTATTATCCCACCACTAACCGCAAAAGCAATTTTGGGCGATAACGGCAATCTTAATTTCATTTACGATCGTAATACTTATACGATCGGAGAAGAATATACAGATAATATAGGAACTACAGAGATCGTTGACGTATTCGATGTGCCAACAAACTCAATAGACGAAGAAAGCCAGCCAGATTGGATGGGAAATTACGAGATAATTTCTGCAAACTTCGCCCCATCCTTTTATAATTTCGAACCAACCGGCACGGCCTATTGGTTTTGTGCTATTGAATACCTCGGGTATATTAGTAATATCGAGTATCTCAACACTGGTAATGTGACTACTATGGCCCACATGTTTGACCTGACCGGCACCCACGCTGCTACTTGGGACATCGGTGACTTGGGTGGTTGGGACGTAAGTAAAGTGGAAGATATGTCATATATGTTTAATAGCGCCGGTGATGATGCTGCTACTTGGGATATTGGCGATATCGGTAAATGGAATGTTGGGAACGTTAAGACAATGGAAAACATGTTTTCCGGAGCAGGCTATGGCGCTACCACCTGGAATATTGGCAACCTAGGTTACATTGATGCCGATCATCCAGGTTGGGATACTAGCAGCGTGATTGAAATGGAATGTATGTTCGATCAGGCTGGTTATAATGCTACTACTTGGGATATTGGCAATATTGGCAGTTGGGACGTGAGTAGCGTAGAAGACATGCAGCTCATGTTCGAATTCGCCGGTGAATCCGCCACCACCTGGAATATTGGCGATATTAGCAGTTGGGACGTGAGCAATGTAAAAAGTATGTACATGATGTTTTTTGACGCAGGTCACTATGCCACCACCTGGAATATTGGCAACCTAGGTTACATTGATAATGATCATCCAGGCTGGGATGTAAGTAACGTAACTACTATGTCTTATATGTTTAATAGCGCCGGTAAAAACGCTACCACCTGGAATATTGGTGATATTGGCAGTTGGGATGTAAGCAATGTAACCGATATGTCATGTATGTTCGCCCACGCCGGCTACAACGCTGCCACCTGGGATATTGGCGATATTGGTAATTGGGACGTAAGTAGCGTAGAAGATATGTCTAATATGTACTATGAGGCCGGCTATAATGCCACCACCTGGAATATTGGAAACTTAGGATATATAGACACCAATCACCAAGGATGGAACGTAGGCAGCGTAACCAATATGTCTCATATGTTTAATAGCGCCGGTAAAAGCGCCACCACCTGGAATATTGGTAATATCGGTAGCTGGGATGTAAGTAAGGTAACTAAAATGGGAAGTATGTTCAGAGATGCTGGCTACGAAGCCACCAGCTGGAACATTGGTAGTATTAGCGCATGGAATGTTTCGTCTGTTACCGGCCATTCCGATTTCATT
>JAFZBJ010000003.1 GCA_017561835.1 Candidatus Saccharimonadota bacterium | reverse complement strand
CATCGTGCTGCCAGAAGTTTTGATTTACCTTGCAATTGCAATTATTAACAGTCTCCTGTTTGAAAAACTGCGCCTTTATTGCTGCTGGAAGATGGAGCTTCTCTCGATGCGCGACCTCGATAATATGTCGTTTACCACGGTTTGCGAGCAGTCCATGCAATTCCACAACGACCGCTTCTCGGGTTCCATCGTTTCGCAGACTAACAAATTGGTGCGCGCCTTTGAACGTTTTATGGACGTAGTAATTTGGGATCTTTTACCGATCCTCACCTATGTGGTTTGTGTGACTGTGATTTTGTGGCAACGCACGCCGCTTTTCACCTGCATCATTTTGGCCGTGGTTGGCATTTATACTCTGTTTTCGGCACTTTCGTTTAAGAAAATCGCCGATTACAGCGAGGAAGAATCTGCCGATACCGCCAAAAAGACCGGGCAACTATCTGATTCGGTGTCCAACATTACCTCTGTAAAATCCTATGCCAAAGAAAAATACGAGCAACACCGCTACAACGGCTTCGTGAATCGCTGGCTCAAAACCAGCTGCAAGCTGATGCGCGCCACCATCAAGCGCGATTTACTCTTTAGTATCGCCATCATGGGCCTTACCGCAGCGCTCTTGTTCTTCCTGATGACCGGCACGATTTGGTTTGGTTTCTCGGTCTCAACGCTAGTGCTCATCGTCACCTATTCCGAAACCCTGCTTGGCGACCTCTACGACATCACCCATATCTTTAAAAACATCAACAGCAGCCTGGGCGACGCGCGCGACATGGTGCGCATTCTCGACATGCCAGATGAAGTAGTGGATGCCCCGGGCGCCAAAAAGCTCGTCATTAAAAACAGCGAAATCGTCTTTAATAACATTACTTTCCGCCATCACGAGGCCAAAGAAAAGATTTTCAAGGATTTCTCTCTTACCATCAAACCGGGCGAACGCATTGGCCTAGTTGGGGTTTCCGGCTCTGGTAAGACCACGCTTACGCGCCTTCTTCTTCGCTTTGCCGATGTGGACGCCGGCACGATTTTGATCGATGGCCAGGATATCAAAAACGTCACCCAAAACTCCTTGCGTGAAAACATCGCTTACGTGCCTCAAGAAACCGCGCTTTTCCACCGCTCAATTGCGGACAACATCGCCTATGCCAACCCAGATGCTAGTAAGGCGGAGATTTTGCGCGCTTCTAAACTCGCCAATGTGGAAGGATTTATCAAGGATTTGCCAAACGGCTATGACACCTTGGTGGGCGAACGTGGCATCAAGCTTTCTGGTGGCCAGCGCCAGCGCATTGCAATTGCTCGTGCTATCTTAAAAAATGCCCCAATTTTGGTGCTCGATGAGGCCACTTCTGCTCTCGACTCCGAATCTGAGGCCCTGATCCAAGAGGCTCTCAATAATCTGATGGAAAACCGCACCGCTATCGTGATTGCTCACCGCCTCTCTACGGTGGCCAATCTAGACCGCATCGTGGTGCTAAAAGATGGCAAGATCATAGAGGAAGGCTCGCACAAACAACTCCTCAAGAAGAAAGGAAATTACTACAAGCTCTGGTCCCGCCAATCTGGCGCATTCCTCGAAGAAAACTAATCTTTCATTGTAGATTTAAAAATTTTTTCATCCTTGATGCTGTCTGGCAAATAGTTTTTATCCAAATGGAACCCAGATTCCCACTTCTGTCCTTCACCGAACCCAAGTTCCTTCATAAGTTTAGTCGGCGCATTCCTTAGCCACGTTGGTACCGGTTCGCCCATCGTCCTTTTTGCGAGGCCTAGCGCCGCATACCACGCGTCGGCCGAATCACGATTCTTCTTAGATTTCGACAAAGCAATGCAGGTGTGCGCCAAAATCAAGCCAGATTCCGGCATGCCCACGCGCTCCACCGCCTGGAAACAAGCCGTGGCAAGGCTAAGAGCTCCGTTTCCGGCCAGGCCAATATCTTCCGAAGCAAAAATCACCATGCGCCTAGCAATGAACTTTGGATCCTCGCCGGCCTGCACCATGCGCGCCAAATAATAGAGCGCCGCATCGGTATCGGAACCGCGCATCGACTTAATAAACGCCGAAATCGTGTCGTAATGATTGTCGCCTTTTTTGTCATAGCCCGGCACCTTGCGACCGGCGGCTTCGATCGCGGTTTTTACATCAACTTTTTTAGCCAAAGACAGCGCGAGCTCCAAATCACCTAGTGCCGAACGTGCGTCGCCGCCCGAAAGCTCGGCGATATAATCCACAGCCGCGTCCGTAATTTGCGTCGCGGCAGACTTGGTGAGTTTTTTCACGATCGAAACATTTTCGGCTTTCAGGGCGCGGGTCAAAACTTCAATAATTGCGCCCTTAGTGAGCGGCGCTACCACTACTACGCGGGAGCGGGAAAGCAGCGGCGAAATCACTTCAAACGACGGATTCTCAGTAGTTGCACCGATCAAAGTAATCAGGCCAGACTCCACGTGCGGCAAAAATGCGTCTTGCTGCGCCTTGTTAAAACGGTGAATTTCATCCACGAACAAAATCGTGCGTGTTTTTAAATTCCAGTTCACTTTGGCACGCTGCACCACATCTTCGATATCTTTTTTGCCAGAAGTCACGGCGGAAATTTCAATAAAATCCGCTTTAAATTCGTGCGCCAAAATCCGCGCTAAGGTAGTTTTGCCAGTGCCCGGCGGGCCCCAAAAAATCAAATTCACCGGCTCGCCCTTGCGAATAATCTCGGTCAAAATTTTGCCATCACCAATAATGGCGTCTTGGCCAACGACGTCCGAAATTTTTTGTGGGCGCATCCTCTCCGCTAGGGGAACTCTGTTCATAAAATCATTATAACATTTTTATAATTTTGGGCGCGATATGCTATAATGAACTTATGGTAAAGAAAGGCCCCGGTCATACCAACGTGTGCTATAATATGCTTATGGCAAAGACATACACAAAGCTAGCTTTTCTTGTAGCTTTTTTTGCATTTCTCGCGGTGCCAGCTATTTCCGGCAGCGTGCATGCTGGTTCTGATACTTTGTATAGCGGCGAAATCAACGTCGTTGCTGGCGTAGAATCTGTGCTTAGAGTCACCCTACCAAGTGACATCGTTCTCAAAATTGATCCAGGCAGGAAAGAGCCGTACACTGTGCCGATTAACCTTGGTATTTATACCAACAACCCAGATGGCTACTTGTCTTATATGACCGTCAACGAGCTGCGCGCCGACGAAAGCGACAACGCGGCTACGGCACTTGTTAACACTACCGACAGCCAATATTTGATCGACAGCCTTACCGACGAAACCCCAATCAGCAAATTCCCAGCTGGTTATTGGGGCTATTCGGTTGATGGTGGTTTCAACTTCGAAGGTTTGCCGGCCGCCAACGAAACTCCAGCCTACGTCAACACTGACGAAGGGCTGTATTTCGGCGTTAAAGTCCCAGAATTCCAAGCCTCCGGTGTATACGCAACCACGATTGTGGTATCCGTAGTTACAAGACATGTCCAAACCCAAGACGATTTATTCAACGGCATTCACTATATGCAAGAAATGACGCAGGAAATCTGCGAAACCGAGAACGCCGGCTCATCAAAGCAACTCATCGATAGTCGCGATGGCAAAAAATACTGGGTCACCAGAATGCGCGACAACAGCTGCTGGATGACACAAAACCTCGACTTTGAAATTTCCGAAAACGGTACCACCCTGACCCCAGCTGATACCAACGTATTCAGCACTAAGGTTCTCACGAGAGATACCGCCGCTGGTGGCAACAACATCTACTACCAGGATGGTGGCGATTATTACGTCCCGAATGGCGCTGACATGAAAGAGGATGGCACTACGAATTTCGTTTCAACTGCTGAGCTCGAGCCAGACGCCAAAGAATGGCATTACCAAGTCGGTTCCATGTATTCTTGGCCAGCCGCTACCGCCAACTCTGGCAAAACCGACGAAGTTATTTACGGTGAAGCCGAAGAGTCCATCTGCCCGAGTGGCTGGAGATTGCCAGTCTACAATCAGCAAATCAATACATATCGAGACTATAGCTTCTATAAGCTATTTCAGTCACAGCCAGAAGCGAGAGCTACGACTAACTACTCTGGTACCGTATATAAATATGGCTTCGCCTCCGTTGGCACAGGGCCGTTTTATTTCACCGTTACGAAAGGAGCCTTCACGAGGAGTGACTACTTTATTCCACTAGTAGCAACGACAAACGATACGAGTACTTACGGTGGTTATTGGACATCTACAGCTCCATATAACCTTCGAGTATATGAAATTATGAATCTAGACAGTAGCTACACTAGTTATCAAGATCTTGCAAGCTCATTTTCTCGGAAACAGGCCGGCTATTATAGGCTGTACAACGACACGAGCGCTTCGTCATACACAGAAGCTGGCGACTATAGGACTATCTTTTGGAGTTATGGTGGTGGGAGCAATATTCGGAGACTTTCGGACTCGGTAACCGGCGGATATCTTATACTCGAAGACGACAGCGATGAGCAATATTATGGAGGCAACAGAAATAAACAGGGGCTTTCTGTTCGCTGTGTATCCGCTAAGCATGATTTGTATTCTATCTCTACTATGCAAGAAGTGACTCCGGGCATAGTTAAAAATACCGATGTCGAGTCGGCAAAGCTCCTAACTGATGTGCGCGACGGAAAACAATACTGGGTAACTAAGGAATATGATGGCAACCTATGGATGACGCAAAATCTCGATTTTGAAGTTTCTTATAATCAAATACTCGATCCATCAACCTCGGACGTCTTAACAAGAAAGACGATATCTCCAGATTCGACATATTATTTCTATGATGACGTGGATGGTTTCTATTCCCGTAGTGAAGGTAATTATTTCTATAACGATCAGCTACAACTATATTATAGTGGTGACAACATATATACTAATGTTCCAAACAGCACAACCTTGTCGGCTCTTCCTGGGCAACGGTTGGAAAACCATTTTAAGCTAGGCACTTTCTACTCCTGGAACGCCGCCACGGCCGAATCGGGTGCTAATGTCACGGAAGACGGAGGTGTGGCCGAAGAGTCAATCTGTCCTAAGGGTTGGAGTTTGCCAACTAATAACGGTGAAAAGGAAATTGAAGACGGTAGCTACGATAACATGGTGTTAAAATTCCTAGAAGTATCTTCGGGTGTATCGAGCAATTATAGTGGTGGGCTAGAATTGACTCAGGCGGAAGCATATTATCGCGTAAGCAATGCGGCCATTACGGCTTCACCATTATTCATTCACTATACCGGTGAAATGATCAACAATGACAGTTCTAGACCGGTTAATGCGGATTCCGTAGCCGCCTACTGGTCATCTAGGCTCAAGCATAGAGGTGGATCAAATGATACTTATGCATATCAGCTTAGAATGACTGATATGGTGAGAGGAAATTATACTCCGTCCGAAGATAATGCGGCTAAAACCAATTATGGTGCAAAAGTTCGCTGCGTAGCCAACACAGAAGAGGGTTACACGGTTAGTTATGATGCTAATGGTGGCACAGACGCTCCAGAATCTCAATCCGGTAATTCTGTTTTGAAATATGGTCACAAAGTACAGCTCAGCGCTGAAGTTCCAACCAATGGCGACCTTGAGTTTGCCGGCTGGGCTACCGATCCAGATGCTGCCGTAGCTACGTATCAAGCTGGCGAAACGGTTACTATAAATCAGAGCCAAGTTATTTTATATGCAGTTTGGAAACCAGCAGTCGTCATTAGCTTTAATGCTAATACTGGTACTGGCACAATGGCAGACCAAAACATTCCATCTGGTACTACTAAGAACCTCCGCAAGAACACTATCTATAAGCCAGGATATCTCTTCCTTGGCTGGTCAACCAACGCGAGCGACACGACCGCAATCTATGCTAATGAAGCTTCTTACACCGCTCCAAGCATCTCTACGAGTACCAATGTGACGCTTTACGCAATTTGGGAAGCAACCGTTACTCTTCAAACCTTCAACTGTTCATCACTCACCAATATCGGCGACAGTGTGACGATCCCTGATATCCGTGATGGTGAGATGTATGAAGTCAGAAAGATGGAAGATGGTAATTGTTGGATGATGACGAATGTGCGCCTAGACTTGTCTAATCTACAGCAAGACATTTCAGCCACCAATACTAATAATCCAACCGCCAAATTCATCTCTGACGTTAACCTCCTCCATCCAGCCAGCACCGATGGTTGGTGTACTGACTTTAGCGAAGCATGTGATGACAAGATTCTTTACAACACAGTGAACATTGGCGATCAAACCGTTGGGTCTGGTAGCTCCGATAATTTACCATATGATAGCTACGGTATTTATTACAATTACTACACTGCAACAGCTGGTCATGATGGCTATGAGTCCATGAACCATCTATTGGCTGCTGGCGATTTGTGTCCTTATGGCTGGCATATGCCAACCGGCACTTCGTATGGTGAACTGGCCAACCTAGCCAGCCTAGGAGGCACGGCGAGCTTTGCCTATGGTGGTAATTACTATGCGTCTGGTGTTTCAACTTCTCGTAGCCACGTAATGTATTATTGGATACTTGATAAAACCTATAGTAAGGGTATGGGCCCATTCTATACCTATAGTGGCACTGGCTTTAGTAATAGCAGCTGGCCACAATACTACGGTTCCACAATGCGCTGCGTAGCTGACCATGATCAATCATTCACTATAACCTATGATGCCAATAATGGTAGTGGTGCTCCAGCTGCGCAGACTATCACATCTGGCAAAGGCAAAGGTACATTTACGATTAGTAATATTATCCCTACCCGCGCCGGTTATAGTTTTGTGGGTTGGTCAGAAAGCGCCTATGCCCAAGATGCAGATTATAATCCTGGCCAGATGATAGCGTTCACTCAATCAAACATCACGCTCTATGCGGTCTGGGCGGTATACTTCCATGACTTTAGCTGTTCATCGCTCACCAACGTTGGCGACAGTATTACTTTGAAAGACATCCGTGATGGCGTTAATTATAATGTCGCTAAGCTTGCGGATGGTAAATGTTGGATGACTGAAAACCTTCGCTTAAACTTCGCGAACCTCAAAGAAAATATGACCACATCAAACACCAATAATCCAACTAGTAGCTTTATGGCAGCCGTCAATTCGCGCCCAAGCCCGGTCCGGAACTGGTGTAGTGAGCAATCTCAATCTTGTTACGACCAGGTATTGTTCTATAACTCGTACAATGGTGGCAGCAATGGCTTCCACTATAACTGGTACACCGCCACAGCGGGTCGCGGCTATAATACTACGGGTTATGCCGACGGTGATATTTGTCCATACGGCTGGCATCTTCCAACCGGTGGTACCGATGGCGATTTCGCTGCGCTCAGTAATGCTCTAGGTGGCTATCAGGTTAATGACGCTGCTCAATATATGAGTTCAACTACCAGCCCTACCGGCTCTGCCATGGGAAGCATCTTCCACTCCTCTCCAAACAATTTCATGAACGCAGGTTATCATTATCAATCCGGTCAGTATATCAACGTTGGCCGCTACTGGACTTCCTCCGCATGGAACAACAATACGGTGCGCGGTCTTTATATCAATGATGGTGATACTGGCTATGTCGACCCAGGCGTATGGTACGGTGACTACAAATATCGGGGCTACTCAGTTCGCTGTCTCAAAAATTAAGCACAAAAACTTTAAAAATACTTGCACTTTTTTCACTATTTTGTGCTATATTTAAAGTAATAATAATTAAAGGAGTTACGCAATGGACTTCAGCAGTCTATTAAACGAAGCAGTCAAAGCTAGCGGCGTCAGCACTTTTAACGCTGCCCAAAGCTGGCAAATCTGCACAATCATTATTAGCGCACTTGGTGCACTTGCACTATTTGCATTCTTTACCTACTTCAAAAAAGGTGCTGAAAAGCGCAAAGTTGGTGAAGATCTTAAAAACTTCTTCCTCTTCAAAGGCAACTGGGCAGAAGATCTAGCTAGACTCGTATTCTACTACGTTTCTATCAGCTATGCTATGAGCGCTCTTCAAACCCTCACCACCGGTGGTGATCCATGGGGCTTCTTCGAAGGCGTCTTCTACTTGGTATTCATCCGCTTTGTCTACGAAGCTGCTGTTACTATCATCCGCTTCTGCAAAGGCGACAAGAAATAATAGCCAATTTAAAATCCCCCGGTTCTCCGGGGGATTTTTTGTGCGCCAAGATAATCTGATGCTATAATAAAGATATGAACGTGGAGGTCACAGTTAAACCCGGTTCAAAGAAAGGCCCGCTAGTCGAAAAATCTGGCGATGGCCTAACCGTATATTTACGCGAAAAACCACATGATGGCGAAGCTAACGCAGCGCTCATCAAAATGCTCGCTGAGTATTTTGACGTAGCCAAAACCAGCATCGTCATTAAGTCCGGGTCAAAAAGCCACAAAAAATTAATTCAAATAGGGTGAGAGATAGGAGCTTTGTGCGGGAAATCAAAATTGGGCAAACCTACCGGCACTTCAAAAACAAAGATTACGTCGTGCTAGATGTTGTCAAAGACAGCGACGACAAAAAGGATCTAGTAATTTACGAAGCGCTATATGGTGAGCACTTGAAGTGGGCGCGTCCTTTAAAAGAATTTTTATCGCGGGTGGACAAAAAGAAACATCCCGAAGCCATGCAAAAATATCGCTTCGAGGAAATCGACCTTGCTGCAACAAGCAGCGCTAAACCAACTAATAACCAGGAGAAAACTATGCTATCACCAGCCGAAATCGCTGAGTCCGCCGTAACAATCGGCGAAGGGAAGGGCAAACTAAAAGCTATCAAAATGTTATTACTTGGCATGTTCGCCGGCGCCTTTATTGCGCTTGCTGGCGTAGGTGCCACGTTTGGCAATACCTATGTTGGTAAACTCGCCGGAGCTTGTATTTTTCCAGCCGGCCTTGCTATGGTCGTAATCGCCGGAAGCGAACTTTTTACCGGCAACAACTTAATGATTACCGCGCTGTTTTCAAAAAAGATTGGCGTTAAGGAACTCTTAAAAAACTGGAGTCTAGTATTTCTTGGCAACTTCATCGGTTCAGTTTTGATCGCCTTGATGGTGGTATTTTCGGGCGCGCTTGATGGCGTTGCTGGCACCGTGGTAGACACCGCATTCAACAAAGTTAACTTTGATTTTCTCCAAGCTTTCCTACGTGGTGTGCTTTGCAATTTCCTAGTTTGTATTGCGGTTTGGATGTCATTTGGCGCCAAAACCATCGGTGGCAAAATCGCTGCAGTGTTTTTCCCGGTGATGCTATTCGTACTTTGCGGATTCGAACACTCGGTCGCCAACATGTTCTACATTCCAGCCGGCATCTTTGAGGCCGCCAAAAACGGCGTCACGATTGAAGGCTTAAACTTTGGTACGATGCTAGTTAATAACCTCTTGCCAGTTACCCTTGGCAACATCGTTGGTGGCGCTGGTTTAGTTGGTTGTGGCTACTATCTGGTTTATCTTAAAAAAGCCAAAGAAAAAACTGCCGTCAAAAAGGGAATCGAAATGGAAGTGTCTTTAAAAGTTAGCAAAAAACCAGCTAAGAAAACTGCCGCTAAAAAAGTTGCGACTAAAAAAGTTGTTACAAAAAAGGTCACAACTAAGAAAGTCGTAGCCAAAAAACCAGTTGCGAAAAAGGCGACTATAAAGAAACCAGTAGCAAGGAAAGCTGTTGCTAAGAAAACTAAAAAATAAAAAAACGATAGCCCCCGGAAGGGGGTTATTTTTTTAGTGAGGACGCTCGTGCTTCGCACTCGCTAGCTCACCAATAAAAATAAGCCTAACGGCTTCTTGGTGAGGACGCTCACGCTGCGCGTTCGCTAGCTCACCAATTTTCTCAGAAAACAAAAAACGAGAGCAAGCTCTCTTTTTTGTCTTCTTTCGAAAATTGGTGAGTCGGGAGGGGCTCGAACCCTCGACACCGGGCTTAAAAGGCCCGTGCTCTAACCAGCTGAGCTACCGACCCATATGGTTTGTCTGAGATATTATATCACAATTTTTTAAAAATAAAATATCTGGTGGGCGATACAGGAGTCGAACCTGTGACCTCATCTACGTCAAAGATGCGCTCTAGCCAACTGAGCTAACCGCCCGCTCCAAATATTATATCACAAAAACCGAAAAATTACTAAAAATCTCTACCATTAAGGCATGAGATTGAAGTTGGAAAGATCAAATTCATCTTCGTATTCTTCGTCGCTTAAGCTAGAACCGTACATTTCGTGGAAAAGACTGTAGCTTGGAATAAGCTCAATGTCTTCATCGGTTAATGGGAATACGTTGACCATATCTTCTAGCATGCTGGCATCTGATAGATTTGAGGTGATCAGGCCGGTAGTTTTGTCGGCAGAAACAACTCCGTTGAAGAGGTTGATTGCGAGATTATCGGAGGTATAACCACTTTGGGCTGCCAAATCATTGAGATTATAGCCTGGCATAATAAAGTGTACGGTTAAGATGAATTCGTCATCTGTCTCTTCAAAATCGTAATCATAAATATTCATTAGCCCAGAGCGGTAGATGCTCGCGACAGAATATGCACGTAACAAAGCGTTGGCCAACTCTCCATCATCGGTTTTTAGATAGTAGATGTAGTTGGAAGAAGTAATATAGTAAGAGCTATCGGGGCTGCTTGGCTCGGAGTCGATATAGCCACGCTTGAATGAAAGATACGAATTGCAGTTTTCGATCATGCTACATTCTGCAGGGTCTTTGACTGGTTTTATGACAGCATAATAATCGTATTCCTTGGTCTCGAAAAAGTCATCGCTGGTGTCAATATCGGTCTCGCCATCTAGATATTTGCGAAGGATTGACAGTTGGTCATATACTCTGTGGGCTTCTTCCTCTAGTTCGTCCGAGTCGCTATGAGAGCTTCCGAGGATCAAGCCAAAATTGGTTCGCTCCTTAGAAACGGCATTATATACCTCATCCTCGACGTAATTTTCAGGAAGAATGCCACGGGCGTCTTCTTGCGTCATCAAGAAAGCGAGCGCTTCCTCCTTGGTGAGGTCTTCAAATTTAGTTTTACCAACCGGCTCGTCTGGTTGTGGGGCCGGGGTCGGAGTTGGAGTCGACTGTTTGTTGATCATCGCGAAAGCAAGGCCGCCACCAACGGCACCAAGACAAACAATAACAAGAATGATTATTACGAGAAAACCTTTACTCTTTTTGGGAGCCGCGTTGGTGAAGGCGATGTTGTTGTCGTATGGAGTTGGGGCCGGTTGAATTGGCTGCATTGGCTGCTGATAAGCCATTGGTTGCACTGGTTGCTGTGGCATTACCGGTTGTTGCGGCGCCATGGGTTGCTGTGGTGGCAAAGGCTCAGGCCCAGCAGGGTAAGGGTTGTTATTAAAATTGTTGTTTGTCGGTTCCATTTTTTTTGTTTTCTTGTTTTATTAGCTATATTTTACCATAATCTAGTTCAAATCAATAGTTACGGTCAGGGCCTGGTGGTCTGAAACCGTCGCGTTAATCACCTTGAAATCGTGATATTTGAGACCCGGAGTCACGAGGATATGGTCGCAGGCGACATCTTTTTTGAAGCGGATATTGCGAAGAGTGGTTTTAACATTGTTGATGGCGGTAAGATCGGTAAGAAAATCTAGCTCGCGCATGGCTGGGGCTTCGGTGGTGACGTTTAAATCGCCACACATCACAACTGGGCCGGGCTCGTTTTTAATCATGTCTGCCACGCGGCGCATACATTCTACCGAGGTTTCGTCGCCAAGTGGGTCTTTTAGCCAGTAACCGTGATAGTTTAAAATCGTGAGGCCATTTTCGAGGGTAATCTTTTGCGCCGGCCAGCGGTGATAGGAAATAACATCATGGAAATTCTCTGGGCTGTCGGCGATATGATAATCTTTGACTAGCTGGATTTCTTCAATGTTTTTGAACGGGATTTTGCTAAGCACCGCGTTGCCGCGTTCAATTCGAGTGCTACCATCTAACACTTGGATACCATACATCGAAACGCGGGTTTCGTAATCAAATCCTCCGACGGCCTTGATTTTGTCTACGCTATCCATAAAAAGATCGATAAAGCCAACGTCGTTTTCGCTCCAAACCGCCTCCTGCAAACAGACGACGTCGTAGTTGCCGTCGGCGATAAATTTACTTAAGCCGTCTTTGATGCGACCGCTCCAGGCGTTGAGTTGAAGAATTTTGATGCTGCTCATGATTATATTTTATCATAAATTTGCTTGGTTTAATACAGGGGTAGATATTGACTTTTAAGATAAAATATGCTATAATGAAAGAAGCACTACCCTGCAAAAAAATATATTGAAAAGGAGGGATTTTTTATGGGTGGTAAGCTGATAGAAGTGCACCTTTATAAGGTGGAGAAAAAGGAGAAGACGAGTAGGGATTTAGGTGAGGATATAATGAGTCTATTTAATGCTCCCCAAACTATCTCTACCAAGGAGGTAAAATACTTGGGATGGTTTTATGGCGTCGTCGACGAAAAAGGCGATTTCCTGTGTAGAGAAAACAAATGGAGGAGGAGAAAAACGCGCTATTTGTTTGGCAAAATCTATGACGATAAGATTATATTCAAACTCTTCGACAGACGTCTTTTTAGCAAACATGAGGAGCTTATAACGATCCCGGCTATCGGCGAAAAGGATGCCTACTCGTCATCTGGAGCTAGATACGAGATCGCGATCACGACCCGTGAGTCTGCTCTTGACCAAGAACGTTATAAAGAATACGGTGATTCTTTAGTCGAGGACGTGAAAATACTTCCAAAATGGAGGCGTGAACAGATGTTCAAAGATGGCACATCATTCTGTGATGTAGCTAGGGAAGTTCAAAAGTCCGAAGATGCCAAAGCCCGGACGGAAGCCATGGGCAAAGAGTCCTTCGAGGCCGAAGCCGCCGGAAGGCGATAATGGCCAGACCCAGAGAGCAATCTCTGGGTTTTTTCTTGGCGAGTAGCCAGGCTAAAATGTGCTATAAAAAAGCGTAAGAAACAAAAAGTGCACGAAAAAGATGGCCGGAGCAGCTATTTGCTATTTGGGAAATTTTTGACGATTTCTTTGAAAGGCTCAATCAAATCAGATGGCTCGTCGTAGAAAATAACCTCCGTAGCGAGGTCGGCGATGGTTGAGGAAATGTCGCTGCCAGTTTTAGCGATTACGAAAATCGGTTTGCCGATGGCGTAGCAGTAGCCGGCGTTAATACCGAGACCAACGCCTTTTTCGCTAAATTCGATAATGTTGCAGTCGCATTTCTGCATGGTAGGGAAGGCGTAGTCGCGCATCAAGGTCTTACCTTCTGGAATTTTGGCCTCGCCCCATTTTTCGACGTCGCGCGCCATCAAAGTGATTGTAATTCCGGCGGCGTTGAGAGCTTTTTCGATCGCTTCGACCTTGGCCTTATCGGCGTCGCCTTCGTGAAATTTTAATGCAAAGAAAGAATGAATAGTTGTCATAGAAATATTATAGCACCAGTGGCTCCGGGGCGCTCACTTCGTTCGCTGGTCGGCCCCATTTTTTTATTGCATAAAAAAAGAAGTGGCTCCGGGACGCTCGCGCTACACGCTCGCTATCTGGAGCCACCAAAAAAAGACCTGACGGTCTTTTTTCACGGCTCCTAACGTCGCCGTTATT
>JAFZBJ010000032.1 GCA_017561835.1 Candidatus Saccharimonadota bacterium | reverse complement strand
GAAAAAGCAATGGAGCGTGGCGCAGATTATATTGCCACCGGCCATTATGCTAGGGTGAAAGACGGCCAGCTCTTGCGAGCGGTCGATGAGAATAAAGACCAAACCTATTTTCTTTACAGAATTTCTAATGAATCTTTAAAACATACCCTTTTCCCAATTGGCGATATGTTAAAACCAGACGTAAAAAAGCTAGCCGAAGAAAAAGGCCTTCATAATGCCTACAAAAAAGAATCCATGGGTGTATGTTTTGTGGGCGAAGTAGGGATGAAAGATTTTTTGAAAGAATATATAGATATTAAACCCGGTGAAATCCGCGAGGTGGAGACCGAGAAAGTGCTAGGCTACCATGAAGGCGCTATCTTTTATACTATCGGCCAACGCCACGGACTCTATCTGTCTGGTATTTCCGGCGAGGTAAACGATGGTTTGCCGTATTATGTCGTGGACAAAAACCTCGACAAGAATATTGTTTACGTTTCCAAAAACTTAAACGATTCTCACATTTGGACAGACAAATTGGAGCTTCGCGACGTATTCATACGGACCGATACGGTTCATTCGAGACATTTCGCGACCAACGGGGAGCGAGTTAGCGAGGAGCCCCGTAACGACGGGCGCGACGAAGCGTGTCGAGAATGGAGCGTATCGGTCCGCCTCCGTCATCGTGCTCCACTTATCCCAGCCAAATTCAATGGCGAATCTTTATTTTTTGAAAACGAAATCAAGCGTCCTGCCAGTGGTCAGTCCGCAGTGTTATACGACGACGAAGTCTGCCTTGGCGGCGGAATTATTGCATAAAAAAGAACCCCGTGAGGGGTCTTTTTTATTACGCAACCATGATTGCTACGTTGGCGGCGAGTAGGATACCAGCAATTAGTGCCATTGCCAAGATAAAGCAGGCGTGGAATTTTTCGGTGCCGCTAAGGGATTTGTAAGCGCATTTCTTGCCGCAGGCTTTCTTTGCGGTGGTCTTTTTTGCGGTTCTAGTCGCAGTTTTCTTTTTTGCTTGTGCCATTTTTGTCCTTTCGATAGTTCTTATGATTATTTTACTATCATTTTTAAAGATGGTCAAGAGTGGTTTTATATGGTATAATTTTCTCTATGGATGCAAACGAAATTAGACAAAAATTCTTAGATTTTCAAGTGAAAAAAGGCCACACAATTATTCAGCCGGCACCTTTGGTGCTCGAAAATGACCCGACTACACTTTTTACCGGCGCTGGTATGCAGCCACTTTTGCCATATCTACTTGGCAAAGAACACAAGGACGGCACTAGACTCGCCGACAGCCAGCCGTGTCTACGTTTGCAAGATATCGAGGATGTGGGCGACCCGCGTCACACTACCGTGTTTGAAATGCTTGGCAACTGGAGCCTGGGCGATTACTTCAAAGAAGAGCAAATTCGCAATTTCTTTGAATTCTTAACTCATGAAGTCGGTCTAGATCCAGCCAAAATTTATGTAACTTGTTTTATCGGCAACGAAAAATATGGTATTCCAAAAGACACCGAGGCGGCCGAGATTTGGCAAAAAGTGTTTGCCGAAGCCGGGGTGGAAGCAAAAATTGTCGAAATCGGTTCGGCAAAAGATGGCGACAAGCGCGGAATTCTTCCGGGCGAGCACATCTTCTTTTATGATGACCATGAAAACTGGTGGAGCCGTGGCGGTGGCTGTGATTCTACGCCAATTGGCGACCCTTGCGGTCCAGACTCCGAGGTATTTTATGATTTTGGCGAAGACAAACAAGATGTCGAGAAATACGGTCTCGCTCACCCAGCGTCTGATGGTGCTAGATTTATGGAAATCGGCAACCAAGTCTTTATGCAATATCGCCGCGCCGAAGACGGTTCGTTTGTTGAACTAGAAAAGAAGAACGTTGACTTTGGTGGCGGGCTTGAGCGCATCGCTGCTGCCGCGATCGGAAGCTTTGACGTATTTCGCACTTCGTTAATGAAGCCAATTATCGACAAGCTTGAAGAAATTTCCGGCAAGTCTTATGATAACAACACCGACGAAATGCGCGTGATTGCCGACCATATCCGTGGCGCATATCTTTTGGCTGCGCAAGGCTTAATCCCGTCCAACAAAGCTCACGGCTACGCCATGAGAAGATTACTTCGCCGTGCGATTTTGCGCGCACTAGATCTTGGTATTTCTTCTAACTTCTTGGCCGAGATTGTGCCAATTGTATCCGCTAACTATAGAGAGTTACCAGATTCGATTCTGACTCACCGTGAAGATGCCTTGAAGGTGATGCTAAAAGAAGAAAATGCCTTCCGCCAGACTTTGAACAAGGGCTTAAAAGAGCTTCATAAAATGGGCGATTCGCTAAACGGCACCGATTTATTTAAGCTCCAGGATACCTACGGCTTCCCATTTGAACTTTCTGTAGAAGAATGTTTCCGCGAGGGAATTAAATTATCCGAAAACTATCGTGATGAATTTGAAGCCGCTTTGAAAGAACAACGCGAACGCTCACAGACCGCATCCAAAGGTATGTTTAAAGGAGGCCTCGAAGACCACGGCGAACAAACCGTAAAATATCACACTGCAACACACTTGCTGCTTGCCGCGTTACAAAAACACGTTTCTCCTGACATTTGCCAGAAAGGTTCTAACATTACCGCCGAGAGAGTGCGTTTTGATTTTAACGTCGACCATAAACTCACCGACGAAGAAATCGCAGCAGTAGAAAACCAAGTCAACGAGTGGATTGCCGCGGATCTTCCAGTCGTGTTTGACGAATATGACAAAGCTTATGCACGCGATACTTTGAAGGCGCACGGACAATTCTGGGATAAGTATCCAGACGTCCTTAAAGTTTACACGATCGGCGATTTTGATAACCCAATTTCGCGCGAGGTTTGTGGTGGCCCACACGTAGAACATACTGGTGTACTCGGTAAATTTGTAATCAAAAAAGAAGAATCTTCTGCCGCCGGCATTCGCCGTATTAAAGCTGTGCTAGAATAATTAGTTTTGCAATAGTTTAGCTATTTTGGCGCGGAGCTTGTTTTCTTCTGGGGCGCCAGCAAGAGTGTCTACGCCAACGCGAAGAAGCCCAAGTGCCGTAGCATAAGAGTGATCTAGACCACTATCTTTTGGCAAAATATAATCTGGGAGGTCGGCAACATCGATTAGATGAATAACTGGACGACGAGAGAAGGCGAGATTTTTGTACCAATCCGAAATCGCTAAGCTTTCTTGAAGAAGAGACAAACTAGCACCACCGCCACAAAGCAACACACTGCGTGGCAACGAACCGTCGGCGCCAAAATCTTCCAGAGCAACTTCTACGCCGGTAAACCAAACTGATAGATTACGAGAAAGTGCTGTTTCTACCCGTGCTTTTTCGCGGTCGTCCAAATCGCCAGAATCAAAGGCAAGCTTTTTTTCTTCGGCGGTTTCGGCATCAAGGCCTAGCGACTCAGCGACTTGGTGAGTAAAACTACGGCCGCCAATGGAAAACATTTTGGTGCCCTCGACACCACCGTCTTCTATAACGGCAACATCAGTAGTGCCACCACCAATATCCATTACAATAGCAGAAAGGTTAGTGTCGAGATCATCGCCAAGACATGCACGACAAACCGCAAATGGCTCAACGGCAACCGTAAGAAGATCTAGATTTAGCTCGGCACAAACTTTTTCGATAGCTGCGACATGAATCATTGGCGCAAAAGCGGTATAAAACTGAATCGATAGTTCTGAACCTTTAAACCCGACCGGGTTAGAGATTTTGTAGCCATCGATCGTGAGGGAAACAATGGCAGAATTGATTAGGCGAACTTCTACGTTGTCGTTGCCGGTTTCGATAGCGACGGTTTTTCTGGCAACTTCGCCGGATTTCTGTTGAACTTTTTTGATAATCTCGTTCATTTCGGCTTCAGAAATCGGCTTGTTGGAATTTTTGCGGGTGTAATTAACGGTCGTAGTGTTGCCTTTAACCAGTTCGCCGGCAATCCCGACTACAGTAGTATTAGCTCGTACGCCGGATTGTTTTTCGGCTTCGCTTAATGCTTCTTCGCATGTAGCTACGACGGCCGGAATATCCGCTACAGCACCAGCAAACATACTGCCCTCAGCTTGTTTGGCCTTACCAATGCCGAGAACCTCGAGTTTGCCTTTTTTATCTGGGCGCGCAAGCACGGCTTTGACAAATTCCGTACCAATATCAAGCCCAAGGATAGTGTTCATGG
>JAFZBJ010000031.1 GCA_017561835.1 Candidatus Saccharimonadota bacterium | reverse complement strand
TAAGCTTTGCACCATTTAGCCCAGCGCTAAATCTCACGCTAAGCACACTTGGCAAAGAAACTTCGCTTCGCCGCCTCGAAGCTACGAAAAATAGCCTATAAAACAAGATCAAAAAAACAAGCCTTGCGGCTTGTTTTTTTTATTTATAGGTCCTGATTTCCAAAGCGTGCTACACAGCGTACCTGAGCGCCAAGATAATCGTAATAACTGCCACCCCACATTTGCCCATCATAATCGATAAGATCTGGGTCACTAATGTAACCTTTCGATGACCAGAATATAAATGTAGCCCGATTTTCACCATGAGACGGGTAATAAAGATAGTCTTGGTAGTATATCGTTTGGTTAGCAGGGGTGAAATAAAGCGGGGCCGACATCATTCTCGAGTTTATTCCATCCAAATATGTCTTCCAGTCATCATATTGATCAGCATAGGATCCATAAGTATTATCGTAGAACCCATGCTGAAAATCATATTGTTCATCAAACAAACGCCACCCTTTTGGACAAATCGAATCATAGTTTAGATAAATCGAGTTTTTGTCACCCCAGCTATCCATTAATCCAATCTGATAAATTTCGCTATAAACACCACCGGCCGAAGCAGAGATCGCATTGTACAAAACACCTACTCGATAATGCGTACACTCTTCTTCCGTATAATCGGTAGACGCCGCACAATCTGCATCATCCAAAAAGTTACTTCTATAGATTCCGTCCGGATGTTCTTCCGTCCGTTCTCCAGCCAATAGATAATCATCAACCGATGGATCACTTGCTGGGCGATAAGACATGCCACCACAACCAAGGTACATCGAACAATCATCCCAAGAAGCCATCTCGGCTTGAGGACCGTATCTAAACACCCAGCTATTCTCACGGCCAAGCATACTATGTCTAGTATAATTATCTACTACCCAGTAGGTTCTCCCGCTCTTGAACTCACCATAAATACTACCGTAGCCAATGTCGGTTAATGCGTTGGTAAGTATGTCGCCGTATCTTAATTCAAAATCAAGGCTTTGAGTCATAATCACTCTACCATCATCTATTTTAGCAATCCAGTATGCTTTTTCGTCGCGTTTGTCTTTAAGCTGGTATTGTTGATTTTTGACCATTGAAGCAATCACATCATCATTGATGTCTTGCATATATTCAATGTCATTAATTGTAGTTGGGGTCTCTGGAATGACTCTTGTTACTACCCTAAAAACTATAGAGTTTGAATAAGTACCAGCTGGCTGGAGCACGCCCATTTTTGTACCGAAATAAATTTCTTGCGATTGGCTAGAAGGACCGGTGCTACTAAGGGCAATAATTGGCGAAGCAGAATCCATTGGAACTAGCGGATTATAGGTACTGGCATCGTCGCCAGCATCAGTGTCATCAACGGAATAACCCCATTTATCAACAGGGAAGTTTGCACGCGTTACGCTACTGGACAAGGTTTGAATCGTGCTGTCTTTATAATCATGTCTAAGATCTGTAGCGTGTTCGTTTGTCGCATTCTTATCAGTCGTTAAGGTTGCTACAAAGCCATTAATACTGTTAGTTGAAACATCGAGTGTAGTGGAATCACGCAGGAACGTGCCATTGGTGCCGGTATCAGTAATCAAACGATTACTAAGTGACACAGATAGCTTTAAATCTACGTCTACGGCAAAACCAAAGCTATCACCGCCGCTCAAAGAACGTATCAAGTCTGGCTCATCATCGCGCAAAATTTCTGCACAGGCGACTACGGATTGTTCCGGGTTTTTGCCAAAGCGCAAAGTTTCACAAATAACCTCACCTCTGTGATTAGCACCATCAACTTGCGTTTCCTTCACGGTAACTATTGCTCCAGAAGCGCTGCTACCGGCATAATCAAAAGATCCACCAACCTCTTTGTTGATAAATGCGCTGTTCGAGGTAACGTATTCGACACTAATTGGAGTATTACCTTCACCCTTCATGCTGTCCGTAAAGCGAAGATTCACCGTATCATCACTAGCTAATTGTACTTGCAGAGTTTGAGGAGGATAAGTAGTGTCGTTCCAGGCAGTTTCCAGCGGAGTTAAAGTGGTTTTTACGTCACCATTTTTATCATAAACTACCGCCTCGACTTTGATGCGACCAAAAATGTCTGGCGGCGTTGGCTCTACTGTGACATTGGCACAGGCCTGCATCAAGCGGATTATCGCATTATCCTCAAACATCAAACGCTCACAATACTTGCCAGAAGTACTAACGGTTTGTTGATGGCTACCGACTAGCTCCGTTGTTTCGGTGCCATCTGTGCCACTGAAATAATCTTCCTCCGGTTGGGCACCAACAAAGTCGCCGCTAATTGTATACTGCATCCATGCATTAGTGCCATCGCTCTTCATATAATCATCAAAACGAATATTTACAGTTTCGCCTTCGTTAAGCGTAATATTAACCGTTGCTTCGGCTGGATTATTCCAGCCAGCCGTATTACGTTTATTACCAGCAACGACCTCTACCATACCAGCAAACTTCTTTTGTGGAGCTTCTTTCATCGGCTCCCTGGCGCAGAACCAGTTCACATCATCAAATGTCGCCCCACTAGCATTCTGGCCAGAGCCACTTATCAACTGACCACCCACAGCATAATTCATGAAAAGATTATAAATTTCATTGTTCATCGTTTCTTCATCGGCATATCTTGTGCCTCTCAGGTAAAAACTCTCGCCATTCGCATTAATCAAAATGCTTGGGTTTGGAGATGGGTTACCCATAGAATAAAGCCTTGTATAGCCGCCGCGCGATTCAAGCATGCCGGCTTTTGGACTACCAGCCTGGTAGCCGTAGCTATTGCCGGTGCTTGGTTGATAAACCTCATAACCAAGGAACCAGAAACCACCATATTCGGCACATTGCCCACTCACTGTGGCGCGACCAGAATTAGTGGACCCAGGAAAGTTGATATTGCCAGTATATCCTTCTGGCCAATCATAGTATTGCCACGAAAGACCATAACAGGTGTCCCACCATGTACCATTATTAGAAGGGTTACCACAAAGACCACCGCTTGGACCTTGGCCAGTACCATAACAATAACCGCTCGCGTTACAAGCAGCGAACGCATCACTCTTGAGTAAAACAAAAGCGCCAGAAAGAATGGCCACTAAACATAATGCAAAAATACACCATTTTTTCTGCTTAACCATAGACCTTACGCTTAGCATATATAAATTATAACACAACCACATTAAGTTTATGTTAAAATTAAAAAAAGTAAGTGGAGCTTTTATGGAACAAACAACACCAAGTTCGATTGAACTTCAAGAACCAGCACAAACAACGTCAGAAAAACCGCAAAAAGATTCTAAATCCTGGCTTGTGCTTTTAATTTTTGGCATCATTTTCGCTGGCGCCGGCGGCGCACTTCTTGCCATTACTCTCTTAAAACCGGCAGAAGAGAAAGTGGCTATCAATTTTCCAAAAATTCCATCCAAAACTTCCACCGAAAAAACTTATAGCGCCTTGACCGGCGAGGAAATCTCCAACACCCAGGAAAACAAAGCTCCAATTTATTGTGTTCAAACTCCAAACGGTACTGATGGTGCCCGCCCACAGGCAGGCCTGCATGATGCCGGTGTAATTTTCGAAGCGATTGCCGAAGCCGGCATTACTCGCTTTGCTGCAATTTATCAAAACCCAACCTCCGCCGTGATCGGGCCAATCCGCTCGCTCCGTCTATATTATTTGGAGTGGGATACACCATTTGATTGTACAATCGTCCATGCCGGTGGTGCTTACGATGCGCTTACGGCCGTCAAAAACGGTGGCTACAAAGACCTAACCGAGAACTATAGCTATATGTATCGCGGTACAGTTGGCTCAAGACGCTGGAACAATCTCTTTACGAATAGCGACTATCTCAAAAAATTCACCGACGATCGCGGCTTTGCCGAATCAAATCCGCAGGGATTCACACATAAAACTCCCGAAGAAGCCGAAAAAACTCGCGCAGACAGCCTCGTCGAAGAAAAACTTTCTATTACTACCGCGGCCACAAAATCCACCAAAAACATCGTGCCACAAGTTTCAACCATCCGCCTCGGTTTCGGCAACTTGCCAAATTACAATCCAGTATACAATTACAACTCCGCCACAAACACTTATGACCGCTCGTTTGCCTCTGGCGCCACCCACGAAGTCTACGATTGCCCACACGAAAATCTCGGCAACAAAAATCCAGAAGACGTCTGCGAGCTAAAGCAACTCTCACCATCCGTAGTGATCGCAATCATGGTAAACGAACGTAAAGCCTCCGACAACTATCATGAAGACATTACCACCACCGGCTCCGGCACGGCCTACGTCTTCCAAAATGGCACCGCAGTAAGAGGAACTTGGTCAAAAAACACCCGCGCCGACCAAATCAAATTCTACGACGAAAACAATAATGAAATCGCTCTGAACCCTGGCCAAGTCATTGTTTCAGCCATTCCAAATTACGGCTGGGTTGAATACTAAATAAAGATATGGTAAAATAGGCGGGTAGTTCCGTACGAAGTTTTCGCACGTGGCCTAGCTAGTTACGTAGTTCCGTATAAAATTTACTACATAAATTTTATACGTAACCTTCGCTCGTAATAAAAACAAAATAAATTTTGTTTTTATTACTCACTCGGTTCCGTCGTCTAGTGGTCTAGGACGTCTGGTTCTCATCCAGAAAATCGCGGGTTCGACTCCCGCCGGAATCACCAAAGAAATAAAAAGAAGCCCGCAGGGCTTGTTTTTATTTCTTTGATTACTACGAGGGAGCAAGCCCGCGAAGCGGGTTCGCCCGCCGAAGGCGGGTAGCGAGCGAAGCAAGCGTCCTCCCGCCTCCCACATCCTCCCACCGCTTACGGTTGCATTTCAACCCCAAATCTGTTATAATTACCTCTAT
>JAFZBJ010000030.1 GCA_017561835.1 Candidatus Saccharimonadota bacterium | reverse complement strand
TTCCGTCGCCCCCATTTTTTTGTTGCACAAAAAAATGGTGGCTCCGGTCGGACTTGAACCAACGACACAAGGCTCTTCAGGCCTCTGCTCTACCAACTGAGCTACAGAGCCACTTTTAACAGTGTAGTCCTATTATAACACAGTTTTTAAGTGTGGTATAATTAATCTATGAAAAAAATGAATACTTCTCCAATTTCTGGTGCGCTTGAGCTTTTGCCAGCCGAGCAAGCCGTTTTTACCAACCTTAAAAACAAAATTGCCGAAGTATACCATCGCCATGGCTTTCTTAAGATTGAGACTCCTGTGATCGACCGCACCGAGATTTTGTTTGCCAAAGCCGGCGGTGACACAGAGAAACAAGTCTACAAAGTTGTAAAAACCGCCGAGGCTGCCGACGAGGCCGACCAAGCTTTGCGCTTTGATCACACCGTGCCTCTAGCCCGCTACGTAGTTGAGCACGAAAGCGACCTAGTTTTTCCATTTAAAGCTACGCAAATCGGCCGCAACTTCCGTGGCGAGCGCGCACAAAAGGGCCGCTACCGCGAGTTTTATCAGTGTGATATCGATATTATTGGCCGCAATCAACTCTCTTTAGCCTACGATGCCGAAATTATTTCTACCTTGCTTGACGCTTACAAGAGCTTTCTTACCGCTAAGGTGGTGGCTCGCACCAGCAACCGCAAGATTTTGAACGGTTTACTCGAATTTCTTGGCCTCTCCCACATTTCAAAAGAGATTTTTGACGTTGTCGACCACGCTGAAAAAGTGCCAGCAGAAGCTAGCCGCGAGGCTTTGCAAAACCTTGGCATCAACGATGAGGCAATCGCTGTAATCCTCAGCTTTATTGAAATCCATGGCCCACGCGAAGATGTGATCCCGGCTCTCCGCGATCTTAACGTCACGAACGAAACCTTCTCGCTTGGTGTTAACGAGCTAGACACTACTCTTGGTCTCGTGGCCGCACAAGGCTTCGGTGACAACATTGAGGGCGATATGAAGATTGTTCGCGGGCTCGATTACTACACCGGCACCGTATTTGAATTCTGCCTGCCAGATTACAAAGGTATCGGCTCAGTGGGTGGCGGTGGCCGCTACGAAAACCTCGCCAGCAACTTTACCGACCAAACCTTCCCAGGTGTGGGCGGCTCGATTGGACTAACTAGGCTATATTATGTTCTAACTGAAAATAATTTGATAAAAAGTCAAGACGGGGAATTGATCGATTACTGTTTGATTCCTATCTCCGAAAACGAATACACCTTTGTTGCCGACCTCGCCGCTAAACTCCGCGAAAAAGGCCAAACTGTAGATATCATCTTTAGCGACAAAAAGCTCGGCGACAAGATGACTTACGCTGCCAAACTCGCCAAAAACGGCGTCGTGATCGGCGGTGACGAAGTCGCCTCCAGTAACCTCACGGTGAAGAATTTTGCCACCGGTGAAGTTGCCCCACTTAATATTTAGTATGCGAAATCCTACCTTATCTCAACATTTCTTGCGCTCGCCTAGACTGGCTTTGATTTTGATCGGCCACTCTAACCTTAAAAAGCGCGACCTCGTGATCGAGATTGGTGCCGGCTCGGGCGTGATTACAAGCGCACTTTCGGCGCGCGTTCGCAAGGTGATTGCTGTGGAGCCAGACCACGCCACCGCTATGAAACTACGCGAAAACCTGGCCAAGCGTAACATCGAAAACGTCCAGGTGGTAGAAAAAGACTTCCTCGAGATGGAGCTGCCAAGCGAGCCGTATAAGGTGTTTAGCAACCCGCCATTCCATCTTAGCTCCGCTATAGTGCACAAGTTGATCGAAGCTGAGAATCCACCAGAATCGTTTTATCTGATTTTGCAAAAACAATTTGCCCTGAAACTTCTTAACACCGAGCGTCACTATACCTCGCAGCTAGGCCTAAAACTAATTCAAAGCTACCAGACCAAAATTCGTTTACCCCTAAAGCCAACCGACTTCACCCCGCCACCAGCGGTGCCAACCGTATTATTTGAAGCTAAAAAAATCGCCGAATAAAACCGGCGATTTTTAAATGCAAATTAGCTCTCGAGCCCAGCTTCGAAGTAGTACAAAACGTATTCCCAGCCCCAAGAGAGGTCGAAACCAGAGGTAGCGAATTCGTTAAACTTGAAGTATGGCATGCCGCCGTTCACCATTTTGGCGGTTTTCTCGGTGTTTTTCTTTACTTCATCTAGGCTTTCGTCGTCACGGACGCATTTTTCGAAGCTATCGCCAAGACCAACTTCTTTACCAATACTAATCCAGTAATCCTTGCCGAGCTTGCTCATGCTTTCGGCTGCGGACTTGCCGCTACCCTCAAAGTAATCTGTCCACACGGTCTTGATGGCCTTGTTGTAGTAATCCCAGAACTTACCCTCGTTTTTGGCGCAGTAGGTGGCCTCGGCCGAGTAGCGCGAGTTGATTGGGCGAGTTTCGCCGTAATCGTATAGAAACTCGCTGAGACGGACCTCTAACAAAATATCGTTATCCTCGAGATATTGTTCGAATTCTTCCTCGTGATCCACGATGGCGTTCTCAAAAGCCACACAGTATGGGCACACTAAATCAGAGTAAATTATAAAAAAGTTTTTGCCGTCTTCCTTGCCCACCGTCATTTCTTTGTTCCAAACCTTGCTGCTGCTGGATGGTTTAACCATGCTGTTTGCGATCGCCGCGCCGAGCACAATCACGACAGCCACAAGAGCAACAATTCTAAGCGCTTTTCTCACGAGCCTCCTTTTTTGCTAGATATTTTTCGTTAACTATTATAACATAGGTTTCTTCACCGATGCGGCGAAGTGAAAGAATGGCGATAATGATAGCGAGCCAGGTAACGAGCTGTGAAACCACGCCGGTAACGGCGAAGCCGCTGGTAGAAAAGAGGGTGCCAAGCAGAGGTGTGAGTAAGGTGGTGCCGCAGGTTGGACAGCCAGCTCCTAGGGCAATCAGCCCAGCCACGATACCGGCCTTCTCGACATTAGCCGAGTTGGAGGATTTTTCGCTCTGTTTTTTCTTCCATAAAAGCACCACGAGGCCGATCAAAATACCTTGCAAAATCGCGATTAAGAATTCAAAAAGCCAATCTAGAAACGGCTGCCTGTAGCCAAACACGCCAAGAAACGCGTCGCCGATAATCTGCATATTGGCAGGGAAACCGAGCACACCCATCAGCTGAAACTTCGAAAATCCGCCGCTAAGTAAATTCATCAAAGTGCCAAAAAAGAAAAAGGCGATAATAAAGCTAATCACGAAGCGTTTTTCATGAAACGCCAAAAGAATTCCTTTACCAGCCAAAGGGAAACCATCCAGCCATTTAGCTATGTTCGGTTTTTTCATATACCTCCACGTTTATGTTTTTATTTTAGCACAAGATTTATGAATATTCTATCTTTTTATTATAGCATAAATTGCGCGAAAAGTAAAGAGTTTTACGCCTTCCACCCCTGTAAAATAAGCATAAGTTATAACATAAAAAATCTTAAAATCAATGTTGACAGACATTCTGCCTATGCTAAAATTAAAGTAGATTTGAACCGAGCCAAACGTTGAGAGCGGCTCAAGTCTGAGGGTGGAGAGTGTAGACTTATTTTGGTAAACCGCCTAGAAATTCTATTTAAACTAAGTTATAATTCCATATAGTATGAGACTTTCTAGAAGATTTGATACTGTTCTCGCTATATGCACTGTGATATCCGTTATGGCGGCCGTGGCTGCCTTTACTCATTTTCAGCTCAGCAAGGTTTTTGCTAACGCCGCCGAAGATGAACCACAAACGGTTAGCAGTGCTCACTTTGTGACTTTTTACGATGAAGATTCCAAATTAACTGTTAAAACCACCGCACATACCGTGCGTGAAGCTCTTGAACGCGCCAAAATCCTGATTAACGATGCCGACCACGTTGAGCCAGCTCTTGATACCGAGATCGACGCTAATAATTTTTACATCAATATTTACCGGGCCTACCCGGTTATTTTGATCGACGGCATCGCCAAAACCTACGCCATGACCTCTAGCCACGACGCCAAAAGCATCATGGTGGGTGCCGGCATCACCGTTTATGATGGCGATGAAATTGAGCTCGTGCCGAACACCTCCTTCCTTGAATCTGGTATCGCCACCACCTACAGAATCAACCGCAACGGCGGCCAGGTAGTCACCATTGAAGAAGAAATCCCGTACACCGAAAAGAAAGTTAAAGATTACAATATCCCGGTTGGTACCACTGACGTGCGCCAGCTTGGCGAAGTAGGCCGCGTAGATAAGGTCTACAAAGTTCTCTCGGTGGATGGCGTCGAGATCTCCCGTATACTTCTAAATGAAAACGTCATCAAAGAGCCGGTTGAACGTATCGTGGCCGTGGGCGCTAGCGCAATCCAGCGCCATCCACTCACCGCCGTGATGGGTCGCAATGTTTACACTGTTACCAAGCCTGATGGCACCAAAATCGAGCGCCAAGAAACCTTCTACGACTTGCCGATGCGCGGCGTGATGGGCTTCTGTGGCGGCGGCACTTACCACGTTCGCGAAGATGGCGTTAAAGTCGACCAAGACGGCTACATTTTGGTGGCCGCTGACTTAAACCGTTACCCACGCTGTTCAATCGTCGAAACCAGCCTCGGCCAAGGTAAAGTCTACGATACCGGCACCTTCGCCCTCTCAAACCCAGAACAATTCGATATCGCCACCGACTGGACTAACAGAAACGGAATTTAAATGCTCAAAAACAACAAATCTCTCGGCCAGCACTGGCTAAAAAACCGTGAAATTTTAAACGAAATTGCCGCCTTCGCTAAGGGCAAATCCGAGACTTGTCTTGAAATCGGCCCAGGCCTTGGCACCCTCACGAGCTCACTCTTAAAGCAATTCGAAAAAGTCATAGCCGTAGAATTTGACGAAAATCTCGCAAACAACCTACCAAAATCCTTCCCAGGCAAAAATCTCGAAGTCATCAATGCCGACTTCCTCAAATTCGACCTCAGCAAAATGCCGCAACCTTACGCGGTAGCCGGCAACATTCCGTATTACATCACTAGCCCAATCATCGAAAAACTCTTAACCGCCGAAAATCGCCCAGAAGTTATCGTGCTTTTGATCCAAAAAGAAGTCGCCGAGCGCATCGCGGACAGCCGCCAAACCATGCTCAGTCTCTTCGTGCAAAACCGCGCCGAGGTCGCTCTTGGCCCAGTGGTCAAAAAGGACGAATTCACCCCACCACCAAAGGTAGACAGCCAAATCATTATTTTGACGCCAAAAGACCCAGAAATTAAAGATGAAGTCTTTAAGCTGATCAAACTCGGCTTTATCGCCCCGCGTAAGAAACTCCTCGCCAACCTCTCCCACCTCAAGCCAAAATCTGAAATCTCAGCTATCTTTGAGCAACTCGGCCTCAATCCAGACGCCCGCCCAGCAGACTTATCACTAGAAGACTGGGCCAAACTATTTGAATTGATGGCCTAGTATAAACAAGCAGGCTTTTGATTTTTGTCTTGTGATACAATGTAAGAGATGCGATGACCGAGAGCAGGTGGTAGTCGGCAAGACTACGACGATGGCATAGCGACCATCTCGCATCTCCAGAAATTATGAATGCTAAGCAATATATCGAAGATAAACTCACTAAACTAAAAACTCCGAGCAATACCCAGCCCGAAGATGATTTGGAAGTGCAAATCGTGCATTTGTTGCTCTCGAAAAAATTTCGCAAGTATTCAGCAAATGAGAGTTTGATTAACCATATCAAAGAGTCTGTCCACTACTGTGTTGAGAAAAATCAACCTATTAATTTGACTTTTCTCCATGGGGCCTACAAACTATGGCGTCTGGAAGAAGCTCCTGAAGTAGACTGGGCAGAGTTGTTTTCTTTGATCTATTATTCTGAGTATGTAAAACCAATTTGCGAGATATACAAACCTGGCGTTTGGTTTGATTTCTTTGTTGATGACTATATCGTAGAAATTTTGGATAATTACAAACCGGAAGAAGTTAAGGCTTACATTGATTCTTATCAAAAGCTCTTAGATTTTTTGAAGCCGTATCAACCAAAGAATCTCAAAATGACGATCACCACTGTTGGTTCACGGTTCGCCTCTCGTGAGGATTTTGACCAAGCACTCGAGAAACAATTAGAAATAACTCCTATGCCAGAACTTTCAGACGATGGCGCAAGAATGGTCGAGCTAAACGTTAGGCCAACTGATGGGCAAACCGATGACCCAAATTGGCGTGAAAAAATTTACAGAATTCACGATGCTTATTTAGCAATAAAAGGCGCCGTCGGTTATCACAAAAATCGTCCTGACAAGATTTTGGTTTTTAACCAACCACTCCCATCTGGGACCACGATTTCTTTAGGAACGACAAAGTCTTCTATTGCAAAGTTCTGGGTAGGAGTAGGCGCATTGAAGCCGAGCGAAGATTCTTATAAAATGATTGTTCTCTCGCCAAAACAGCTCGAAGAAACTCCATGCGAATGGGAAGACGTTAATATTGGGCTAACTGGCAAAAATTTTCAAAAAGTTAGAGTTATCAAAACTAATTAGTCATACGGATATAAACCTATTTAAATAGCCCTGCAACGGTGGTATAATATAGGTATGTTAGACATCAATTTTATCCGCGCAAACCAAGCCCTTGTCGAGAAATCGATTAAAGAGAAGGGCTACAAAATCAACATTAACGACGTGATTGCCCTTGATGACTCTAGAAAATCAGTACTTGGCGAGGTTGAGGCCTTGCGCCAAACCCGCAATCAAATCGCTGCCCAAATGAAGGGCGGCAAACCTGATCCAGCTCTTATCGAAGAAGGTAAAAACGTTAAAACCAAACTTGCTGAGCTCGAAGAAAAGCTTACCCAAGTTGAAACCGATTACAAGGCCGCAATGAAGTCCGTACCAAACATCATTTTTGACGATGTGCCACTCGGCGGCGAAGAATGCAGTATTGAAGTTGCCTCTTGGGGTGGCAAAAAGCCAGCCTCAGAAGGTGTTGACCACCTCGATTACGCCGTTTCTCGCGATTGGGTAGATTTTGAACGCGGCGCCAAAGTTGCCGGCAACAAATTCTACTATCTAAAGGGCGAACTCGCGCTTCTTGAAAACGCTTTGCTCCAATTTGGCCTTAAGAAAGTCCTCGAAAAAGGCTTCACCTTTATGACCGTGCCAGATTTAGTATCGTCTAAGACCCTTGAAGGCACCGGCTTTTGCCCACGCACTTCCGACCAATCCGACGAATATTACATTGAAGGCGAAGACCTAGCGCTTATCGCCACCGCCGAAATCCCAATCACCGGCTATCACACCGACGAAATCATCGACGAAAAAGATTTGCCTTTAATGTACGCTGGCTACTCTGCCTGTTTCCGCAAGGAAGCCGGCTCCGCTGGTAAACACACGCGCGGCCTCTTCCGCGTCCACCAATTCAACAAGCTCGAAATGTACGTTTTCTGTTTGCCAGAAAAATCCAAAGAAATGCACGAATTTATTCGCGCCACTGAGGAAGAAATTTGGCAAGAACTTGGCATTCCGTATCGCGTCATCAACATTGCCGCGGGCGACTTAGGTGCTCCAGCTGCCAAAAAGTACGACATCGAGTACTGGTCCCCAGTCGATCAAACCTATCGCGAGCTCACTTCCTGCTCCAACTGTACTGATTTCCAAGCTCGCAACCTCAACATTCGTGTCCGTCGCGAAAATGGCAAGGTAGAAGTTTTGCATACCTTAAACGGCACCGCAGTCTCTTTGGCTCGCACCATGGTGGCCGTCATCGAAAATTATGCCAAGGAGGGTGGCAAGCTCAAAGTTCCAGAAGTTTTGAAACCGTATCTAAATAATAGAGAGGAGATCTAAATGATTGAAAAAATCGAAATCAGCGGTAGCAATTACAAAGTAGAAGAGTCGTTCAAAAAATACGCTGAAAAACGCATCGGCAAACTCGACAAATATTTGCCACGCGGTTCCAAAAAAGACGTCGTCGCTAGAATCGTCGTCACCCAGGCCGAACGCGCCCACGGCGAAAAATTCGACCTATCTGTGGCTATGGATATTCCTGGTGGCAAGGTTCTCGCCGCCAAAGACGAATGTACTAACCTCTTTGCGGGCATTGATTTAGTCGAAGCCAAGCTCACCGGACAAATCCGTCGTTACAAACTCGATGTCACCCCGCATCTCAAGAAGAAAAGCTTCAAAAATCTCTTTATTAAGAGAAAATAGTGTGCTAAAATTATAAGAATTAAATAATCCTGTGGAGGTTTAGTTGTTTATGGCGAAGGCAAAAGTTGCCGCGAAGGCTAAAGAGGCCAAAAAGGCTAAAGAAAAGAAGCCGACAGACAAATTGGCAGACAAGACCGCATTAACCAAGTTTTTGCAAGGTATTTTTGGTGATGCTCAAAAGAAAATCTTGAAGCGCATGTGGAAACAGGCGCAAGCAATTGGCAAGTTAGAGCCAAAATATGAAAAAATGTCCGACAAAGAATTGGCCGGTCAGACTGAAATCTTTAAAAAGCGTCTTGCAAAGGCTTTGAAAGAAGCCGAGCTCGCCGCTGATGCCAAAAAAGAAAGCGAAAAGGGCAAAAAAGCCACTAAATCCGCCAAAAAATCCAAGAAAAAAGCTCCAAAGGATGATCAAAAAGCCTTAAACGACATTTTGCCAGAAGCGTTCGCCGTAGTGCGTGAAGCTTCAAAGCGTATTCTTAAAATGCGCCCATTTGATGTACAGCTCATCGGTGGTATCGCTCTCCACGAAGGCAACGTAGCCGAGATGAAAACTGGTGAAGGTAAGACTCTCGTCGCCATGTTGCCAGCTTACCTCAACGCCCTTTCTGGCCGCGGCGTGCACGTAGTCACCGTCAACGATTACCTCGCCCAACGTGATGCCGGTTGGAACGGCCCAGTCTTTGACTTCCTCGGCCTTTCTGTTGGCGTCATCATCAACAACGCCTCCTTCGTCTACGATAAAAACTACGAAAACGAAGAACACGATGATGAGCGTTTCCGCCACCTCAAACCTGCCACTCGTAAAGAGGCTTACAATGCCGATATTACCTACGGCACCAACAACGAATTCGGTTTCGATTACCTCCGCGACAACATGACTTCCGAGGTGCAATACCTCCGCCAACGCGAACTCAACTTCGCCATCGTGGATGAGGTAGACTCCATCTTGATCGATGAAGCCCGCACCCCACTCATCATTTCTGCTCCAGCTGGCGACAACCCAGAATCTTACTATCAATTTGCTAAAATCGCGAGCCGCCTCACCCCAGATGATTACATCTTGGATGAAAAGCACCGCTCTGTCACTTTGACCGACGCCGGTATTGAAAAAGTCCAAAACATTTTGGGCGTCGAGACCCTTTATTCCACCAAAAATACTCGCCTGGTTTACCACATGGAGCAAGCGCTTCGCGCCGAAGTTATCTTCAAGCGCGATAAAGATTACGTGGTTACCAATTCCGGCGAAGTGATTATCGTTGATGAGCACACTGGCCGTTTGATGCAAGGCCGCCGCTACAACGAAGGTCTCCACCAGGCTATTGAAGCCAAAGAAGGTGTAGCCGTCAAAGAAGAGTCCATGACTCTTGCTACCATTTCGTTCCAGAACTTCTTCCGCCTCTATCACAAGCTCTCCGGTATGACCGGTACTGCCTTTACCGAGGCTGAGGAATTCCAACAGATTTACGCACTCGACGTAATTCAAATTCCACCTAACCGTCCAATCATCCGCGTCGATAAAGACGATTTGATTTACAAAACCAAGGCCGGCAAACTCCGCGCTATCGCTGAGGAAATCAAGAAATATCACGCCAAAGGTCAACCAGTTTTGGTGGGCTCTGGCTCGATTCAAAACAACGAGGAAATCGCTCGTTATCTCGACGAACAACACATTAGCTACGAAATCTTGAACGCTAAAAACAACGAACGTGAGGCTGCAATTATCGCCAAAGCCGGTGAAAAAGGCGCCGTCACCCTCGCTACCAACATGGCTGGTCGTGGTACCGATATTAAGCTCGGCAAAGGCGTCAAGGAGCTCGGCGGCCTTGTAGTGATCGGTTCCGAACGTCACGATTCTCGCCGCGTTGATAACCAGCTCCGTGGTCGTGGTGGCCGTCAGGGCGATCCAGGCACCACTCAATTCTTCGTGTCTTGTGAAGATGATTTGATGCGTATTTACCAAGGCGATCGCATTAAGATGTTGATGACCCGCCTCGGTGTCGACGAAAACACCCCAATCCAAACCAAGATGATTAGTCGCACGCTTGAAGCTGCGCAAAAACGCATCGAAGGTTTCAACTTTGACTCCCGTAAGAACGTCGTGCAATACGATAACGTGATCAACCGTCACCGCAAAGTCGTCTACATGATGCGCCGCAAGATTCTTGAAGGCCAAAATATCTTCAACGAAATTAAACGCTTGATGACCGTAGAAGCCGAAACTTTGACCGAGTTTTCATCCCGCGTCAACAAACACTTCGACGAAGAATTCAAAGCCGTTTTCAACCTTGATGATGATTTGATTCACGAAATCGGCCTCATGCGCAAAGAAAAAGAGCGCGCCAAAATCGCTCTTACTGCCATCGAAGAGGCCTACCACAAACAAGAAGTGGAATTTGGCGAAGACATTATGCGCAAAGTTGAACGCGAAGTCTACCTTAAAGTGCTTGATACTTTGTGGATGCAACACCTTGAAAACATGCAACATCTCCGCGAGGGTATCCATTGGCGCTCTGTTGGCCAACGTGATCCACTCGTAGAATATCGTGCTGAATCTCAAAAGCTCTTCGACGGTTTGCAACGCAACCTCCGCGAAGAAGTCTTAAAGATCCTTCTCTCTATCACTCCGGCCGAAGCTCGCGCTGAAAACGTGGTAGATGGCGAAGAATACGACACCGAACTCACCAAGATGGCTGAATCTTCTACCGAAAAAGGTGTCAATGAAATCAGCAAAGGCGATAAAAACCTAGATTCTGAATTTAAGAAAGAAAAATCTACCGCCGCGTCAGACGCTCGCAAGAAAAAGGCTAACGTAGCAAAAAAGAAGAAAAAACAGGCTCGCCAAAACAAGAAAAAAGGCCGCAAATAGTTCCAACCTATTTATGAAACACACAGTCGAGGAAATCAAGCTTAAAAACGGGGCAACTGGGCTTCTTATTGATATCCCGGGCGCCAGCGTGATGTCTACGCGCATTCAGTTCCGCGCCGGCATGCGCTATGCCAAAAATCATGAACTTTACGAAATTCCTCACGTGGTAGAGCACTTGGCTTTTGGCGCCAATTCCAAATACAAGGACGAGCAGGCTTTTGAAGCTGAGTTCACCAAAAACGGCGCCTATCACAACGCCTGGACCTCTGATATTTCCGTCTGCTACGAAACTGAATGCGCTGATTTTGAATGGGATCGCATCATGGATTTGCAGCGTATTTCAATTTGCGAACAAAGCTTCAACGAAGATGAACTCAAATCCGAAAAGGGCAACGTGCGTTCCGAACTCACCGGCTACATGAACGATTACTACCGCTTGCTTTGGCCACGCGTGCAAAAAGCCGTGGGCGAAGATATTCTAGATTTGTCCGAACGTATTAAAACGATTCCAAATATCGAGCTCAAAGACATTCGCGAGCACTACCGCCGCACCCACACCGCCAAAAACATGCATTTTATTATTGCTGGCAAAATTCACGGCCGCAAACACAAAATCATTCGCATGCTTGAGGATTGGAATTTGAAAGAAGGCGAAAAATTTGAAATCCCGCGCGACGAACTCCATTCATCCGAAGCGGTTGCGATTCGTAGAAAAGACGCATCCAACGTGACCTTTGGTTTTTCAATGGTTACTCCACGCCACCTCGAACCAAACGAAGTTTTTGCAATGAACTGTTTGAACCATATCTTGAATGGCACCACCAACTCCAAGATTTTTGGCGCCGCCAGAAAGCAAGGCTTAGTTTATGGCATGGGCAGCTCGGTAGCATCAAACGCTCACAGTTCTTACTGGGATTTTGACGGCGAAGTCAACATCGAAAACGCTGAAAAACTTTTTGCTTTGATTCAGAATGAGTTAACTAAAACTTTGAACGGCGAAATTT
>JAFZBJ010000029.1 GCA_017561835.1 Candidatus Saccharimonadota bacterium | reverse complement strand
CCACCATTTTGGTGGGCCATCTAGTTGATGATTTAGCTTGCCGGGTAAAGGATTGCTTTTTTAGGATCTTCTCTGGATTCGAGCACTCTATTTATAGCTTTGATTTTGTGCTTTCTTTTAAGCTTTTCGAGTTGCTGTTCCCAGTTAAGTTCGACATATTCTTTCCCTTCGTAGACATATGCAAGGTCGTCTTTCAACCTTTTTGCAGCTTCTTTAAGGTGCTCGGTTGACGTTGGTGCGCTTTGTGACTCAAAGAGCAGCCAAGTTGACTGCGTTCCCAGCCACATTATCACTTCAGGAGAAGTGACTTTTTCGAAATCGTCCGGTGTGCTCTCAAGCGTTTTGTCATCAATTGTGTAAAAGGACTCCCTTTCGAGCGCGTCGGGGTATTCAGGTAGCGAATTTTTGAGGAAATAAATTTCGCTATGTTGGAGATAATAATCCCCTTCTACTACGTATAACATCTTATTCTTCACCTCCTAGTACACGTGTAGTGGGTGATATTATACTGTATTTTTTGGAAAAAGAAAAGCCCGCCGTGTAGGCGGGCATACATTAAACTCTCCTTTTCTGGAGAAAATGCCGGATCGTGATATAGTCCGGATCGTTTCGGAACTCTTCAATTTCTTTACGAAAATCTCTTGTTTTGGAGAGATCAATTGTCCGAAGATAAAGATAGGCGCCGGTTGCTGATTTCGAAAGGAACTTTATCATTTTGTTTTCCAATAAAGCTCTTCGATTGGTTGCTTTGACTCCAAACGCTTTCTGGTTACAAGCCTTTGTCCACTTTAAACACTGCACGACATCGTTATGGGTGTCGAATCGGTTTAGCTCCGTGTGAATATTTATTATTTCACGACGTAACCTTTCGAGCTCTGAGTAATCAGCGAGCATGGTACAACCAGATGTAGTTTTTATTTCTGTCATTTTAAACCACCTCCCTTGTAAGTTTAATGAAAAACGTAAAAACTACTATATAATTATAGCACAAATTTTTTAAAAAGTCAATCTAAAGAGGAACAAAAAAATAACCCCGAAGGGTTATTTTTAAGGCAAATTGATTAGTCTACGACTTCGACGCCCATTGAGCGAGCTGTGCCGGCGACAACTTTAACTGCGCCTTCAAGATCGACTGCATTGAGTTGATCCATCTTTTTGTTGGCGATTTCTTCGAGTTGTGCGCGGGTGATTTTGCCGACCTTGTCGACGTTTGGCTTACCAGAACCTTTTTCGATTTTGATAGCTTCGCGGATAAGATCATCAACTGGTTGACCAAGGCAGACCCAATCAAAGGTACGATCTTCGTAAACTTTGATGTGGACGATAACGTTTTTGCCCATGAAATCTTTGGTTTTCTCGTTGAATGGGTTGATGAAATCCATCATGTTAAGACCCCATTGACCAAGAGTAGAACCAACCGGAGGCCCAGCAGTAGCTTTACCGCCAGGAATGCGCAACTTGAGGTTGCCAATAACTTGTTTTCCTGCCATTTTATATCCTCGTTAATTAATAATTTAGAAGCATTTTACGTAACGCATATTATTTTAGCGAAAACGTAGGGTTTTGTCAAGATTAGTTTAGTTGTTTAACCTGGAGAGCGTCGAGCTCGACTGGTGTTTCGCGGCCAAACATAGAAACCATGACTTTGAGTTTGCCTTTGGCGGCGTCGATTTCGGCTACGGTGCCATCAAAGCCCTTGAATGGACCATCATTGATGGAAACAACTTCGCCAATTTCGTATTTGACGGAGAATTTTGGATCTTCAACGCCCATGCGTTTCTTGATTTTGGTGATTTCCTTTTCAGAAACTGGGGTTGGTTGGGTGCCAGTACCAATAAAGCCGGTCACGCCTGGGGTGTTGCGGATAATATACCAGGTTTCATCGGAAAGTTTCATTTCAACAAGCACATAGCCTTGCAAGATTTTGCGGTCTACGACTTTGCGCTTGCCGTTTTTGATTTCGATTTGTTTTTCTTTTGGCACGATTGCCTCAAAGATTTTATCGGCCATCTCTACTGAGTTGACACGTTGGTTGATAGAGTCGGCAACTTTGTCTTCGTAACCGCTGTAGGTGCTGATTGCGTACCATGCGCGGGTGTTGTCGTAACGGTTGACTGCCATGATTTCTCCTTATTTTAAGATGTTATTAAAGATAAACGAAAATAGTAAATCGAGAAGCAAGAGGATGGCTACAAAGATTGCTGCGTAAATAACTACGGCGAGCACCATCTTCCAAGTGGCTTTGCGATTTGGCCAGCGAACTTGGCGGATTTCTTGCCAGGATTCTTTAAAATAACGACCGATTGCGCAGAATGGGCGGAAAAGAATAAAATGCTTTTTGCCGGTGTTGGCTTTTTTGGCTTTCTTTTCTTCGACTTTCTGGGCTTTTTTGTTTGCCTTGTCGGCTTTTTTGTCCTTAATGACGACCTTTTTGCGGACGATCGAAGGTTCTTTCGTCTCGGCTTCGCGGTGGTCACTAGCTTTGATACGAGTGATTTTAGCCACGTTTACTCCTTATTAAAAAAAGTCTGTTACCAGACTTGTCAATAGTATAGCAAAAATCTAGAGGCTTGTAAATATTAATACCAGAACTTTTTCGGGAGTTTTTCGGCGATTTTGAGGTGGAATTCGTAGTCGAAACCGTCTAGGCGCTTAATGTCTTTGGTTTTAAAGTAGGTTTTCTTGATATATTCGGCAGTCATTGGCTCGGCTGGGATTATTTCGTATTTCAAAAAGAGGTTAAGGCTGCGATTGCCATGTTTTGGTGGCAAAACGGCGAGTGGCAAGAAACTACAGTTGATTTTTGGATCTTGGTAGAGCTTGATGGCGAGGATCGACATGGTTGGGATGACGTCTTCCTTTTTGTCGTAGACGGCCCTGGTTTTGAAAACGGTAGCTTGGCGCGTGGCGCTTGGAGCGACAAAAATCATGCCATGGTTTTTGATGGTTTCGATCGAGCGGTTGGTGTAGACGTTTCTGAGGTTCTTTTTAAGGTCGTAAATTACCCGATAATATGGTGAATCTTCTGGAACTTGCAACTTGTTCCAAGTGGATGGCGTGAGGGTTGGCGTAATAATGATGCCAACTTTCTCGAGGTCGTCGTAACTTTTTGCCAGAGCTTCATACCATGGCAAGTTGACTGGCCAAAGCACGGTTTTATCTGGATAAATACTGAATTTGAGCGATAAAATGCGCATTACTTCGCCAAGGCTTGGATGGTTGAAGCCGATTACGAGACCTTCATCCACGGCTTTTGGAAAAGCTTTAGTGTGGCACTTGAGTGGCGCGATGCGACGCAGAGTTTTGGCAAATTTTTTGCGAGCGCGTTTGATGCTTTTCTTGTCTTTCTCTGCATCTTTTTTAGAGCGGTAAAAATAATTCAAAACTACGCGGCAAATTTTGCCAATTGGCACCATTTCCCGGCGAAGCTTATCGCCACCGATGGAGTTTAGCAAGGAATAATCTTCGTGATTGATTTTGTCAATAATCTCCTCGATTGGGAGAGTTTTAAGTTCTTCTAGACTAAAAGTCTTTTTTACCATATGGGCATTATAGCATTTTTTAATG
>JAFZBJ010000028.1 GCA_017561835.1 Candidatus Saccharimonadota bacterium | reverse complement strand
GTTTTGACACTTTTGTTTGACCCTTTGTGTTAGTTTTTCACTTTTTGTTTTGGGCCAAATAGCTCTTTACTCTGTATTTATAATAATATAAACATAAGCAAAACGCAACTATAATTCCACAAAAAAATCGCCCCGTAGGGCGATTTTTATTAAGCTTTCTTTGTAGATTTTTTGGAAGCTGTCTTTTTGGCGGCTGGTTTAGCTGCAGGTTTCTTGGCTGCGGTTTTTGCAGCTGGTTTTGCAGTAGCTTTTTTTGTTTCGCTAGACTTCTTTGCTAAGGCTTTGCCTGCAAATACGCCAGCGACACCGCCGAGTAGTGCGCCAAGGAAAAACTTTCCTTTACCGCCCTTTTTCTTCTCTTTGCCCATCGCTTTTTTCCTTTCCTTTATTTTCGTTTGGAACAAATTTATCTGCAAAGGTTTTGACGATGCCGCCGATTGAAGTCATGTCTTTAACATTCTCCACGACTCCGTTGGCGTTTTCAGCAATATCTTGACCTTTGATGATGATTTTCTTGGCTTCTTTGGTGATGCCAATAAGTTTGATAAGTAGAACGATGCCAAGGATAAGAAAGATAAGTAGTGTTACACTAAGAAATGCTACTAAGATCCATTCTGCTACGTTCATATTTTCTCCTTATGCTTATTATATCACATTAATTCTCAGCGACAAATTTGCGAACGTCGTCTGCATAGTCGCTGTTTTTGAGAACATATTCAAGGTGTGCGAGGAAGTAGTTTTTTGGATCGCCGGTGGTCATCCATTTGCCGGTGGTTTCTTTGACGTAGACTTTGCCGGTTGGGATGAGGCTGGCGATAGCGTCGGCAGTCCAGAGCTCGCCATCGAGACCGGTGTGATTTGGATTCAAGAACTCAAAGACTTCTGGAGTTAAGAGATAGCGACCGTATGATGCGAGGTCTGAAGCGGCATCTTCTGGATTTGGTTTTTCAACCAAGCCACGGAGTACGGTGGTTTCTTTGTCGTAGTCGATTGAGGCATATTTTTTGATTTCTTCGTGTGGCACGAGCTGGCCGGCGATAATGGCGGTGGCATCTGGGTGCTCATTGAAGGCATCAAGCAAATCTTTAATGGCGGAGTTGCCAAATACCATATCGTCTGAGTAAAGCACAAAGAAGGCTTCGTCGTCGTTAATGAATTTGCGAGCCGAGGCTACTGGTGAACCGTTGCCATAAGGCAGGGTTGGATCTTGTTCGATAACAGTGATTTTTGGAAATTCCAAAATTTCTTTAACTGGCTCAAAGCGTTTGGCTTTGCCTTGTTTTTCGAGTAAAGTGCGCACATTATCGGCTGGATTATGGAAGAAATCCTCGTAGATTTCTTTAGATTTCGAGTTTGGGGTTGCAACGATGATAATTTCTTCGATGCCGGCTTTGGCGCATTCTTCAACGCAGTATTGCATTACTGGTTTGGCGCCAACTGGAATCATAGCCTTTGGAATAGTCTTAGTGATAGGTAAGTAACGGCTAGCAAAACCAGCGTCGGTAATGATAGCCTTCTTTGGGGCTTTATAATTCATTATTTGTCTCCTTTGAGACTTAATTATAACACTTATTTAGCTTTTTTAGAAGCAACGCGCTTTTTGGCGGATTTTTTGACGGCTTCTTTTCTGGCGGTAGAATCTTCGGTGATTTGGGCGCGGTTGTGGACGCCGTAAATCATGCTGGTGATACCGACGATGATGGCATAAACGCCGAAGAAGCGGATGAAGGTAGGCAGCTCAAAGTTGCCCGCATTAAGGATGACGAAGCTCATAATACAACCACAGCAGCCGGCAAGAATGCGGATGAAGCGGTCGGTTGGGTCGGTGGTAGAAATGAAACCGTGGAAGATGTCGATAAGGCCCGAGATACAGGTGTAGACTGAAATGACGATGAGTTGGAAGACGATTTCGTTGTTAGCAAGGAAAATTAGGACGAGGGCGGCGATGATGTCGACAGCGGCATCGACGATGGAGTTCACCCAGCCGTGTTTTTTGTTGGAATTGTAGAGGGCTCCGGCGGAATCAATGATACCGATCGAAAGAAGATAGACGCTGATGAATGAGAAGATTAGTGGGAGATTGGACATGTCGCCTTTAAAGAGCGCGAACCAACCAAACACTAGCGCGAGTGCGCCTCTAAAGATAAATACAAGCCAGTGCCTGTCGATGAATCTTCTATTGATATGAGCCATAATATTTCCTTGATTAAAATGCTTAAGGTTATTATAACACATTTGCAGCAAAAAGAGACTTCAAATAGCTTTTTTCTCGGGAGCGCTCAAGGGCGCTAGCCCAAGGTTACTCCCTCGAAAAAACTATTTGAAGTCTTCTTTATACGTGACGAAAATGTTTTCTAATGCCCTCAACCGTTTTATTCAAGAGGTATTTTGGTTTATTTAGTATAAGGTCGTGGGCAGGAGTGTATTTGAGTTCTGTACAGCCGAAGCTGCGTTTGAATTCGGAGACGCCGTAGAAGCGGTGCTTGGTTTCGTCGGTACCGACAATTCCCCACAAGTTGTAGCGCTTGATGCCGCGGGACCTTGCTTCTTCCATAGCTTTGAGATGTAGAAGTGGAGCGGCGGAATATTTGGTGCCAAGATCTGTCGACGTGCCGTAGTGATAGGAGGCTTCGTCGCCGTAGAAGATCATGAAGTTTTGCGCCAAGATATCTTTCCCTAGTTTTGCAGTATACATAATGGCTTCGCCATTTTCGGCAAAGGCGGTGAATTGTTTGGTGAGAAAGCTTTCAGAAAAGGCGACAAACTTTTGGCGTTTGGCGTGCCCCACCTCGATTTCGTAGAAGGTTTTGACGATTTTTGGATCGGTGGAAGTTTCAACGGTGATGCCGGCTTTTTCGGCTTTGCGGAGTTTGCGACGGAAACCCTGTGAGGCGCCAGCCAAAATTTCCTCTTCGGATTTAGAGATATCAAGGATGCCAGCGTATTCTACCGAGAGATACATTGGGGCCTTTTTGAGGCCGAGGCTTTGCATGAGTTTCAACGATTTATCGGAGAGCTCGAGCTGTGGGCGGACGCGTACGAATACGCATTTTTCATTTTGCCCAGCTTTTTTGATATCGTCAAAAATTGCTTGAATAAGTTTTTTGTTCGTCCAGTCCAAAATTGGGCCACCGGCAATGGCCAAATAGCGGCCGCGTTTGGCGGTTTCGACTACGCCGGCGTAGGCACCGAGGATTTTGCCCTCGTCATCAACGGCGAGGCGGCGAACAACTTTTTTACCGCGGGCGATATGAAATTCGTAAAAGTCCCAGGATTGCAAAAAGTTAGACTCTTCGTGCGAGGTGATAAAATCATCCCAAACTTTGCGATCGGTTGCATCAGTTATGTTCATAGGTGCCTCTTTTTGCGGCGGGCGGTTTCGACCACCAGGTTTTTTAGATATTTAACTTTGGAAATCACGAGGTCATGAGCCGGAACGTATTCGGTTTTCTCGCTAGTAAAACCAGTTTTGAAGGTAGTAACGCCGGCATAGCGGTGATGTGGTTGGTTTGGTGGGGCGATACCATAAAGATTGAAGCGCTTGATATCGGTTTGTTTGAGATCTTTTACGACTTCCCAGATCAAGGCGTAGGCGCCAGGCAGGTGGCGGTTAAGATCGGTTGAAGCGGCTTCGTAATACTCGGCTTCGTTGAGGTCTTTTAGAATAAGGCCGTAGGCGATTGGTTCATGTTCGGCGGTGTAGGCGACGTAAATTGTTGCATCGTCGCCAAAGGCTTCGCGTTCGGCGAGAAGGTTTTCGAGTTTTGGCGGGATGAAACCTTTGCGCTTGGCGGTTTCGAGCTGCACGGCGTGGAACTCTCTGAAAATCTCTTCGGAGTTGCTCTTTTCGAGTACGATTCCCTGTTTGGCGGCCTGTTTTACCTCGTAGCGGGTTTGGCGTCGCATGTCGGCAAGGAGTTCTTCCTCGGATTTTGTGAGATCTATAATTACGGTGTGCTCAGCAGCCAGGTGCATTGGGGATGGACGAAGGCCGAGATTTTTTAGAAGCTTCAAGTTTTCAGGGGTGGCGAGGAGTTGTGGGCGGAGACGCACAAAAACGCAGCGGTTTTCTTTGGCGATCTTGGTGATTTCT
>JAFZBJ010000027.1 GCA_017561835.1 Candidatus Saccharimonadota bacterium | reverse complement strand
CGCATTATTAATTCATGTTGGGAGGGGAAATCCCCGTTACTACCACAGAAAGGATTCAAAATGGCCGAAGAAGAGGTCAAAACTACTGAACAACCAGTTGAAGAAGTTGTTGAAACTCCAGAAACTGAAGAAAAATATGCCAAAGCTGGCAAAAAATCTAAAAAACACATTGAAGAGGTGAAAGCCGAAGAAGAACGCCAAGCTAAAAAAGCTGAGCGTGCTGCAAGCGACAAAGCTGCCGCCGAAAAACCAACAGGAGCCAAGCCAATCACCCGCCCACGCATTGAACGCCGTGGTAAAAAATACCAAGAAGCTGCCAAACTCGTTGAAAAAGGCAAAGTCTACGGCCTTAAAGATGCTATCGAACTAGCTATCAAGACCAACTCTGCTAAATTCGACGCCAGCCTCGAAGCTCACGTTCGCCTTGGTGTAGATCCACGTCAAGCCGATCAAAACATCCGCACCACCATCGTCCTCCCAAACGGCAATGGTAAAACCGTGCGCGTAGCCGTCTTTGCCCCACTTGATGTCTGCAAGGCTGCTAAAGCTGCTGGTGCCGATATCGCCGAAGATGAAGAATTCTTGAAGCAACTCGAAAAAGGTGTAATTGATTTCGACGTTCTTATTTCTACCCCAGCTTACATGCCAAAACTTGGTAAATTCGCTCGCTTACTTGGTCCTAAAGGTTTGATGCCAAATCCAAAAGCTGGCACCGTTACCATGGATGTTGAAAAAGCCGTGAAAGAATCTAAAGCCGGTAAAGTTGAATACCGCGTCGACAAGCAATCTATCGTCCACATCTGCCTTGGCAAAGTTTCCTTTGGCGCAGACAAACTCTTTGAGAACGCTAACACCTTCTTCGATAGCTTGAAAGCCCAAAAACCAGCTTCACTCAAAGGCACCTACATTAAATCTGTTTTCATCACCACTACTATGGGCCCATCCATCGCAGTTGAAAACCTTTATAACTAAAACAAAACTTAAAAATAAGCCCCACGGGGCTTATTTTTTATGTTAAAATGAGCTTATGGAATACGAACTAAATACTTACGAGTTGATCTTCATGATCGTGCTCGGTCTCTTAGCTTGTTTATTCGGCTATCGGATTAAAAAAATCGCATTCTTTATTCTCTGGTTCTTACTAGGGTTTAACTTAATGCAGTTCCTTATGCCAACTATTAACGGATGGTTCCCAGAAATCGCAACCAACGATCTTTGGCAACACTTATTGCCAATTTGTGGCGGCTTACTCCTCTCGCTTATTGGGTTCACCATCGAAAAACTTTGCGTTGCAGGCATCTGTTTCTGTCTCGTAATGGTAATTGGTATCTATTATTTCGGTACTGCACCACTCACATTGGTACTCACCGCCCTCGTTGGCGTAATTGCTGGCGCCCTCGGCGTTCGCTTGATGAAGCCAACCATCATCGCCGCTAGCGCAATCGCTGGCGCCTATGCCATCACGGTTTCACTTTTCTGCTTATTCCCAGAATTAATTACCAATAAAGCCATGCTTTATTTCCCAATCCTCGCTGGTATCGCCATGATTGGCGCTATTTTCCAGGTAACAACAACTAAACACGTTAATTAAATAAGAAAGGAATGTATGGACCAAAATCCAACACCAGCTGCAGCTCCACAAGCTCCAGCCGCTGAGCCAGTAGCGCCAGCACCACAACCACAAACCGTTGCCCCAGTTACGGGTGGCAACAAACAAAACAAAACAGCCCTCATCGCTATCATTGCTTTCGTAGCAGTAGCAGTTGTTGTCGGCGTAGTCGTTGCAATCCTCATGCTCAACAAGCCAGCATCCAATGGTGGCTCAGACAATGGTGGCAATACCAACGGCGGTTCTTCTGCCGACACCAGCATCAGCAAATGTGGTGACGCTTTCAAATGTCTCGAAAAGATCGATGAAGACGCTACAATTTCTAGCATCAACGAACTTACCGGCATCGAAGGTAAAGTCAGCAATTACAGCGACACCGTATACGTCTGGGAGTTCTCAAACGGCGAAACAATCGAATTCAGCACCAGCTATTTTAGAGCTACGATTGATTACGATACAGATCTTCACAAGAACTCCAGTATCAATCTTGATGGCTACAACTCTGTAAAAGATCAAGTTAGAAGCGGCATCACTGTAGACGCTCTTGCTGAAGCTCTTGGCGGTAAAGGCCTTCTTTACGAGAAAAGCAACTCCGGCAGCGGTTACCTTTGGGTAGACGCCGATGGTGGTTACCTCAGAGCTAGTGTCAGCTCCAAAGGTAACGTCACCTTTGTCTCTGGCTGGTTTTAATAACTAGATATTCATTAAAGCCCTTGCAAAACAAGGGCTTTTTTGATATAATGTTTCAAGTTACCAAAGACAGTGGCGAGGGAAACCTTTAATCATGCCACCGAGGCAAATTCTTGTTTAATTTGGTGACGTTATTTAACAAATAGCTAACCTTTTTAATTAAAAACTTAACCAAAGGAACTTTTTATGGCAATTTCAAAAGATAAAAAGACTACATTGGTTGCTGATTTAACCGAGCTTCTTAACGATTCCAAAATGGTCGCCTATGCAAAATATCAAGGTTTGACCGTTGCAGAACTTCAAGAACTTCGCAAACTCGCTCGCGAGTCTGGTGTTAAAATCAAGGTCGTGAAAAACCGCCTTCTTAAAGTTGCGATGAAAGAAATTGCAGCTTACAAAGACACCGAGACTTCAAATCTTACCGGACAATTGCTTTATGCTATCGGCTCCGACGAAGATTTCAGCGCTGCTAAAGTTCTCACCAAATTCGCTAAAACTCACGATGCAATGAAACTCGTTGGTGGTTTCAATGACGAAGGTAAAACTCTTTCTGACGAAGAAGTCAAAACCCTCGGCTCACTTCCAACCAAGAACGAACTCATCGCTCAGGTTATCGATACTCTCCTTTCTGGAGTCAATGGTATCGTCTCTGGCCTCGAAAATCGTGGCGACAAAGCAACCGAATAATATTAATTTATTAATAAAAGGACTAAATTATGGCTACTGATATCAAAAAATTGGCCGAAGAACTCGTCAACTTGACCGTTCTCGAAGTCAATGAACTCAAAACCGTCCTTAAGGACGAATATGGCATCGAACCAGCCGCAGCTGTTGTTGCTGTTGCTGCTGAAGGTGGTGCTGCTGCCGATGAAGGCAAATCTGAATTTGACGTTGTCTTGAAAGACGCTGGCGCTCAAAAGATCGCCGTCATCAAGGCTGTCAAAGAGGCTACTGGCCTCGGTCTTGGCGAAGCCAAGGCTATCGTTGATGGTGCTCCTGCTACCGTCAAAGAGAAAGTTGCAAAAGCTGATGCCGAAGCTATGAAAAAAGCTCTCGAAGAAGCTGGTGCAACCGTCGAGCTCGCTTAATAAGCACATGGTTAGCTATTTCGTTACAAAAAATCTCCCGCTTGGGAGATTTTTTGTATATAATAATTCTCATGAATGATTTTGATTATTTAGGCGAAAATGATGTTTATTTAGACTGCGCCTGCCAATCTTTACGACCACGCCCAGTAATTGAAGCGTTGAATAACTACTATACTGAGCACAACTCCTGCGGCGAACGCGTCAAATACAAATGGGGCCGCATCACCGACGAAAAAGTCGAAGCCACCCGAGAAAAAGTCCTGGATTTTCTAAAACTCAAAGCCAAAAATTACACAGTTTCATTTACTTTAAACACCACGTACGGCATCAACCTGATTTTGAACCAACTAAAACCAGAATTTAAGAAAGTTTTTACTTCTGAAATCGAGCACAACTCACCGTTTCTTGCCACCATCGCTTTTGCCAAACGTCTCGGAATCGAGCGCGTAGTAATGCGCCGAAACGACGACGGTTCTATTCCAATTGAGGATTATGATTTTGCCGATTCTGTTGTGGTTGTAAACTGCGCCAGTAACTTTGATGGCCGCAAACTATTAAATATCAACGACGTAATCAAAAAAGTTCACAAACAAAACGGCATTATAATTATTGACGCTGCCCAAGCCATGGCCCACAGCTCCGAAATATTGCACAAAACCGAAGCCGACGCCATCTGTTTTTCCGCCCACAAATTATATGCGCCATCACTTGGCGTTATCGTCTGGCGAAACGATTTGATGAATAAGATCGAAACCGGCTTTGTGGGTGGTGGCATGGTAGACGACGTCGAAAAAGAAAAGTATTACTTAAGTGCCGAAAATGCCGAGCATCGCTACACCAAGTTTGAATCTGGCCTCCAGGCCTGGGGTGAAATCGTGGGTCTAGGCGCTGCACTCGATTGGCTAAACAAATTGCCAAAATCCGCCCACCAAGATTTAGCGGACAACGCAAGGGAATTATTCGATTTTCTCAAATCCTCACCAAAGGTACATTTAATTAACTCCGAGCCAAACCCGACTATGTCATTCTACGTAGAAGGCGTGGACTCGCACCTGCTTGGCGAAGCTCTCTCTCGCGAGGGAATCATGGCTAGAACCGGCTACTTCTGCGTCCACTACTATTTAGATCATGTCTGTCACTTCCCACCACTCATTCGCTTTTCACTTGGTTATCATACGCGAAAATCAGACATTGAAAAAGTCGAAAACGCCTTATCCAAAATCCTGAAATAAGAAAAAGCGTGATACAATAGATACATTATGGTGTGTATAGCTGCATTTATTATTTTGGCCGTGATCGGTCTTTTTGTGGCTATCGTTTCGATTTTCAAACGCGAAGTCGGCAAAGCCTATCTTAAAATGATGAAAAAGGCATTGGGCTGCGTCAGCAAAAAAGTCCGCCTCCAAAAATGCGAAACTGGCTTCAAAGAAGACGTCAAAAACACTGTCTTAAGCAAAGTCATCATCAAGCACCCAAAGTGGGTCAAACCTCTCAGCATCATTATGGAAATCGTCTCCGTCATCATCGTAGTCGTCACGGTCTGGGCACTCCTTACAGCTATCAAATCCCTACTCGCCCTCTGGACCCTCGGCACCTGCAACGTCACCAAACCTTCAGCCTGTACGATGACTTCTGAACAATGTGATCTAAGCGGAGAAAAAGAGCCAAGCAATATTTTAGAAGCAACTGGCCGCTGGTTTACGGAGTGGGGCGACATTTTTGGGGCAATCCCGGGTAAATTCCGCAACTGGGACCCAGAACAATTCGATTTAAAAACTATTAAAGTAAAAAATGAAAATCAGAATGCCCCAATTGCCGTTGATATTCTAGATCCAGGATGCTCGGCTTGCTATAAATCCTATAACAACCAAAAAGACGGCGGGTTTATGGAAAAATATAACCTAAAGATTGTCGTATTACCAATCCAATCGTCCGAGGGAGGTTATAAGTTCAAGAACTCAGAAACAATTGCGCGATACATTTACGCTGCACAAACAATCGACAACGACCTTAGTGTGTACATCGTAGATGGAGTGTTTACGAGAAAGAAAGAACAAGAAGGAAAAGCGTCGGAAATATACCAAAGCGTATTTAATAAGGCGGAGAAAGAAGAAGTTGTCTCAACGCTCGACCAATGGTCTAAAGAATATGGCATATCGGAAGAGGATATAAGCACAATTCACGAGACAATGGGCTCAGAAGAAATTACGACAATTCTACAAAACAACTATAAGATCGTTCAAGAAGAAATCCGAGCCATCGGCATCCCAACTATGCTCTACGACGGCACCCGCCACACCGGCCTATACGAAAAATAAAAACTTCCCACTAAAAAACATAGGCAAAAGTATTCAAAGATTCATAGGTCTTAAGGAAGCCAATTAGCTTATTTTTAGAGACTAAAAGAAACCTTCTATAAAACCACTAAATGAAAATGACTTTCTTAACATAATAGAAGATGTCTCTAAAAATAAACTAATTGGCTTCCATAAAATCTATGTAATTTTTACAACACTTTTGCATTTACCAATGTTTTTACGGTGGAAAACTTTAAATTTAAAATGCTTGACATAAACTCACCTTAGATATAATATAATATCAATACTATATTTTAGACAGGAATGCGAGGTGATGTCTGAATTACCAGAAAAACAAATAAAAAGATTGCGCAGTCTCATCACCGAGGCTGAAACCAATTTGGCTGCTGCCAAAGAATTATTAGTTTCAATCTTAGGGGATGGCGAAACAATCTCCGCCCCACGCGAAACAATCGTTTCCGGCCCAGAAGGCAAAATTATCGAAGGCATTTTTGACGGCCAAATCATGATCGGCCCAGATGGCAAAAACTATCCAGTGCCAGCAAACTATGCATCGAAGTCCAAACTCGTTGAAGGTGACATTATGAAGCTCACTATCACCGAAGACGGCAAATTCCTTTACAAGCAAATTGGCCCAGTTGAGCGCAAAACCGTTATCGGCACGCTCATCCACCACGACGACAAATACTTTGTAGAAGTTGCTGGCAAAGAATACCAAATTCTTTACGCCTCGGTCACTTACTTCCACTTGCGTGAAGGTTCACAAGTTACCGTCGTAATCCCAGCCAAGAACGACGACGCCACTTGGGCAGCAGTTGAAGCCGCTTTGTAATCTTAAAACCGGGTCCGCCCGGTTTTTTGGTGTGTTATAATAAAGCAAATGGGAAAAGCGTTATATCGTAAATATCGTCCAAAAACTCTCGCCGAGGTTGTCGGTGAAGAGCAAGTCACGAAGATTCTCGAAAACGCGATAAAAGAGCAAAAAATCTCCCACGCTTATCTATTTATCGGCCCACGCGGCTGCGGCAAAACTTCTGTGGCTCGCATTTTTGCCCACGCTATCAACGACTTTAAATATGAACTCGAAGATGATTACGTAGACATCATAGAAATCGATGCCGCATCCAACACCGGCGTCGACAACATCAGGGAACTGCGCGAAAAAGCCTGCATTGCACCATCAAAAGGCAAATACAAAGTCTACATTATCGACGAAGTCCACATGCTCTCAAAATCCGCTTTCAATGCCTTACTTAAAACTTTGGAAGAGCCGCCAAAACACGTAATCTTTATCATGGCTACTACTGATGCTTACAAAGTACCGGTCACCATTACGTCTCGCGCCCAAACCTTCACATTCAAGCTAGCCGATTCAAAAACTATGTTCGATTTTTTGAAAGAGGTCTGCACCAAAGAAAAAATCAAAATCGATGATGATGCTCTAAAGATCGTAGTCAGTCGCGGTGGCGGTTCATTCCGTGATTCATTGTCATTGCTCGACCAAGTTTCCACACTGTCAAAAGATGGTATTTCAAAAGAGTTGTTAATCAACGCCCTTGGTCTGCCGGAAGATGAAAAGCTCAGCCTCGCGCTCGAAAGCTATGCAGCCGGTGATCTCGCTGGGATTACCGACACTCTCAAAGATTTACTAGATTCTGGCGTCAAACCAGAGGTCATCGCCGAAGAATTAATCAACAAAATTATCGCGAATCCAAAACTAGAATACCTGCCACTTCTCGAAAAACTGCCAGAAGTGCAAGCCCCATTCCCGGAAGCAAAACTTTTGACGGCTTTTACAATGAATCTCCAAAAAGTTGTCGCTGCGCCAATTGCAAAGCCAGCTGCCGTACCAAAACCAGTTGCAAAACCGGCAGAGAAGCCAGCAGAAAAACCAGTTGAAAAACCGGCAGAAACCCCTGTTGTTTCGGCAAAAAGCCAGGCGCTTGAATCGAAAGACTTTGACTGGGAAAAGCTTCTTGATGCTGTAGAGCAGGAAAGCAAAGCAACCGCTACATTTTTGCAACAATCAGCCTATAACTTCGATGGCAAAACCCTAACCATCACGCCGCAAAATAAATTCGCCTACAATGGCCTAAACAAGGACGCTCACAAACTCACACTCGAAAAAGCAGTGAGCGGCATCAAAATCGTCATCGCAAAACCAGTTCAAAATTCCGCAAAAGAAGACCCTCTTGTTTCCAAAATATCTGATATAATGGGAGGAGCAGAGGAGGTCAAAAACAGTGGAGGAAAAATCCCTTTCTAAAAAATCCGGTAACGCCGCATCTGGTGACGGTCGCATTCCGCCACAGGATATTGATGCCGAAAAATCTTTGCTCGGCGCCATCATGCTATCCGACGAAGTTTTGCCAGAGATTTTGACCATTGTAAAACCAGCCGACTTTTACGAAAAACGCCACCAAATTATTTTTGGCGCCATTACAAATCTTTACGACCAACACAAACCAATCGACCTTCTCACCTTGACTTCCGAATTAAAATCCACCAAACAACTCAAAGAAATCGGTGGTGCACCATACCTTACCGAGCTTACTAACTTTGTGCCTACCGCATCTCACGCCAAAGCCTACGCTGGCATTATCGAAAAAGCTTCCGTACGTCGCAAACTCATCAAAGCTGGCGCCGAGATTTCGGCCAAAGCCTACGAAGACGACACCAATGTCGACGATTTGATTGGCGCCGCCGAAAAAGAACTATTTGAAGTTTCCGACAAAGTCGTTAAAAGCGACTACGTACCGATGGAAGAATTGCTCTCCGATGCATTTGATCGTATCGAAGAACTCCGCAAAAACAAAGGTGCGCTCCGCGGCCTAAAAACTGGCTTCCATGATCTCGACAAAAAGACCGCCGGCTTCCAAAAGGGCGACCTCATCATCATCGGTGCTCGCCCAGCCATGGGTAAAACCACCTTCGCGCAAAACCTTGCTTATAATATCGCAAGCATCAACAAAAAAGGCGTGCTCTTTTTCTCGATGGAGATGGCGGCCAACGAGATTATCGACCGTATTATTTCCGACGTTTCTGGCGTCAACAACTGGAACATCCGCACCGGCAACCTCACCGACGAAGAATTCTCTCGCATCGGCGACGCACTTGGTGAAATGGACGAAATCCCAATTTATATCGACGACACCAGCTCAATGACCATTATGGAACTCAGAAACAAAGCTCGCCGTGCCATGCACGATCATGACATCGGCATTATAATTGTCGACTACTTGCAGCTTATTGCTGGCTCCGACCGCTACAAAGGCAACCGCGTACAGGAGGTTACCGAAATTTCCCGTGGCCTCAAGATTCTCGCCCGCGAACTCGAAATCCCAGTCGTTGCATTGGCTCAGCTTTCCCGTAATGTAACCGGCCGCGACGATCCACGCCCAGTGCTATCCGACCTTCGTGAATCCGGTTCTATCGAGCAGGACGCCGACCTCGTGATGTTCTTGCACCGCCCAGATTATTATCACCAAAACGAAGACGGTTACGAAGAAACTCATATTACCGAGCTCCTCGTACAAAAGCACCGCCACGGTGCCATCGGCAAAATCGAACTCTACTTCCACCCAGAATTGCTTCGTTTCATGTCGCTCGACCAAACCAGGGAATAAAGCCCATAGCTTTTATGTTTATTTTTGTGTTATAATATGGATGTGAAAAAGAAACCAATTTCAAAACTCTTTTTGTACCGTCATCGCTTTAGTATCGGCTATATTTTACTCGGGCTGGCTTTTGTCACCCTGCTTTTTACTTTGCCGCTTTTCACTCAACAAGGCTTATCCGAAGCTGAAATCGAATCGGCCACCAGTTCATATTATCTAGATTTCGATTCCGCTATCACTGGTAACATCGTAGATTTGCCTTATCGTTTACTTCAAAAATCATCCATTATGATTTTTGGCCTTACTGCCTATAGTATCAAACTACCCAGCATCATCATTGGCCTACTCCTTGGCGTTCTACTTATCTTACTCCTCAACCGTTGGTTCAAGAACAACGTTTCACTTCTGGCGTCCTGCCTCGTGATCCTATCTACACCATTCCTATATCTCGCCGGCTCAGGTACGCCACTAATCATGCTAGTATTTTGGCCAACGTTCCTACTTTGGCTCGGTTCCAAAATCCAAGGCGAGCAAAAACCGAAGCCGCTATTTTGCGTTATCTTCGCACTAGCACTACTGCTGGCCGTATTCACGCCATACATGATTTACTTTGCGATCATTTGTGTGATATTCGCTATCACTCAACCACACCTTCGCTTCGTTTTGAAATCGTTACCAAAAATTCCATTAATATTAACCGGCCTCATTGCAATTTCCGGCCTCGCCGCATTAATTGTGAATATCATTAATAACGGCAACACGATCGCAGATTTACTTGCTTCAAGAAATCTTTCACCAGAAATCTTTTGGAACAATCTCAAGACCGGCCTAAAACCACTGCTCGCATGGCGAACCAATGTCGAAAGTATCTTCCTGGCCCCGCTCATCAGCTTACCAACCTTTGCGATTGCATTAATCGGCCTCTTTTCAACCACCAAAGGCTTCTTTGCCTCACGTAACTCAATTGCGTCACTACTTATCGTCTTTACGCTCATCATCGCCGGGTTCAATTCCAACGCCATCATCTTCTTCATTTTGCCACTCTCAATTTTGACTGCCCACAGTCTCAAATATGTCCTCGAAAAATGGTACGGCCTCTTCCCGGAAAACCCATACGCCAGGGTCTCGGCCATCTTCCCACTCATCATATTGTTTGGTCTTATCCTCATTCCAAGTCTCTCCCAATACATTTTTGGTTACCACTACAATCCAAATCTCGCAAATAGCTTTACTAATGAACTAACAACCGTGCGCAAAAACCTAAGCGACGAAACTTTGCTCGTGCCAGAAAATAAATCCGCCTTTTATCGCATCATTGAAAATTCTTCCGACATCAAAATTATCACTCAACTGCCAGAAGAAAAATTAGACCATTTTGCCTCGCTCGGCAAACTCGAAAATCTCACTTCAAACTACAAACTTTCTCGCATTATCACTTCAGCAAAATCAGATAACTCTGATATAATATATCTATATACAGCAAAAGGAGAATAATATGGGTCAGACCTTAGACCAAATGAAAATGATTAACCAACTTCGTAAAGCCCAAAAAGAGCTCAAAAACGAAATCGTGGAAGTCGAAGCCGGCGATGGCGCCGTAGTCGTCCAAATTACTGGCGAACTTAAAGTTAAAAAAGTTACTATTGATCCAGAAAAAGTTGATCTAGACGATATCCACGAACTTGAACGTTGGATTGAAAACTGTATGCGCGACGGCTTTGCCAAAGCTCAAGAAATTGCCACCGACAAAATGAAACCATTGATGGGCGGTCTTGGTAACCTCGGCTTCTAAAACGAGTAAACTATGCTTCCGGAGGCTCTCGAAAACGTGATTGAAGCGCTCGGCCATTTGCCGGGTGTTGGTCCGCGCACCGCAGAACGCTATGCGTACTACCTTTTTAAATCCAATTCTAATGTAGCTAAAAATATTGCGAGCACTCTAGAAGTTTTGCACGACAAAGTCAAACTTTGCCCAGTTACTTTTGCGCTTATTAACGAAAATGAAGACGTTTCGCCACTTTATAGCGATAATTCGCGCGATAAATCTACCATACTTGTAGTTGAAGAGCCGCTTGATATTTATGCCATTGAGCAAACTCGTGCCTACAAAGGCACTTATCACGTACTGGGCGGCGCCGTATCACCAATTGACGGCATCACACCGGACCAACTTCACATCAAAGAACTAATCGACCGCATCGATAAAGATGACGTTAAAGAAATTATCGTGGCTACCAACCCGTCAATCGAAGGCGAATCCACGGCACTTCTTCTTGAAAAAATGCTGCACGAAAAATCTGACGCACTCAAAATCACGCGCCTAGCTCGCGGCTTGCCACTCGGCGTTGATTTGTCCTATGCCGACCAAATCACTTTGAGCGCCGCACTCGAAAACCGTACAAATCTTTAAATATGATATAATGAACTTATGGATAAGAATTTTAGAATAAGATTCTTTTGTGCGCTGGGCTTAATTCTTATTGCCTGCGTTAGCATCCCTTTCTTCAACAGTCTACCATTTAAATATTTTTACGCCTTCTTTGCGGCGATGTCTTTGATCGAACTTATTAGTTTCTTTACGAAAAAATTCAAACCACTCCCTACATTCCTCGCACTAGTTTTATGCGCGCTTCTTATTGTTAGCCCAATTTTCATTTTCAAATGCGACACCTTGATGATTCTTTTAATTATCTTTGGTGTCTGCGGTTACGACGTGTTTGCCTATCTTGGCGGCCGTGTACTTGGCGGCAAAATCTTCAAAAAATCTCGCCCATTCCCGCATGTTTCTAAAAACAAAACCTGGGAGGGAACATTCATTGGTATCGCAATCGCCCTAGCTTTGGTTGCAGCCATAATTTATCCTAACAATTTGCTCGGTTACCAATGGTTCATGCTTTGTCCAGTGCTCGCCGTGTTTGGCGACCTGCTCGAAAGCTTTACCAAACGCCGTTTCGACATCAAAGATTCTAGCGAAATCGTCGTCAAAAACAAAATCCTCGACAAATTCGAAATTTTGGTTGGCGGCCGCGGCGGACACGGCGGTTTTCTAGACCGCATCGATTCTACCGCATTTACTTGTACGGTTTTGTTTATTTTAGCTTTCTTTATCTAAGTCTAAACTGGTTCTAGCTTCAACTTTCCAGGCTTTAATGCCAGCAAATTTTGCTGCCAGCATATCGGTAGACCACTTATTGCCCAGCATGGCAGTATTTTCTGGCGCCACACCAGCTTCTTCACGCACCTGAGTCAAATACACACTGAGTGGCTTTTTGGCTCCCCATACGCAGCGAATACCGTAAGGCTCACAAAAACCTTGCACGCGTTTTTTAAACACATTGTTCGAAATCACTACGATCTCTACTCCCGCACCCTGGCAAGCCTTAATCCAATCTTCAAGTTTAGCTGGTGGAATCTTGGAAAGGCGTTCGGTCAAAGTATTGTCGAGGTCACAAAGCAAAAGTTTAATCTTATCTTTTTGCAAAATCGCCGGAGTAACGTCTTCAAAACGTTCAAATTTGCGATCTGCTTTCATTAGTCTCATTAACTTATTATAACACGGGCGCCGGCTGGGCGCAAAAGCATGCTATAATATAAGCATATGTATCAAAATTTTTCAGATTTTATCAAAGACAAAAAGTCTCTCTGTATTATTCAAGCCGAAAACCCAGACGGCGACTCTTTGGGTGCTGCAATTTCTCTTGATTATCTGCTAGCGGACCACGAAGTTTCACTATATTGCCCGGTTGATATTCCAAAATATCTCCATTACTTCAAAGATTGGTCGAGAGTTACAAACGAGTTCAATTTCCGCGCCGACGGCTACATTATTGTTGATACTGCCGCCGAAATTTTGCTCTCAAAACTCATCGATGACGCCGCAATTAAGAATCGCCTCTACAGCGCGCCAGTTTTCGTACTCGATCACCACGAAACAGAGGATGATCTAAATTTCCCACACGACAAAATTATCGAGAATCGCCCAGCTTGTTGCGATTTGATTTATCATATTGCGAAAGAACAGGGGATTGAGATTAACAAAGATGCTGCCGAGGCCATTTTCCAGGGTATTTTGTCAGATACTTTGGGTCTCACTAGTGCTTCCGTCACCGCCGAAACTTTCGAAACCGCCGCTGAGCTCACCAGACTCGGCGCCGACGTCTCCGTACTCGAAGACTTGCGCCGCGAATTCATGAAAAAATCCCCACGCATCCTCGATTATAAAGCCGACCTCATCAAACGTATCGAATACTCGCTCGATGGCCAAGTTGCCACCGTACTCATCCCATGGGACGACATCCGCGAATATTCCGACGAATACAATCCAAATGTGCTCATTCTCGAAGAAATGCGTCTCGTAGAAGGCGTAAAAGTGGCCGTAGCCATCAAGACCTATCCAGACGGCAAGGTTACCGGCAAAATTCGTACCGCCTCAGATGCCCCAATCGCCGAGAAAATCGCCGGCTACTTCGGTGGCGGCGGTCATCCATTTGCCGCTGGCTTCCGTACTTACGACACCACCTACGAAGAAGTCGTAGCCGACATTATTAAGATTACCCCGGAACTACTCAATGAAAATAACTAACACCGTCAAATACGGCATTTTGAAGAGGCCGCTTAAACTCGCCAAAATCCATGATTTTTGCGTTTCTAGAAAACCTCGGCTTACCGT